>JBILTM010000150.1:0-13285 GCA_044371545.1 Burkholderiaceae bacterium
GGGGGGGGCACGGCCGCCTCGCGGGTACCGGGCCCGCGCGCCACGACCGCGACGATCGCGTCGCCGACGGCGGTGGCGGCGCCGCGCGCGGCGTCCTCAGGCGCGGCCATCGGCGCGGGGCGCGAGCCGGCGCGCGCGGTGAAGGTGCATCGGCGTCATTTGACCCCCATCATAGAGAACTCGCGGGCCGTAAGGCGTCCGTCAGCCGGACGCGGCACACTCGCGGTCGAACAGGAACACCCCGTCACAGGCCGAATCAGGGAGAGCCGACATGAGGGAAGTCGTCGTCGTCAGCGCGGTCCGCACCGCGATCGGAACCTTCGGGGGCAGCCTGAAGGACGTGCCGCCCACCCAGCTCGCGGCGCTGGTGGTCCGCGAGGCGGTGGCCCGCGCCGGCGTGCAGCCGGGGCAGGTCGGCGCGGTGGTGTTCGGCCACGTGATCAACACCGAGCCGAAGGACATGTACCTGTCGCGCGTCGCAGCGATCGACGGCGGCCTCACGCAGGACGTGCCCGCGATGAACGTCAACCGGCTGTGCGGCTCGGGCCTGCAGGCGATCGTCTCGGCCGCGCAGAGCGTGCTGCTCGGCGACACCGACGTCGCGATCGGCGGCGGCGCAGAGTCGATGAGCCGCGGCCCGTACATCGTGCCGAGCGCGCGCTGGGGCGCGCGGATGGGCGACTTCAAGACGCTCGACATGATGACCGGCGCGCTGCACGACCCGTTCGACGTGATCCACATGGGCGTCACCGCCGAGAACGTCGCCGCGAAGTACGGCATCACCCGCCAGGACCAGGACGGCCTCGCGCTCGAGAGCCACCGTCGCGCGTCGGCCGCGAGCAAGGCGGGCCTCTTCAAGGGCCAGATCGTGCCGGTCGAACTGAAGTCGAGGAAGGGCACGGTGCTGTTCGACGCCGACGAGCACATCCGCCACGACGCGACGATGGACGACATGGCGAAGCTCAAGCCGGTCTTCCTCAAGGAGAACGGCACCGTCACCGCCGGCAACGCGTCGGGCATCAACGACGCGGCGTCCGCGGTCGTGCTGATGGAGCGCGTCGCGGCCGAGAAGGCCGGGTTGAAGCCGCTCGCGCGACTGGTCTCCTACGGCCACGCCGGCGTCGACCCGAAGATCATGGGCATCGGCCCGGTGCCGGCCTCGCGCAAGGCGCTGGAGCGCGCCGGCCTGAAGGCCTCGCAGCTCGACGTGATCGAGTCGAACGAGGCGTTCGCCGCGCAGGCCTGCGCGGTCACCCGGGAACTCGGCCTCGACCCGGCCAAGGTCAACCCGAACGGCAGCGGCATCTCGCTCGGCCACCCGATCGGCGCGACCGGCGCGATCATCACCACCAAGGCGCTGCACGAGCTGCAGCGCGTCGGCGGGCGCTATGCGCTGGTGACGATGTGCATCGGCGGCGGCCAGGGCATCGCGGCGATCTTCGAGCGCCTCTGACCCACGCGGGCCCCCGGGCTGCGTCCGCCGGACGCGCCCCGGCCCTGTGCCATCATCGCGTGGTCGCGTCCTCCCGGCCGTCCGCACGATGAGCGTCCCCGCCCCGACCCACCACGCGCCCGGCAGCGATGCCGACCGCGCGTGGATCCGCGACGCCGTCTCGACGATCGCCGCCGAGTTCAACCGCTCGGCCGACACGCACCTGCTGAGGCTGCCGCTGCCGGCGATGCCCGGCGTGCACCTGTACCTCAAGGACGAGTCGACGCACCCGACCGGCAGCCTGAAGCACCGCCTCGCCCGCTCGCTGTTCCTCTACGGCCTCGTCAACGGCTCGATCCACGCGGGCACGACGATCGTCGAGGCCTCGTCGGGCAGCACCGCGATCTCCGAGGCGTGGTTCGCGCGGCTGCTCGGCCTGCCGTTCGTCGCGGTCGCCCCGGACACCACCGCCGCGCGCAAGCTCGAGGAGATCCGCCGGCTGGGCGGCGAGTGCGTGACGGTCCCGGGCCGCGACATCTACGCGGCGGCGGCGCGGATCGCCCGCGAGCGCGGCGGCCACTACATGGACCAGTTCACCTTCGCCGAGCGCGTGACCGACTGGCGGGGCAACAACAACATCGCCGAGAGCCTGTTCGAGCAGCTGTCGCTCGAGCCGCACCCGGTGCCGGACTGGGTCGTCGTCGGCGCCGGCACCGGCGGCACGTCGGCGACGCTCGGCCGCTGGGTCCGCTACCGGCCGCGCTACGCGACGACGCGGATCGCGGTCGCCGACCCGGAGTTCTCGGTGTTCCACGCGTACCACCGCGACGGCGACCCGACGATCACCCGTCCCCGCGGCTCGCGGATCGAAGGCATCGGGCGGCCGCGCGTCGAGCCGTCGTTCGTGCGCGCGCTCGTCGACGAGGTGATCGCGGTGCCCGACGCGGCGAGCCTCGGCGCGATCGGGTGGCTCGAGCGGGTGCTCGGCCGGCGCGTCGGCGGCTCGACCGGCACGAACCTGTGGGCGGCGATCGGGCTCGCGGCGCGGATGCACGCGGACGGGCGTGCGGGCAGCGTGGTCACGCTGATCTGCGACGGCGGCGAGCGTTACGCCGACACCTACTGGAACCCCGAGTGGCTCGCGCGCGAAGGGCTGGACGTCGAGCCGGCCGTCACGCGGCTGCGCGCGCTGACCGGGGCGGGCTGACCGGGGCGGGCCCTCGGTCCGGCCGGGTCAGCGGCTCGCGACCATCATCCGCGAGGCGCCCGACAGCGGCGGCGCGCGCCGGCCGTCGACCGCGTACCGCGCATGCAGCGCATCGCCGCCGAGGTCCTCGACGGTCGCGAAGCCGATCGCACGCAGCGTGCGCGCCAGCTCGGGCGGGTCGAAGTGCGTGATCCACGGCTCGCCCGCCTCGGCGACGCGGCGCGCCATCGCGTCGCGCGCGGCACGCGCGGCCGGATCGAGCCGCTCGGCGACCAGCGCGTAGTCGAACGCGATCGCGCTGCCGCGCGGCCGGCCCGCGACCCAGCCGAGCGTCGCCATCGCCGCGTCGCGGGGCAGGTAGACGATCACGCCCAGCAGCGAGAAGAACGCCGGCGCGTCCGCGTCGAAGCCGGCGCGCGCGAGGCCGTCGGCGAGCGTGTCGCGCTCGAAGTCGACCGGCGCGAACGACGCCGACGCGGGCACCTCGATGCCGGCCTCCGCGAGCCGCGCGCGCTTCCAGCGCTGCGTGGCCGGATGGTCGACCTCGAAGACCCGCAGACCGGCCGCGTCGAACGGGTTGCGGTACGCGAAGGTGTCGAGCCCGGCGCCGAGCACCACGTACTGGCGCGCGCCGCGCCCGACCGCGTCGGCGAGCGCCTGCTCGGCATGGCGGCTGCGCAGCGACACCAGGGCGCGCAGCGAGGCGGGCGTGCCCGCGCGCTGCGGGTCCGCGGCGATCGCGGCGGCCACGCGCGCCCCGAGCACGCGCAGCGCGAGCGGATCCTCGAAGACCGGCGGCGCGTCGAGCAGCTGGTGCGCGGCGCGCAGCGCGGCCGCGCCGAACGCGGTCGCGCTGGGTCGGCCCGTCTCCATCGGCGTCGCCGCGTCGCGCGCGGCCGATTGCGCCCGCCCGATGCGCGGCGTCGCGGCGGACGCGACCAGCGCCGTCGCGATTGCGCCGAGCGCGCGTCGCCTCGGACCGGCGCTCACACCGTCTCCACCGTCTCGCGCAGCGCCTTCGGCAGGTACCGGGGCGTCTGCGTCGGGATCGTGCACCCGGGGGACAGGATGAAGCGCTCGCGGCCCGCCTGCGCGATCGCGTCGCGCACCTGCGCGCGCACCTCGGGCAGCGACATCTCGATGATCGACGACTCGTCGATGCCGCCCATCAGGCGGCGGTCGGTCAGGCCGCGCAGCTCGGCGAGCGTCGGGTTGCCCTTGAGCCGGTCCGAGACGCTCGGCACCTCGAACGGACAGTCGAGCACCCGCTCGATCGTGAGCGAGCTGCCGTGCACGTGCAGCACCCGCACCATGCCGGCCATCGCCTCGGCCATGCGGATCTCGTACGGCCGCACGAAGGTCCGGTAGGTCGCGTCGTCGATGCCGCGCTTGGCGGGCGGCGTGATCGCGCCGTTGATCGAGTAGAACACGCCGTCGCAGCCCGCCTCGCTGACCGCGTGCATGGAGTCGCGCAGCGCGTCGCAGACGCGCTCGAGCATCGGGATCAGGCCGTTCGGGTTCAGCCGCAGGTCGTCGGGCGCCTTGTGCGCGTCGCGCGTGCGGTCGACGTGCACCCACTCGAACGGCGCGTCGAGCTCGCGCAGCAGCAGGTGCGGGATCATGCTCGCGGTGCTCGGGTGGCCGAACAGCCGCAGGCCCCCGCCGGCGCTCACGCCGTGGTCGCGCGGATCCACGCGCACGCCCGCGCGATCGCGCGGTCCGCGCCGTCGAGCACGCCGCCCCAGTTGAAGAAGCCGTGGTGCATGCCGGCGCAGCGCTCGAGCGTCGCGTCGACGCCGGCCTCGCGCAGGCGCGCCGCGTAGGCCTCGCCCTCGTCGCGCAGCACGTCGCACTCGGCGGTCAGCACCAGCGCCGGCGGCAGGCCGCGCAGCTCGGGGGCCCGCAGCGGCACGGCCTGCGGCGACAGCGCGGCGGCGCGCGTCGCGTCGAGCGGCTCGCCGAGGTAGTGGTCCCAGAACCAGCCCATCACGTCGCGCGTGAGCCCGTAGCCTTCGGCGAACTCGGCGTACGACGGAAACCCCGCGCTCCAGTGGTCGGTCACCGGGTAGACGAGCAGCTGGCCGCGCGCACGCGGGCCATCCTCGTCGCGCAGCCGCAGCGACACCGCACAGGCGAGGTTGCCGCCCGCGCTGTCGCCGGCGAGCACGACGCGCGCCGGGTCGGCGCCGAGCGACGCGGCGTTCGCGAACGCCCAGCGCGTCGCCGCCGCGCAGTCGTCGGGCGCGGCCGGGAAGCGGTGCTCGGGCGCGAGCCGGTAGTCGACCGAGACGACGACCGCGTCGGCGCCGAGCGCGAGCCTGCGGCAGGCGGCGTCGTGGGTGTCGAGGTCGCAGACCACCCAGCCGCCGCCGTGGAAGAACACCACCATCGGCCGCGGACCCGCCGCGTGCGGCGGCCGGTAGACGCGTACCCGCAGCGGGCCCGCGGGCCCGTCGATCGAGCGGTCCGCGACGTCGAGCGGCGCATCGGGCTTCGGGATCAGCTTCGCCGAGGACTCGGCGTAGGCGCGCCGGCCGACGTCGACCGGCAGCGTGTTCAGCGCGGGTCGGCCGACGACGAGCCGATCGAGCAGCTCGCGGACCTGGGGATCGAGGGGCATGTCGTCACTCCACCTTGCCGATGCGCCGCACGACGTCGGACAGCACGTCGTTCTCGCGCTCGTAGAATCGCGCGAACTCCGGCGCGTCGAGGTACTGCAGCGGCGTGCCGAGGGTCTCGAAGCGCTGCAGCATCTGCGCGTCCGCGAGGATCGCCCGCGACGCGGCGCGCAGCCGCGCGACGACCGGCTCGGGCGTGCCGGCCGGCACGAAGAGCCCCGCCCACTGAGAGAACGCCACGTCGAAGCCCGCCTCCTTCAGCGTCGGCACGTCGGGCAGCGACGCGAGCCGCGCATCGCCCCAGCTGCCGAGCACGCGGACCTTCCCCGCCTTCACCTGCTGGACGATGCTCGAGGGCCCGGTCGCGAGCGCGTCGACCTGCCCGCCGAGCAGGCCCACCACCGCCGGGCCCGCGCCGGTGTACGGCACGTGCAGCAGCTTCGCGCCGGCGCGTGCGGCGAGCATCTCCATCGGCACGTGCATCGTGCCGTAGTTGCCCGACGAGCCGTACGGGATCTGGCCCGGGCGGCGCCTGGCGTCGTCGACGAAGTCCGCGACGGTCTTCCAGGGGGCGTCGGCGCGCACCGCGAGCACCACCGGGTCGGCGGTGAAGCGCGCGACGGGCACCAGGTCGCGGTGCGCGTACATCGGCGCGCGGCCGAGCACGCGATCGGCCTCGGGCAGGATCGAGATCGACGACAGCGCCATCAGCAGCGTGTGGCCGTCGGACTTCGCGCGCGCGACCTGCTGCATGCCGAGGCCCCCGCCCGCGCCCGCGCGGTTCTCGACGACGACCGGCTGGCCGAGCTGCTTCTCGAGCGCCGCCGCCACCGGGCGGCCGACGAGGTCGGCGACGCCGCCCGGCGGGAACGGCACGACCATCGTCAGCGGGCGCGAGGGCCACGGCGCGTCCTGCGCACGCGCCGCGCCCGCGAGGGCGAGCCCGCCCGCCGCGGCCACGAACGCGCGGCGCGACGCCCGCGTGCCCGCCCCGCCGCGCCTCAAGGCTGCAGCACCACCCGCCCGACCACCCGGCCCGCCGCGAGGTCCTCGAGCGAGCGGTTGACCTCGGCGAGCGGGCGCAGCGTCAGCGGGATCTCGGGCAGCGTCACGCGCTGCGCGAGCGCGATCAGCTCGCGCAGCTCGTTGAGCCCCGCGACGTACGAGCCCTGCACCGCCATCGACTTCAGCGGGAACATCGGCACCGGCGTGCGGAACTCGCCGCCGAACAGGCCGACGATCACCACGATGCCGCCGCGCCGCACGATCCCGACGCCGAGCGACGAGCTCGACTCGGCGCCGACGAAGTCGACGACGCCGAGCACGTTGTTGCCGCTCGCCTTGACGATCGTGCGCGCCGCGTCGGCGTCCTTCGGGTCGACGACCAGCGCCGCACCGTAGCGCTTCGCGGTCTCGCGCTTGGCCGGGTCCGGGTCGACCGCGATCACCTTCGCCTTCGACAGCGCCGAGAGCAGCGCGACCGCGGTCATGCCGACGCCGCCGCAGCCGATCACCGCGATCCAGTCGTCGGGGCCCGCCTCGGGCAGCTTGCGGATCGCGCCGTACGCGGTGATGCCCGCGCACGCGAAGGTCGCGGCCCGCGCCGGGTCGAGCGTGCCGACCGGCACCAGGTAGCGCTCGTGCGGCACGCGGACCAGGTCCGAGTAGCCGCCGGGCAGCTGGATGCCGAGGTTGCGCGCGCCCCGGTTGCACAGGTGGTCGTTGCCGGACAGGCAGGTCGGGCACTCGCCGCAGCCGAGCCACGGATAGACGACCACGCGGTCGCCGACCTTCGCGTCGGTGACATCCGGGCCGACCTCGACGACCTCGCCGCCGATCTCGTGGCCCATCGTCACCGGCAGCTTCGTGCCGGCGCGCTCGAGCGACGACAGCTTGCCGCCGCCCATGTCGAAGCCGCCCTGCTGGATGTGCAGGTCGGAGTGGCAGATGCCGCAGTGGGTGACCCGCACCGTGACCTCGCGGCCCACCGGCGCCTCGAGCCGCTCCTCGATCCGCTCCAGCGCGGCGCCCCACTTCGGGAACGCCCAGCGGTGTGCGCAGCGGTAGTCCATCGGCGTGTCTCCCTGTCTCGATGTCGACGAGCCGGCATCATGCACCGTGCGCCGCCGCTTGGCGACCGGGGCGCCCGCCCCGCGGAACCTCGGCTCGGCCGCCTCAGGCGGTCGCGACCGCGGCGCACGCGCGCGGCATCGCGACGACGAAGCACGCGCCCCGCCCCGGGCCGTCGCTGCTCGCGGTGACGGTGCCGCCGTGCAGCTCGACCAGCTGGCGGACCAGCGACAGGCCGATACCGAGCCCGCCCTGCGCGCGGTCGCGGCTCGAGTCGACCTGGGTGAACAGCTCGAACACGCGCTCGAGCTGGTCGGGCGGCAGGCCGATGCCGGTGTCGCGCACCCGCACGCGCACCGCATCGGGCGGGTCCTCGACCGCGACCTCGATCACGCCGCCCGGGTCGGTGTACTTCGACGCGTTCGACAGCAGGTTCTCGAAGACCTGCGCGAGCCGCACGCCGTCGGCGAACACCACCGGCGCGGAGTCCGGCAGCCGCAACGAGAGCCGCTGCCGGCGCTCCTCGATCGCCGGGCGCACCGCCTCGACCGCGTCGGCGACCGCCGCTGCGATCGACACCGGCTCGCGGTGCAGCGCGATCTTGCCCTGCGAGATCCGCGACACGTCGAGCAGGTCGTCGACGAGGCGCGTGAGCCGGCGGACCTGCCGGTCGGACATCTCGACGGCCTGGCGCTGCGACGTGCCCGCGGGGAGCGTGCGCGACAGCACGCCCATCGCGTTGCGCAGCGGCGCGAGCGGGTTGCGCAGCTCGTGCGCGAGCATCGCGAGGAACTCGTCCTTGCGCCGGTCGGCCTCGCGCAGCGCCTCGACCGCCTGCTCGCGCGCCTGCTCCTTGTCGCGCTGTGCGCGGCTCGCCTCGCGCAGCGAGGCGAACAGCGTCGAGACCTGCCGGATCGACGAGCGGCGCTCGGCGATCGGGTCGCCGTCGGCGAGGGTGCGCGCATCGGTCGCGACCGCGTCGATCGCCGCCGAGATCCGCCGCCCGAGCATCAGGCTGAGCCCGACGCCCGCCGCGAGCACGACGAGGCCGAACGCGAGCAGCCCGCCGAACGAGCGCTGCAGCGGCGCGTCGAACACGGCGACCGGCACCCCGATCGTGACGGTCCAGCCCGAGGGCATGCGCTCCCACGCGGCGAGGACCGCGGCGCCGTCGAGCGTGACCAGCCGGTGCGTACCGCGCTCCGGGCTCTCCCCGAGCGCGGCACGCAGGTCGTCGGTGACCGGGTGCCCGAAGAAACGGGCCGCCTCGCGGCTGCGCGCGACGATCCGCAGTTGCCGGTCGGCGACCGCGGCGAGCGCGCCCTCGCGGTACAGCTGCTCGCCGACGAAGCGCGACAGCACGTCGTAGCTCAGGCGCGCGGTCAGCACCCATCGGACCTCGCCGCCGCGCATCACCGGCACCGCGACGCCGATCGCGCGCTCGCCGGTGCGCCGGCTCTGGTAGACGTCCGACACCTGCGGCCGCCCGGTCTCGATGGTCGCGCGGATGTGCGGCAGGTCGATGTGGATCTCGGGGCGCGGCTCGAACGGCAGCGCGGCGTTGAGCACGACCGCGCCGCCGCGGTCGATGACCGCGACGTTGTCCCAGCCGTCGTTGCGCGCGACGAGCTCGCGCGCGTAGGCGTGGAAGGCGGCGAGGTCCTGCTCGGCGAGGGTCGGGAACTCGGCGATCCGCTGCAGCTCGCGGATCGAGCCGGCGACCTCTCGGTCGAGCGCGACTGCGAGCGTCGTCGCCATCTGCTGAAGGTCGCGCCGCGCGTCGGACTGGCCGTTCTGCCAGACCAGGTGCAGCAGCCACAGCGAGAACGCGATCAGCGGCAGCGTCGCGAGCGCCGGCAGCATGACGAGCAGCGTCTGCAGGCTGATCGTCCTCGATCCCCGCGACGTCGACCCACCCCGCTTCGCCCCGCTGCGCACCGGCCGAGTGTATTGAAAAACGCGAGGGCCGTCAGGGCGGGGGAACCGTCAGGCCTGCCACACCGCGTAGCCCTCCGCGCGCAGGCCGAGCGCGAGTTCGACCTCCATCTCGCGGGCCGCCGCGTACGGCATCGGGTTCGCGTACGCGTAGAGCTCGGGCAGCAGCCGCAGCCCGTGCTCGCGCACGAACCGGTTCGCCTTGACGCCCGCCTTGTGCCGCGCGAAGCGCAGTTCCGGCGTGAGGCCGGTCATGCCGACATAGACGCACGGGCGCGTCGCGTTCCAGTCGGGATTGGCCTGCACGAACCGGCGGTCGTTCATCACGACGTCGTCGAGCAGCACGACGTAGACGTGGTGGCGGTGGCGGGCCACGGCCGCGCGCTCAGCGTCCGAGCAGCCCGCGGATCGCGCCGGTCGCGGCGTCGATCGCGCGCTGTCCCGCGCCGCCGACGCCGCGCGCCAGGTCCCCGAGGCCGACGCCGAGGCTCTCGGCGAGGCCGGCTGCGACGCGCACCGCGAGATCCTCGGACAGCGAGAAGCGCGGGTCGTCGAGGCGGCCGTCGAGCACGAAGTCGAGCTCGATGCGGCCCGCGCGGTTCTTCAGCAGCGCGAGCACCGCCTCGCGCGGCAGGCCGAGGAAGCTGCCCGACGCGGGCGCGAGCTCGAGCCCGGAGAGCGACAGGCGGCCGGGCGCTCGCAGCCGGGCGCGCTCGACGGTCGATGCGAGCTCCAGGTCGAGCGTGCCCGCGCGCACGCCGCCGTCGGCCGCCTTCAGCAGGTAGGGCTGCAGCGCGACGAGGTCGATGCCGCGCAGCGTCGAGCGCAGCTGCGAGTCGCGCGTCGACGGCACCGCCCAGCCTTCGATCGACACCCGGCCGTCGTGCGCGGGCGAGCGCCCCGCGGCGGCCTTCACCGTGCCGTCGAGGCGCAGCCGCGAGCGCACGTCGAGCGCCGGCAGCACCAGGTCGTGGAGCTCGGCCGACACCGCCTCGACGCGCAATGCGTGCGGCGGGCGGCGCACCGACGCGTCGAAGAACTCGAGCGCGCCCCCGCGCAGCACGACGCGGCCGATGGTGGTCGAGTGCGCCGCGTCGGGCGGGGCCGCGGCGGGGCCGCCCGTCGCGGGCGTCGCGGTGAGCGCGGCCCGCGACGCGGGCGGCGCGCCCTCGCCCATCGGCGTGTCCTTCAGCAGCCTCGGCAGCAGCCGCACCCGTCCGTCGCCGGTGCGCAGCACCGACAGGTACGCGTCCTCGACGGTCACGCTCGCGATCCGCACGCGCGCACCCAGCAGCGTCGACAGCTCGGGCACGACGACCACGCGCCGCGCGGCCAGCGTCTCGCGCGCCGGCCAGCCCTCGGGCGCAGCGACGCTCAGGCGCTCGATCTCGACGCGGCCCGGCCGGATCCGCACCGCGCCGATCGTCGCGTTCGGCCCGAGCGACTCGAGCACCGCCGACTCGATCGAGCGCGCGGCGAGCAGGTAGAGCCCGGCCGCGATCGCGGCGAGCACGGCGAGCGCCACCGAGGCGATCGCGGCGACACGGACGGCGCGCAAGCGCGCGGGGACGGCGCGCAAGCGCGCGGGGACGACGCGCTCGCGCGCGGGGACCGCGCGATGCGCCGGGCTCACCTCACTTCAGCGGCTTGAAGCGCAGCCGATGCGGCCGCGCGGCTTCCTCGCCGAGGCGGCGACGCTTGTCGGCCTCGTACTCCTGGTAGTTGCCGTCGAAGAACGTCCACTGCGAGTCGCCCTCCGCCGCGAGGATGTGCGTCGCGATCCGGTCGAGGAACCAGCGGTCGTGCGAGATCACCATGATGCTGCCGGCGAAGTCGAGCAGCGCGTCTTCCAGCGCACGCAGCGTCTCGACGTCGAGGTCGTTCGACGGCTCGTCGAGCAGCAGCACGTTGCCGCCGGTGAGCAGCGTCTTGGCGAGGTGCAGCCGGCCGCGCTCGCCGCCGGACAGGGAACCGACCAGCTTCTGCTGGTCCTGGCCCTTGAAGTTGAAGCGGCCGATGTAGGCGCGCGACTGGATCTCGAAGCGCCCGACCGTGAGGATGTCGGCGCCGCCCGAGACCGCCTCCCAGACGTTCTTGTTCGCTTCCAGCGCGTCGCGCGACTGGTCGACGTAGGCGAGCTGCGCGGTCGGGCCGACCTTGACCTCGCCGGAGTCCGGCTTCTCGATGCCGGTGATCATCCGGAAGATCGTCGACTTGCCGGCGCCGTTCGGGCCGATGATGCCGACGATCGCACCCGCCGGCACCTTGAAGCTCAGGTTGTCGATCAGCAGCCGGTCGCCGAACGCCTTGCTGACGTTGACGAACTCGATGACCTCGTTGCCCAGGCGCTCGCCGACCGGGATGAAGATCTCCGCCGTCTCGTTGCGCTTCTGGTACTCGTGCGAGGCCAGCTCCTCGAAGCGCGCGATGCGGGCCTTGCTCTTGGCCTGGCGCCCCTTCGGGTTCTGGCGGACCCACTCGAGCTCCTTCTTCAGCGCCTTCTGGCGCGCGGACTCGGAGGCCTCCTCGTTCTTCAGCCGGTTCTGCTTCTGCTCGAGCCACGAGCTGTAGTTGCCCTTCCAGGGGATGCCCGAGCCGCGGTCGAGCTCGAGGATCCACTCGGCCGCGTTGTCGAGGAAGTAGCGGTCGTGGGTGACGCCCACCACCGTGCCCGGGAAGCGGTGCAGGAACTGCTCGAGCCAGTCGACCGACTCGGCGTCGAGGTGGTTGGTCGGCTCGTCGAGCAGCAGCATGTCGGGCTTGGAGAGCAGCAGCTTGCACAGCGCGACGCGGCGCTTCTCGCCGCCCGACAGCGGGCCGATCTTCGCGTCCCAGGGCGGCAGGCGCAGCGCGTCGGCGGCGACCTCGAGCATGCCCTCGGTGTTGTCGCCGCCGCTGGTGGAGATCACCGCCTCGAGCTCGGCCTGCTCGGTCGCGAGCTTGTCGAAGTCCGCGTCGGGCTCGGCGTAGGCCGCGTAGATCTCGTCGAGCCGCTTCTTCGCGGCGGCGATCTGGCCGAGCGCGCTCTCGACCTCCTCGCGCACGGTCTTGTCGGCGTCGAGCTGAGGCTCCTGCGGCAGGTAGCCGATCTTGATGCCGGGCATCGGCGTGGCCTCGCCCTCGATGTCGCGGTCGACGCCGGCCATGATCTTCAGCAGCGTCGACTTGCCCGAGCCGTTCAGGCCGAGCACGCCGATCTTGGCGCCCGGGAAGAACGACAGCGAGATGTCCTTGAGGATCTGGCGCTTGGGCGGGACGATCTTGCCCACGCGGTTCATGGTGAAGACGTACTGGGCCATCGTGGCGTGCTCGGTCGATTCGGGGGGTCGGTACACATTGTACCGGGCGGCGTCGGCGCGGCCGCGCGACGGCGGGCCCGCCGCGCGGGGTCCCGCGCGTCAGGACTCGTCCCAGTCCTTCCAGTCGACGCCGAAGCGCGCCCGGTAGCGGTTGACCGCGCTGCCGACGGTCTCCTCGTAGTGCCCGGCGTCGAAGCGGCCGGACAGCCCCAGCCGGACGAGCCGGTCCTTGACCGGGCCCTTGAGCCCGGCGAAGTGCAGCTCGACGCCCGCCCGCTGCAGCGCGGCGTCGAGTTCGAGGAGCACGTCGGCCGCGGTCACGTCGACGTCGACGATCGCGTCGGCGGCGACCAGCACCCTCCGGACTCCCGGGCCGGCGCGGCCCACCTCGGCGAGCACCTCGTCGTGGAACAGCTCGGCGTTCGCGAAGAACAGCGGCGCATCCCAGCGGAAGATCACCAGCCCCGGCACCGCGCGGCCCTCGGGGTGCCGCGAGGCGTCGTGATACCCCTTCCGGCCGTCGACGCGCACCAGCGTGGCGCGGTACGGATGCCAGGCCTTCCAGACGACCACCGCCATCGACAGCACGATCGCCAGCCCGATGCCCTCGATGACGCCGACCAGCGCCACGCCGAGGAAGCTCGCGAGCGACAGCAGGCACTCGATGCGGCGCTGTCCCCACAGAGCGAACATCCCGCGCACGTCGGCGAAGCTCAGGCACGCC
>JBILTM010000316.1:0-3828 GCA_044371545.1 Burkholderiaceae bacterium
GGAAGCAGTGGCCGGTGCCGAGCAGCAGCATCGTCTGGCGCTTGAGTTCGACCGAAGCGATCGACTCGCGGCGCGCCCAGGGGTGCGCGAGCGGCACCGCGACGACGAACGGCTCGTCGTAGAGCGGGCAGGTCGCGAAGCCCTGGTCGGGGAACGGCTCCGCGACGATCGCGACGTCGATGTCACCCTGGCGCAGCAGCTCGAGGAGGCGCACCGTGTAGTGCTCCTGCAGCAGCAGCGGCATCTGCGGGGCGTCGTCGATCATCCGGCGCATCGCGAGCGGCAGCAGGTACGGCCCGATCGTGTAGATCACGCCGACCCGCAGCGCGCCGGCGAGCGGGTCGCGCCCCTGCTCGGCGATCTCGCGGATGGTCGCGGTCTCGTCGAGCACGCGCTGCGCCTGCGCGACGATCTGCAGCCCGACCGGGGTCACGGTGACCTCGGTGCCCCCGCGCTCGAAGAGCGGCACCCCGAGCTCGTCCTCGAGCTTGCGGATCGCGACCGACAGCGTCGGCTGGCTCACGTGGCATGCCTCCGCCGCGCGGCCGAAATGGCGCTCCCGCGCGACCGCGACGATGTACTTGAGCTCGGTCAGGGTCATGCGGCCGATTCTAGCAGCGGCTCCCGACCCGCCCGGGCGCGCAGGTATCGGGCCGCGAAGGCGCCGATGCGCCCGGGTCCCGATCTCGACCGTGCGATCATTCCGCGGGTGATCCCCCTCATCCGGATGGACGAATGGCCCGCCTGCCCTACGTGCCCCAGGACCTCGCCGAGCCCAGCGAGATCGTCGACGCGATCCGCGCCCGGCGCGGCGGCGCGCTGCTGAACCTCGACCGGATCCTGCTGCACAGCCCGCCGGTGGCCGCGGGCTGGAACACGATGATGGGCGCGATCCGCAAGGACCTCGCGCTCTCGCCGAAGCTGCGCGAGCTGGCGATGTGCGTGGTCGCGGTCCTGAACGGCGCCGAGTACGAGTGGGGACACCACGCGCCGCTGTTCGTCGCTGCGGGCGGCACCGAGTCGCAGCTCGCGGCCATGCGCGACCCGGAGGCGGCCTCCCGGAACACGGCGCTGTTCGATGCGGCCGAACGCGCGGCGCTCGCGCTGACGGTCGAGATGACGCGCTCCGTGCGCGTCGCCGACGCCACCTTCGACGCGGTCAAGGCAGCGCTGCCCGATCCGCGGCTGGCGTTCGAGCTGGTGGTGACGATCGCCGCGTACAACATGGTGTCGCGGGTGCTGGTGGCGGTGGGGGTCGAGCCCGAGGGGCACTGAGTCCCGGCTCACGCCTGCGGCGCGCGGTCCCGGCAAGCATGCCGGGACCCCGTGAGCCGGCGGCGAGCAGTGCTCGCCGAAACCCCGGCTCACGCCTTGAGGAACTCCTCGCGCCCGGCGAGCCAGCGGTGCAGGTGCGCGTCGACCGCGTCCCGCGGTCCGGCGAGCATCGCGGCCGCCTCCTCGCGCGCCGCCTCGACCAGCTCCACGTCGCGCTCCAGGTCGGCGAAGCGCAGCAGCGCCATCCCCGACTGCCGCGCGCCGAGGAACTCGCCCGGCCCGCGCAACTGCAGGTCGCGCCGCGCGATCTCGAAGCCGTCGGTCGTCTCGTACATCGTGCGCAGCCGCTCGCGCGCGTTCGCCGACAGCGGAGCGCGATACAGCAGCACGCAGACGCTCTCGGCGGTGCCGCGCCCGACGCGGCCGCGCAGCTGGTGCAGCTGCGCGAGGCCGAAGCGCTCGGCGTGCTCGATCACCATCAGCGACGCGTTGGGCACGTCGACGCCGACCTCGATCACCGTCGTCGACACCAGCAGGTCGATCTCGCCGCGCGTGAAGCCGTCCATCGTCGCGGCCTTCTCGGCGGGCGGCTGGCGGCCGTGGACCAGCCCGACCCGCAGGCCGTCGAGCTCCGCCGACAGCGCGACGTGCGTGTCGATCGCGGTCTGCAGCTCGAGCGCCTCCGACTCCTCGATCAGCGGGCAGACCCAGTAGGCCTGCCGACCCTGCGCGACCGCGGCGCGCACCCGCGCGACGACCTCGTCGCGCCGCCCCTCGGCCACCAGCTTGGTGACGACCGGCGTGCGGCCCGGCGGCAGCTCGTCGATCACCGACAGGTCGAGGTCCGCGTAGTAGGTCATCGCGAGCGTGCGAGGGATCGGCGTCGCGCTCATCATCAGCTGGTGCGGCAGTGCTTCGCCGCGCCCCGCGCGCAGTGCGAGCCGCTGCGCGACGCCGAAGCGGTGCTGTTCGTCGACGATCGCGAGGCCGAGCACCGGCAGCTCGACCGACTCCTCGACGAGCGCGTGCGTGCCGACCAGCAGGTCGACCTCGCCGGCGGCCGCTGCGGCCCGCACCTTGCGCTTCTGCGCCGGCGTGAGCGACCCCGCGAGCCACGCGACCCGCACGCCGAGCGGGGAGAGCCACGGCACGAGCTTGCGGTGGTGCTGCTCGGCGAGGATCTCGGTCGGCGCCATCAGCGCCGCCTGCCGGCCGTTGCCGATCGCCTGCATCGCGGCGAGCGCGGCGACCACAGTCTTGCCGCTGCCGACGTCGCCCTGCAGCAGCCGATTCATCGGCTCCGTGCCGCCGAGGTCGCGCGAGACCTCGGCCCACGCGCGGCGCTGCGCGCCGGTCAGCCCGAACGGCAGCGCGGCGAGGAGTCGCGCGGGTCCGTCGCCGTCGGGCAGCGGCACCGCGCGCTGGCGGGCGCGGGCGGCGCGCGCGCGCTTGAGCGACAGCTGCTGCGCGAGCAGCTCCTCGAACACCAGCCGCCGGCACGCCGGGTGGCTGCGGTCCTCGATCGCGGACATCGGCACGTCGGGCGGCGGCTGGTGCAGCAGCCGAAGCGCGTCCATCAGCGGCGGCAGGCCGAGCCGCTCCGCGACGCCGGGGCGAAGCGTGTCGGACCAGTCGGCTTCGGCGAGCGCTTCGAGGATCGTGCGGCGCAACTCGGCCTGGCCGATGCCGTGGACCGTCGGATAGACCGGCGTCAGGCGCTGCGGCAGCCGCTCTGCCGGCCCGGTCAACCGGTAGCGCGGATGGACCATCTCGAGGCCGAAGAGGCCGCCGCGCACGTCGCCGTGCGCGCGCACGCGCCGGCCGACCGCGAGCTGGCCGACCTGCGACGCGTAGAAGTGCAGGAAGCGCAGCGTGATCCGGCCGGTGCCGTCGTCGAGCTCGACCTGCAGCATCCGCCTGGGTCGCGCGACGATCTCGGCGTGCACGACCTCGCCCGCGACCTGGCAGGTCTCGCCGGCGCGGACCTCGGCGATCGGGACGATCCGGGTCTCGTCCTCGTAGCGCAGCGGCAGGTGCAGCAGCAGGTCGGCGTCGGTGCGGATGCCGAGCTTCGCGAAGCGCCCGAGGTCGGTCACCGCACGTCGAGGATCAGGACAGCACCATGGTCGCCTCGACCTCGAACTGCGCGCCGCGGGGCAGGCTCGCGACGCCGACGGTCGAGCGCGCCGGGTACGGCTGCGCGAAGTGCTGCTGCATGATCTCGTTGACCTTCGGGAAGTGCGACAGGTCGGTGAGGAACAGGGTCAGCTTGACGACGTCGGACAGCGAGCCGCCTGCGGCTTCGGCGACGGCCCGCAGGTTGCGGAACGCGCGGTCGACCTGGTGCTCGAAGCCGTCGACGAGCTGGCCGCTGTCGGGGTCGAGGGCGATCTGGCCGGACAGGTAGACGACGTTGCCGACGCGCACGGCCTGCGAATACGGGCCGATCGCGGCGGGCGCACCGGCGGTCGAGACGATGGTCTTGCTCATGGCGGCTCCTGGCGGGGGATCTGCGGGGATGGTAGCCGATGCGAGGTTTCGGGCTGTCGGACG
>JBILTM010000317.1:0-3816 GCA_044371545.1 Burkholderiaceae bacterium
CGAGCACGCACGCGAGGGCCCGGCGATCGCTCCGCACACCGCCACCGGCCGCTGGGCCGGCGAGGATCTCGATCTCGGGCTCGCGGTGGCCGTCCTGTGCGCCTCGCGGAGCGCACGCGCGGGGCCCTCGGTCCGACCGGTGAGCGCCGCCCCGTCCGGCTGATCGCCGAGCGGGCGATCCGGGCCCCGCTGCGCATCGTCCACGACGCGGCACGCGCTGCTGCGTCGGGCGCTGCCCGGGCCACTGCGCCGCCCGCGAACTGCTGTCCCCGCCGACCGCGACCGCCCGTCGGCTCCGCGCGGCCGTCGCCGGCCGGGCGCGTCGAAGGCCCCGCGGCGCTCGCTGGAGTGCGCGCCATGCACCGCGTTCCGACCGCCGCGTCCGGACACCGTGTCTACGCGCGCGCCTCGGCGTGGTCGCGGTCCGTCGCCCGTATCGCGTCGGGCCTGCTGCTCGCCGCGGCGCCCGCGCTCGCGCCCGCGCCCGCGCTCGCGCCCGCGGCCGGCCCGGTCGGCGAGCCGCGCGTGCAGCCCTACCCCGCAGGCTGGCCGACGCTCGCCGGCATGTCGTCGCGCTGCACGGAGCTCAACGGGCTGTACGGCGATCCGATGGTCCCGGACCGGGGCGGCGCGCCCCCACGCGACGGGATCCGCGACGGCGCGTGGGCGGCCTTCGATCTCCCGATCAACGTGGTGCGTGCCGACGATCCGCTGGTGGTGATGCGGCAGCTCGCGCTCGACGTCCGGTCCGACGGCTCCCTCGACGTGCGCGACCTCCTCGACGGCGCCGAGGTCGTGCGCCGCAGCTTCGCCGCGGCCGAGGTCTCGTGCGGCGCCGACGGGCTGTCGCTGACGGCGCGCGACCGGCGGCGCTAACTGCCGCCGAAGAACACGAGCCGCGAGCCGGACACGGTGCGCACGACGCTGTACCGGGTCGGCGGGCACCTGTACGTGCGGACGGACGCGACGAAGCGGGTCCGCATGCTGGGCGTGGTGCCGCTGTGTTCGACGTCGGTCGCCTGGCAGCGCCACGAGGTCGACACCCACTGACCGCGGCGCGCCGCCGCGCCGTGCCCTCGACTCGCGGTCAGGACACCGCGCGCCGCGCCGCCGTCGATGCCATCGTCATGTCGACGAACGCCTCCAGCACCGCGTCGATGTGCGCGCGCTGCGCCCGCTCGCTCGGCATCCGGTCGGCCATGCCGCCGTCGACCATCAGGCTCGCGAGGCCGTGCACCAGCGACCAGTGCAACGTCGCGAGCGCCTCGTCGGGCACGCCGTACGCGGTCACGACCATCCGCATCAGCTCGATGTAGGCGCGCTCGCCGGCCTGCGCGGCGGCCGGGAAGCGCGCGGGGTCGCACAGCTCCGGCCTGAACATGATCCGGAACCGGCCCGGCTGCTCCATCGCGAAACCGACGTAGGCATGGCCGCTGTCCAGCAGCATGCGCCGGATGCCGTGGCGCGCCACGCCCTCGTTCGCGTGCGCGAGCCGGTCGGCGAGCATCGTGAAGCCCCCGGTCACCAGCTCGGCGAGGATCGACTCGCGGTCCTCGAAGTGGTGGTATGGCGCCTGGTGGGTGACGCCGGCGCGACGCGCGACCTCGCGCATGCTGAGTGCGCCGACCCCTTCGGTGCGCAGCAGCTCGGCGGCGGCCTCGAGGATCCGATGCTTCAGGTCGGGGGACGGGGTGCGCGGGGTGCGGGTCGCGCGGGGCGGAGCCATCGGGTGCGGTCGTCGTTCGGGGCGTCGGTCGGGTCGTCCGGCACGACGGTAGACGATTCGCTTGACACTGTCTACCCGAGGGCCTTAACCTCTCGTCACCCACTAGACAGTGTCTAGTCCACATGGGGTCCGCGCGCGGACCCGACCGCGACGGCCGCCGCGCCGCCGCACCCGCAGGAGGCCCGCATGGACGACCCGCACTGCCCCTACGCCGCACCGCTGATGTCGATCGCGGCCGCCCTGGTCACCGTCGCCGGCGCCGCCGCGCTGACGGCGCTGACCGCGATCGCCGGGCTGCTCTGACGCGAACGCCATGGCCGCCTCGCCCGACACCGTCTTCGCGATCGCCAACGGCCTCGCGCTGCCCGCGTGGCTCGCGCTCGCCGCCTCGCCGCCCTCGGCCCGCTGGACGCCGTGGACCTGGCGGATCACCGGCCGGGTGCTGCCGCTCGCCTACGCGATCGCGTACGTCGCGCTGATGCTCACGGCGCCCACGGCCGAAGGCGGCGGCTTCGGCTCGATCGCGCAGGTGCGCGCGCTGTTCGCGGTCGACGCGGCACTCACCGCGGGCTGGATCCACTACCTCGCGTTCGACCTGTTCGTCGGCACCTGGATCGCGCAGCGCGCGGCGCAGCTCGGCCTGCCGCACCTCGCGGTGATCCCGCTGCTCGCGCTGACCTTCCTGCTCGGGCCCGCGGGCCTGCTCGCCTTCTTCCTGTTGCGCGCGGTGCTGCGGCCCGCGTCGCTGCGTCCTTCGTACGGAGCCTCCCGATGAGTGCCCACCCCCTTCCGATCGCCCGCGGCCCCGGGTCCGGGTTGCTCGCCGAGCTGATGCGGCGCGAGCCCACGCTCGCGCGCTTCGGGCTGCTGATGTGGGCCGCGATGCTGCCGGTCGCGATCGCGCTCGCCATCGACGAGCGCACGCTGCGCGACGCGAACGTCTGGTGGAAGCCGCTCAAGTTCCTGATGTCGATCGGCGCGTTCTCGCTGACCACCGCGTGGTTCGTGGGGCTCCTGCCCGAGGCGCGGCGGCGCGCGCGGCCGGTGCGCGTCGTCGTCGCGACGATCGTCGCGGCGGGTGCCTTCGAGATCGCCTACATCGTGCTGCAGGCCGCGCTCGGTGAGGCCTCGCACTACAACGTCGGCGACCCGCTGCACGGTGCGCTCTACATGCTGATGGCGATCGGCGCGATCTCGCTGTGCGCGACGCAGCCGGTGCTCGCGTTCGAGATCGCACGGCACGGCGCGCGCGACGGCGGCGCGTGGCGCGCGTCGGTGGTCGCGGGGCTCGCGCTGACCGGCGTGCTCGGCATCGCGTCGGGCATGCCGCTCGGCGGCCTGCAGCCGCCCTCCGGGGGCGGGCTGCCGGTGCTCGGCTGGCACCTGACCGGCGACCTGCGCCCCGCGCACTTCGTCGGCATGCACGCGCACCACCTGCTGCCGCTCGCGGGGCTCGCGCTCGACGTGGTCGCGCCGCGGCGCGCGCGCGGCGTCTTCACGCTCGTCGCGCTCGCGTACGTCGCGGGCTGGGCGGCGCTGATGGCCGCGGGTTTCACCGGCGCCGCACCGCCACCCGCGTTCGGACGGTGAAGAAGTCACAGAACCGCGGGCAATAGGCACGACCCGCCATCAGCGTCGATCCGTAGCCTCTTCACGGTACTTCACGTTCCGTGACGGAGGCTCCGGATGGACCACACGACCCCCCTCGACCCCGCCCGCGACGACCGCGTCGCGCCCGCCGACCTGCTGCACCGCCTCGTCGACGCGCTCGACTTCGGCGTGCTGTTGCTCGCGCCCTGCGGCCGCGTGCACTGGGCCAACCACCCGGCGCGCGACGCGCTCGCCGCCTACGACGTGCTGCGCGTCGAGGACGGCCGGCTCGCGCTGCACGGCCCGCAGCAGCAGCGCGCGCTGCTGCGTGCGCTGGCCGACGCGGTCGTCGGCACGCCGCGCATGCTGTGCCTGGGCGGCGGCGTGCCGACGACCAAGCTCGCGCTGTCGCCGTGGCGCACCGACGCCGACGGCACGCCGCTGCTGCTCGGCACGCTTCAGACCGGCGAGCGCAGCGACTGGCCCGCGCTCGACGCCTA
>JBILTM010000318.1:0-3810 GCA_044371545.1 Burkholderiaceae bacterium
ACCGGCAGCAGGTCGCGGATGTTGGAGATCTTCTTGTCGTGCAGCAGGACGAAGGCGTCCTCGAGCACGGCGATCTGCTTGTCCGGGTTGTTGATGAAGTACGGCGACAGGTAGCCGCGGTCGAACTGCATGCCCTCGACGACGTCGAGCTCGTTGTTCAGCGACTTGCCGTCCTCGACGGTGATGACGCCTTCCTTGCCGACCTTCTCCATCGCCTCGGAGATGATGTCGCCGATCTCCTTGTCGGAGTTCGCCGAGATCGAGCCGACCTGCGCGATCTCCTTGGTGGTCGTGCAGGGCTTGCTGATCTTCTTCAGCTCTTCGGTCAGCGCGGTCACGGCCTTGTCGATGCCGCGCTTGAGGTCCATCGGGTTCATGCCCGCGGCCACGAACTTCATGCCCTCGCGGACGATCGCCTGCGCCAGGACCGTCGCGGTCGTGGTGCCGTCACCGGCGTTGTCCGAGGTCTTGGACGCGACTTCCTTGACCATCTGCGCGCCCATGTTCTGGAACTTGTCCTTGAGCTCGATCTCCTTGGCGACCGAGACACCGTCCTTGGTGACGGTGGGAGCGCCGAACGAGCGCTCGAGGACGACGTTGCGGCCCTTCGGGCCGAGCGTGACCTTGACCGCGTTGGCCAGGATGTTCACGCCCTCGACCATGCGGGACCGGGCGTCGTCGTGGAAAAAGACTTGCTTCGCTGCCATCTGTGCGACTCCTGAACTTCGGGGATTCGGTGTTTAGGGTGCGGCCCGGGTCACTCGACCACGGCCATGATGTCTTCCTCGCGCATCACGAGGAGTTCCTCGCCCTCGACCTTCACGGACTGGCCGGAGTACTTGCCGAAGAGCACCTTGTCGCCGACCTTGACGCCGAGCGGACGGACCTTGCCGTCATCGCCCACCTTCCCGTTGCCGACGGCGAGGATCTCGCCCTGGTCGGGCTTCTCGGCCGCGTTGTCGGGGATCACGATGCCCGACGAGGTCTTCCGCTCGTTGTCCAGGCGCTTGATGATCACGCGATCGTGCAAAGGACGCAGCTTCATCGATCTTGGCTCCTAAGGTCTTGTTCCGATTGAATTTTTCGCGGCGGGGGAGCGCCGCTTGGACGAAACGGGGGGCTGCGGGCCTGGGCGACCCTGTTGCTAGCACTCACCGCTTGCGAGTGCTAATGGTAGGGGAGCAGGCCGGGTTTTTCAAGTGCGGGGTCATCGGGGCGGGCGCGATCGCGGCCTCGCCGCGTGCGGCGCCGCCGGACGGCATCCTGCCGCGGCCCCACGGCGAGCACACCGGACCGTCGGCGGACGGAAGGTAGGTACACTGACGATCCGTCTACCGACGATCGGATCCGAGTGACACCCGACGCTTCGCGCGCGCCCGTCCGGCGCGCTCCTCCCGGCGCGCGCGCGCCGCGCCCGGCCTCGCTGCACGAGATGCCGGGCCACCTGTTCCGGCGCCTGCACCAGCAGGGCGTCGCGCTCTACGGCGTGCACGCGGCCGGCTTCGACCTGACGACGGTGCAGTTCGCCGCGCTCAACGCGATCGCCACCTGGCCCGACAGCGACCAGTCGTCGATCGGCCGCGCGATCGCCTGCGACAAGGCGACGGTCGGCGCAGTACTCGACCGGCTGCAGGGCAAGGGTCTGGTCGAGCGCGTCGCCGACGCGGCCGACCGGCGCACCTGGCGGTTGCGCGCGACGCCCGAGGGCCTGCGCCTGCTCGAGCGGATCGCGCCGAAGGTCGAGGCGGTGCAGCGCGACCTGCTCGCGCCCCTCGACGAGGCCGAGGCGCGCCAGTTGATGGCGCTGCTCTCGCGGCTGGTCGGGCCGCTGCCCGTGCCCGGGGTGTCGCGATGAGCGCCGCCGGCGCGTTCGTCGGCGCAACCGCCTCGCGCGCGCAGCGGCTGCAGCGCTGGGCGCTGTGGGCCGCGCTCGCGCTGGTCGTCGTCTGGGGCGCGAACTTCTCGGTGCAGAAGGCGGTGTTCGCGGCGGCGACGCCCGGCGGCTTCCTGTTCGTGCGCTACCTGATCATGCCGGCCTGCGCGCTCGCGCTGCTGCTGTGGCGCTTCGGGCCGCGCCTGCCGCGCGTGCCCCGGGAGGACCTGGTGCGCCTGGTGCAGCTCGGCTTCTGGGGCCACGTGGTCCACGTCGGCATGGTGACCTTCGGGATCCACTGGTCGACCGCGTTCTCGAGCTCGCTGATCCTCGCCTGCGGGCCGATCTACACGCTGCTGATCCTGCGCTGGTTCGGCATCGAGCGGCTCGGGCTCGCGCAGGTCGGCGGCGTCGCGATCGCGCTCGCCGGCGTGCTGGTGTTCCTGTCCGACAAGCTGCTCGCCGGCAGCTGGGCGGCCTCGGGCGGCGACCTGTTCCTGCTGATCGCCGCGAGCTTCTTCTCGTACTACACCGTCGCCGCGAAGCCGCTGATCGAGCGGCACGGCGGCATCGTCGTCATGACCTACGCGCTGCTCGCCGCGACGCCGGTGGTGCTCGTCGTGTCGCTGCCGTTCGCGCTGCGCGTCGACTGGTCGGCGATGACCCCGCTGCTGTGGGCCGGGCTCGCCTGGTCGACCGTCGTCTCGGCGTTCGCCGGCTGGCTCGTCTGGGGCTGGGTCAACGCGGTGCGCGGCGTGGGCCGGACGGCACCTCTGATGTACCTGATGCCGCCGGTCGCGGGTGTCGTCGCCTGGGTCGCGAGCGACGAGCGGTTCACCACGATCAAGCTCGTGGGCGCGGCGGTGACGCTCGCCGGGGTCGCGCTCGCGCAGTTCGCCGGCCGACCGCCGGCGCCGGTGCGCGAGTCGGCGCCGCCGACCGACTGACGCCGCGCGAGCGGACCGCGCGGGCCGCGCTCAGCGCTCGACCTTGATCCGCGTCGCGACGACGACCGCGCCGCGGCGCCCGCGGATCTCGACGACCGCGCCGACCCGCAGGTCGGCGAGCGTCGTGCCGTCCTCGAACGCGAGCGTGCCGAGGCTCGCGTCGACGAGGAACACGCGCCCGGCTGCGTCGCGGACCGCGAAGTCGGCGATCCGGGTGAAGCGCACGATCGTGCCCTTGAGCTCCGCGTCGTCGTCGGACGCGCCGCTGACGTCGTCATCCTCGCGAAGCTCGACGCGCGTCGCCAGCACGCGGCCCGCCACCACCGGGCCGCGCACCCGCACGCGCAGGCCGTCGCGCAGCCCGGCGGGCGTCGCGCCCTGCACGAAGCTCGCGCCGCTCGCGTCGACCGGGACGCCCGCCACGCGGAACGCGGACACCGACGTGAAACCTTCGATCGCCCCTTCGACGCGGGCGAGCGCGCCGTCGACCACGGTGGCGGCGAGCAGTGCGGTCAGCTCGCCGTCCGGACGCCACGCGCCGGCCGCGGGCGCAGCGGTGCTCTCGATCGAGACGAGCAGGCCGTTGCGCAGGCCCCCGCTCGGCAGGTTGCGCAGCTCGCGCAGCGAGCGGATGTCCACCTGCAGCGCGCCGAGGCGGAACGTGCCGCGTGCGCCGTCGTACTCGGCGATCGTGCCGCGCAGCTTGATGCGGCCGTCGGCGTCGCCGGCCGCGCGCCGCTCGATGCAGGTCGCGCGGATCGTGCCGGTGCCCCGGTCGGCGAACCCGTAGACCTCGACGCGGTCGCCGGGCGCGAGCGCGGCGAGGCCGCCCGCTTCCGGGAACACCGTCGCGGCGCCGGTCTGCACCGTCGCACCGAGCACCACGAAGCGTCGCGCGGTCGCGTCGATCGATTCGATCGCGCCGCGCACCTCGCTCACGATGCGGATCCGATCGGCGGTGCCGAGGCCGGTCGCCTCGTCGCCGCGCCC
>JBILTM010000151.1:0-13146 GCA_044371545.1 Burkholderiaceae bacterium
CTCGGCCGACTGCGGCGGCGTGCCGCTCGCGGCGCCGGTGCGCGCGACCTTCGAGCGCGCGATCGACGCGCTGCGGGCGGCCGGCGCGACGCTCGTCGAGGCGCACCCGGACTTCTCCGGCGCCGACGAGGCGTTCCTCACGCTGCGCGGCCTCTACTTCGTCGAGTGGCTCGGCGAGCTGTACGCGACCGAGCGCGCGCGGATGAAGGACACGGTCGTGTGGAACATCGAGCAGGGCCTCGCGCTCGATGCGGCCGCGATCGCGCACGCGCAGCGGCTGCGCACGCAGGTGTTCCGGCGCGTCGCCGCGTTCGTCGGCGGGTTCGACGCCTTCCTGCTGCCGACGGTGCAGGTGCTGCCGTTCAAGCTCGACGTGCCCTACCCGAGCGCGATCGACGGCGTGCCGCTGGTCAACTACATCGACTGGCTGAAGACCTGCTACTGGATCAGCGCGAGCGGCCATCCCGCCGTGTCGGTGCCCTGCGGCCGCGCGCGCGACGGCGACTCGCCGCCGCTGCCGGTCGGGCTGCAGCTGGTGGGCCGCTGGGGCCGCGACGACGCGCTGCTCGACGTCGCCGAGGCGGTCGAGTCGGTGCTCGCGCCGCTCGATCCGCCGGTCGCGTTCTAGCGCCGGCGCGCGCCGCGTTCAGAGCACCAGCGGCGCGTTCGGCAGCTCGTCCGGGTTGTCGCGTCCGTCGGCCGGGTACGCGGCGGCGAGCGCCTCGGTCAGCGTCGCGATGCACGCGAGCGCGCCGTCGAGCTGCGTGCCGTCGCGGCAGCCTTGCGCGAGCTGCTCGCACGCGCGCGCCCAGGCGGCCGGATCGACGGATCGCGTCGCGCCGCGGTCGGCGACGATCTCGACCGCGCGGTCGGCCCACAGCAGGTAGACGAGCACGCCGTTGTCGTGCTCGGTGTCCCAGACGCCGAACTGCCCGAAGACCTCGAGCGCCCGCGCCCGCGCCGACAGGCCGTTCCAGAGCTGCCTCGTGTCGAGCGAGGACTCGACGCAGAAGCGCAGCTCGGCGGTGTGGCGACGCTCGCCCTCGGCGATCGCCGCCTCGATGCGCCGCATCGCGTCGGGCGGGAACGCGGCGCGCACGTGCAGCGGGCCGACCCACAGGTGGTACAGCCAGCGCGCGAGGCCGGTCCGCCGGCTCATCGCGACGCCCCGCGGCCGCGCGTCACGGCCCCTCGACGCTCACCGTCACCAGTCACCGGACGCCCCTCCTCCGCCGAAGCCGCCTCCGCCGCCGCCGAAGCCGCCGCCTCCGCCGAACCCGCCTCCGCCGCCGAAGCCGCCCCCGCCGCCCCAGCTGCCGGGGATGACCACCGGCCCGTGCCCGATGGTGCGACGACCGGTCCGCCGCAGCGCGCCGCCGGATCCGCCGCCCCCCCCGCCGCGTCGCCCGCCCATCGCGAGGATCAGCACGCCGACGCCGAGCCCGATCGCCGCGCCGAGCCCGGTCGACGCGAGTGCCGCGGACGCGCCGACGCCGGCGCCGCTGCCACCGACCGCCGCACCGATGAACCGCCCCGCGACCTGCGACACCATGAGCCCGACCACGAAGGCCGTCAGCACCAGCGGCAGCAGGCCGCCCTCGAACTCGCCGCCCGCGTCCGCGTGGCCGGGCTGCCAGGGCGCGGGCAGCTCCTCGCCGTCGATGCGCCGACCGATGTCCGCGACCGCGGCCTCCAGCCCGCCCGCGATGTCGCCCGTGCGGAACCGCGGCGTGACCGACTCGGTGATGATCCGCTTGGCGACCGCATCCGGGATCGCGCCCTCGAGGCCGTAGCCGACCTCGATGCGCACCCGACGGTCGTTCTTCGCGACGATGACGAGCACGCCGTCGTCGATCGCGGTCGCCTTCGTGTCGCCGGTGTCCTTCTGCGCGCGCTCGCGGCCACGGCCGAGCTTCCAAGCGTCGGCCACGCGGATGCCGTAGGCCTCGATCGGCTCGGGCTGCGTCGTCGGCACGATCAGGATCGCGACCTGAGCGCCCTTGCGCTGCTCGATCGCGGCGAGCTGCGCCTCGAGCGCCTGGCGCTGGCCCGCGTTCAGCGTGCCGGTGAGGTCGGTGACGCGGGCCGACAGCGGCGGGACGGCGACCGGCTGCTGCGCGAGGGCGGGCCACGCCGCGGCGAGGAGCGCGACCAGGCCGAGCCACGCCGCGAACCGCCGCAGCGCGAACGACGCGCGGCCGGCCGCCGCGCGCACCGCCATCCGCACGCGCGGCTCCGCTACTTCTTCGGCTCGGACGCGGGCTTGCCGAAGTCGACCTTCGGCGCGCTGGAGATCTCGCGCTCGTTCTCGACGGCGAACTGCGGCTTCTCCTTGTAGCCGAACGCCATCGCCGTCAGGTTCACCGGGAACTGGCGCACCATCACGTTGAAGCCCTGGACGGCATCGATGTAGCGCTTGCGCGCGACGGTGATCCGGTTCTCGGTGCCCTCGAGCTGGGCCTGCAGCTCGCGGAAGTTCTGGTCGCTCTTCAACTGCGGGTAGTTCTCGGTGACCACCAGCAGCCGCGACAGCGCGCTGCCGAGGTCGCGCTGCGAGGACTCGAACTGCTTGAGCGACGCCGGGTCGGTCGGATCGACGCGGACCTGTCCGACGCGCGAACGCGCCTCGGTCACCTGCGTCAGAACCTCCTTCTCCTGGTCCGCGTAGCCCTTGACCGACGCGACGAGGTTGGGAATGAGGTCGGCGCGTCGCTGGTACTGGTTCAGCACTTCGGACCAGGCGGACTTGGTCGACTCGTCGGCGACCTGGATATCGTTGTAGCCGCAGCCGGCGAGACCGATCGAGATCGCGATCGCCCACAGCAGACGTCTGAGCACGGGAGCCTCCGGAGTTGTGCGGCCTGGGTCGGCCGGCGACGCGTAAGATACTCCAATTGATGCACGGCACATTGATGCAGCCCATGGTCGCCCGCCTCCTCGCGCGCATCGCAGCGTGTGCGCTGATCGCCGCCTCGCCGATCGCGACGCGGGCCGCCGACGTGCCCGCCGCGCCCGCCGCGCCCGCCGCGCCCGCCGCGCGCACCGTCCCGAAGGCGGACACCGAGTCGATCCGTGCCTGGAACCGCGAGGCCTTCGAGCGCTACGAGGCCGGCGAAACACCGCGCGCGCTCGCGCTGTTCCGGCGTGCGGCCGACGCGGGCGACGCCTCCGCGCGCTACAACGTCGCGGTGATCCGCCTGCGCGGCGAGAGCCGCAGCCCGTCGCTGAACGCCGCGGTGGCGATGCTGCGCTCCAGCGCCTCGGCAGGCTTCGCGCCCGCGCAGCACATGCTCGGCTCGCTGCTCGAGACGGGTCGCCACGTGCCCGTCTCGCAGTCGGAGGCCGCCGCGTGGTTCGGGCGCGCCGCCGAGCAGGGGCTGGTCGACGCGCAGGTCTCGCTCGCGACGCAGCACTACCTCGGCCGCGGCGTGCCGCAGGACTACGCGCTCGCCGCCCGTTGGTACGAACGCGCGGCCGACGGCGGCGACGTCGCCGCGCAGTACCTGATCGCGTCGATGTACCACTCGGGCCTCGGCGTGAAGCGCGACCTGCGCGCCGCGCTCGACTGGTACGCGGCCGCGGCCCGCCAGGGCGACGACGCGGCGCGCGAGCAGGCGCGGCTGATCGCCGACCGGCTCGCGCGGGAGCGCGACTCCTGACGCGATGGGCCCGGGCCGGACGCTGCGCCCCGACGACGCCCTCGCGCCGTCCGCCGACCAGCTCTCGATCTTCGGCGAGGCGCCGCCCGCGCAGGCGCGCCGTGCGGCGCGCGCGTCCGCGCCGATCCTCGCGGCGCCGACGCCGCTCGCGCTGCCGCCCTCGCTCGAGCGCTTCCACGGGCAGCTGAGGCTCGGCACCTCGTCGTGGTCGTTCGCCGGCTGGCAGGGGCTGGTCTACGACGACCCGGGTGCGCCGTACGCGGAGAGCCGCCTGTCACGCGAAGGGCTGCCCGCGTACGCGTCGCATCCGCTGCTCGGCGCGGTCGGTATCGACCGCGGCTTCTACGCGCCGATCCCGCGCGACGAGTACGCGCGCTACGCCGCGCAGGTGCCGCACGGCTTCCGCTTCCTCGTCAAGGCGCCCGGCCGCGTCACCGACGCGCTCAAGCGCGACGATCTGGGCCGCGGCCGCGAGGCGAACCCCGGCTTCCTCGACGCGGACGCCGCGATCTCGGCGTTCGTCGCGCCCGCGCTCGAGGGGCTCGGCGACCGGCTCGGCATCCTGCTCTTCCAGTTCTCGCCGCTGCCCGCGACGATGCTCGCCGAGGCGCCCGCGTGGGTCGCACGGCTGCGCTCGTTCCTCGACGCGCTGCCGCGCGCATTGCCCGAGGGCGCGGACTACGCGGTCGAGCTGCGCGATGCGCCGTTGCTGACGCCGCGACTCGTCGACGCGCTGCGCGACGCCGGCGTCGAGTACTGCATCGGCCTGCACGACCGGATGCCGCCCATCGAGCGGCAGCTGCGTGCGCTCGACCGCCTGCACCCGCCGGGCACGGGGCCGCTGGTGGTGCGCTGGACCCTGCACGCCGGGCTCGGCTACGAGGCCGCGAAGCACCGCTACGCGCCGTTCCGCGAGATCGTCGACCCGGACCCGGCGACGCGCGGCCCGCTCGCGGCACGCGTGGCCGCGACGCTGCTCGCCGGCCACGCGGTGACCGTGATCGCGAACAACAAGGCCGAGGGCAGCGCGCCGCTGACGCTGCAGGCACTCGCCCGCGAGATCGCCGCCCACGTCGACGCGGCCGGCTGATCTCCCGCGCCGCTCAGGCGCGCTTGAGCCGGTGCTTGAACTGCTTCCTGAACTTCGCGACCTTCGGCCCGACGACCATCATGCAGTAGCCCTGGTACGGGTTCCGCTCGAAGTAGCGCTGGTGGTAGGCCTCGCCCGGCCAGTACTCCGGCACCGGCGCCACCTCGGTGACGATCGGGTCGTCGAACACGCGCTGGCGCTCGAGTTCGTCGATCATCTCGCGCGCGGCCGCGGTCTGCGCGTCGCAGTGGGTGTAGATCACCGAGCGGTACTGCGTGCCGACGTCGTTGCCCTGGCGGTTCAGGGTCGTCGGATCGTGGATGCCGAAGAACACCTGCAGGATCTCGCGGTACGAGATGCGGTCGGTGTCGAACGACACGCGCACCACCTCGGCGTGGCCGGTGTCGCCGCCGCAGACCTGCTCGTAGCTCGGGTCGCGCACCTGTCCGCCGGCGTAGCCGGACTCGACGGCGGTCACGCCGTCCACGTCGAGGTATACCGCCTCGAGGCACCAGAAGCAGCCGCCACCGAGGGTGGCCGTCTCGATCGTCATCGCACGCTCCAGAACGCGCCGGCGGGGCGCCGGCCGGGCATCTTATCGCGCCAGCCGCTCGACGATCCGGTCGCGGTACTCGAGGAGCGCGGCCGCGCTGCGTCCGAGGCCGCGCGACTCGAGCGCCATCGTCATCGCGAGCAGCCGGCGCTCGCCGCGCTTGCGCGCCTCCGGGTCCCGCGGCCGGTCGCCGCGCTCGCCGCCGCGCGCGAGCTGCATCACCATCGCGTCGAGGTCGCGCAGCGCCTCGACCTCGGCGGGCACGCAGCCGGCGTTCTTCAGGATGCGCACCGCGACGCGCAGCTCCTCGGGCACGCCGGCGAAGTCCTCGTCGGGCAGCGGCCGGCCCGCGCCCGGCAGGTGGTCGAACTCGCCGCGCGACTGGGCGTCGCGGATCCGCGTTTCGATCAGGTCGTCGAGCGCCTTGAGCATGCACGCCCCCGTGGCGCAGGACGCGCCCGACGTGCGGCCCCGACGACCCCCGTCAGGATTTCACACGCACCGCCTTGCGGGCCGCGTCCTGCTTCGCGCGCTGCATCGTCGAGTGCAGCTGCGACGCGCCGGTATGGTACTGCACCGGCCAGCCGATGCCGCGCCAGTCCTGCTCGGCCGCGGCGTGCAGCGTGAAGTACGGATCGGCGAGGTGCGGCCGCGCGAGCGCGACCAGGTCGGCACGTCCCGAGATCAGCAGCGTGTTGACCTGGTCCGCGCTGGTGACCGCGCCGACCGCCATCGTCGCGATGTCGGCCTCGAGCCGGACCTGCTCGGCGAAGGTCACCTGGTACATCCGTCCGTAGACCGGCTTCGATGCGGGATCGGTCTGGCCGGTCGAGACGTCGACCAGGTCGCAGCCGGCGGCCGCGAACGCGCGCGCGATCTCGACCGAATCGGCGCCGGTCAGGCCACCCGGGATCCAGTCGGTCGCCGAAAGCCGCACGCTGATCGGCTTGTGCGCGGGCCATGCGGCACGGACCGCCTCGAACACCTCCACCGGCCAGCGCATGCGGTTCGCAGCAGAGCCGCCGTAGGCGTCGGTGCGCCGGTTCGTCACCGGCGACAGGAAGCTCGCGAGCAGGTAGCCGTGCGCCATGTGGAGCTCGAGCATGTCGAAGCCGGCCTCGTCGGCGAGCCGCGCGCTGCGCACGAACTGCGCGAGCACCGCGTCCATGTCGGCGCGCGACATCTCGCGCGGCACCTGGTTGACCCCCTCGCGGTACGGCAGCGCCGACGGCGCGATCAGCGGCCAGTTGCGCCCGCCTTTCGTGTGGGCAGTGATCGCACCTTCGTCGATCGGCCAGTCCATCCGCTCCCAGCCGACCTGCGTCGAGCCCTTGCGCCCGGCGTGGCCGATCTGCATGCACAGCTTCGCCTGCGAGTTCGCGTGGACGAAGTCGGCGAGCCGCGCGAACGCGTCGCGCTGCGTCTCGTTCCAGAGCCCCGTGCACCCGGGCGTGATCCGGCCTTCGGCCGACACGCAGGTCATCTCGACGAACACCAGCCCCGCGCCGCCGAGCGCGCGCGAGCCGTAGTGCACCAGGTGCCAGTCGTTCGGCACGCCGTCGACCGCGGAGTACTGCGCCATCGGCGAGACCACGACGCGGTTCGGCACCCACATGTCGCGCAGCCGGAACGGCGCGAACATCGGCGGCGCGTCGAGCCAGGGCGGCTCGCCGTGCGAAGGCAGCCCCAGCCGCGCGGCCTCCTGCCGGTTCCACCAGCGCGTCGCCGCCTCGACCAGCGTCGCGTCGCGCAGCCTCAGGTTCTCGTAGGTGATCTGCTTGCTGCGCGTCAGCAGCGACACCTCGAACTGGATCGGATCCATGCCGAAGAAGCGCCGCACGTTCTCGAACCACACCAGCGACACGTTCGCCGAGTGCTGGATCCGGCCGACCTCGTCGCGGCGCGACTGCTCGTACAGCGCGAGCGCCGCGCGCAGGTCGTCGGGCTTCGCGGCGATCGCGTCGTCGAGCGCGATCGCATCCTCCATCGCGAGCTTGGTGCCGCTGCCGATCGAGAAGTGCGCGGTGTGCGCGGCGTCGCCGAGCAGCACGACCGGCACCCCGTCGATGTCGGCGGCCCAGGCCTTGCAGGAGATCGTCGGAAACTGCCGCCAGTGCGAACGGTTGGTCAGCACCGTCGCGCCCTTGAGGTCCTCGGCGAACAGCCGCTCGACGAACGCGGCGGTCGCGGCCTCGCCGTCCACCGTGAGGCCCGACGCGCGCCACGCCGCGTCGGTCGTCTCGATGACGATCGTGCACTCGCCCGGTCGGTACTGGTAGGCGTGCATGTTCCACACGCCGCCGTGCTCGTCCTCGCGGAAGCTGTAGTAGAAGCCCGGCAGGTCCATCTTCGCGCCGAGCCACACGAAGCGGTTGGTCCGCTGCTCGACGGTCATCCCGAAGCGCTCGAGGTGAGCGGTGCGCACTGCGCTGTTGATGCCGTCGGCCGCGATCAACAGGTCTGCGCCGCGGTGCGACGCGACGCCGGCGTCCTCGTGCCGGTAGCGCACCGGGATGCCGAGCTCCTCGGCGCGGTCCTGCAGGATCTTCAGCAGCGCGAGCCGGCCGATGCCGGAGAAGCCGTGGCCCGAGGACGTACGCACCGTCCCCTTGTACTGCACGAGGATGTCGTCCCAGTACGCGAAGCCGGCCTCGATCGCACGGCGGCTCGGCGGATCGGCGCGCTCGAGGTTGCCGAGGGTCTCGTCCGACAGCACGATGCCGAAGCCGAAAGTGTCGTCCGGGCTGTTCCGCTCGGTGACCTCGATCGCCGCATCCGGGAACCGCTTCTTCAGGAGGATCGCCGAGTACAGGCCCGCGGGGCCCCCACCGATCACGTCGATGCGCATGCTGTCGTCCTTCACGTCGCTGCCGGCCGGCGCGCCGATTGCGCCGGAATTGCTTTAAGCTTAAAGTATCTGGCATGAGCTCCACAAGCCCGCAGGCTCCCGGGGACGGCACCACGCCGCGCGGCGACGCGGATCGGGCCGAGGGCTGCCCGTTCTCCGTCGCGGCACACGCGCCGGACGAGGTCTCGCACCACGGCGCGCGGCTCGACTACGCGTCGACGATGAGCTACGGCGACTACCTGCAGCTCGAGGCGGTGCTCGGCGCGCAGCACCCGCGCTCGCCGTCGCACGACGAGATGCTGTTCATCGTCCAGCACCAGACGAGCGAGCTGTGGATGAAGCTCGCGCTGCACGAGCTGCGCGCCGCGCGCCTCGCGATCCGCGAGGACCGGCTGCCGCCGGCCTTCAAGATGCTCGCGCGGGTCTCGCGGGTGATGGAGCAGCTGGTCCACGCCTGGGACGTGCTGTCGACGCTGACGCCGTCCGAGTACTCGGCGATGCGCCCGCACCTCGGTTCCTCGTCGGGCTTCCAGTCGTACCAGTACCGCGAGATCGAGTTCATGCTCGGCAACAAGAACCCGGTCATGCTCAAGCCGCACGCGCACCATCCGGCGCGATACGCGGAGGTCGAGGCGGCGCTCAACGAGCCGTCGCTCTACGACGAGGCGATCCGGCTGATCGCGCGGCACGGCTTGCCGGTCGAACCGGTCCAGCTCGAGCGCGACTGGGCCGCGCCGCGACCCTTCTCCGACGCGCTCGAGGCCGCCTTCCTCGCCGTCTACCGCGAGCCCTCGGCCCACTGGGCGCTCTACGAGCTCGCCGAGGAGCTGGTCGACCTCGAGGACGCGTTCCGCCAGTGGCGCTTCCGCCACGTGACCACCGTCGAGCGCATCATCGGCTTCAAGGCCGGCACCGGCGGCACCGCCGGCGTGCCGTACCTGCGCCGGATGCTCGACACCGTGCTGTTCCCCGAACTCTGGAAGGTGCGCACCGACCTATGAACCGACCGCTGCTCCCCCCGGGCTGGCCGCAACCCAAGGGCTATGCCAACGGCATCGCCGCCCGCGGCACCCTCGTGTCGATCGCCGGCCAGGTCGGCTGGCACCCCGACGGCCGCTGGGAGACCGACGACTTCGTCGCCCAGTGCCGCCAGGCGCTCGCCAACGTGCTCGCAGTGCTGAAGGAGGCCGGCGGCGGCCCCGAGCACATCGTGCGGATGACCTGGTACCTGACCAGCAAGCGCGAATACCTGGAGGCCGGCCGCGCGCTCGGCGGGATCTACCGCGAACTGATGCGCGGCGCCGACGGCAAGGTCGCCTACCCGGCGATGAGCGCGGTCGAGGTGACCGCGCTGATCGAGGACCGGGCCAAGGTCGAGATCGAGGCGACCGCGGTCGTGCCGGACTAGAATCCCGGGATTCCGCCACCTCCTGCCGCCGTGCCCCCGCCGGCGGCCGCACCACCCGAAGGACGAGACGAGATGAACGCACCCGACACCGCGCGCGGCCTGAAAGCCGCGTTCAAGTGGGACGACCCGCTGCTGCTCGAGTCGCAGCTGACCGAGGACGAGCGGATGATCCGCGAGGCAGCCGCGCAGTACTGCCAGGACAAGCTGGCCCCGCGCGTCACGAAGGCGTTCCTCGACGAGTCGACCGACCCGGAGATCTTCCGCGAGATGGGCGCGCTCGGCCTGCTCGGCCCGACGATCCCGACCGAGTACGGCGGCCCGGGGCTGGGCTACGTCGCCTACGGCCTGATCGCCCGCGAGGTCGAGCGCGTCGACTCGGGCTACCGCTCGATGATGAGCGTGCAGTCCTCGCTGGTGATGCTGCCGATCTTCGAGTTCGGCACCGAGGCGCAGAAGCGCAAGTACCTGCCCAGGCTCGCCACCGGCGAGTGGATCGGCTGCTTCGGCCTGACGGAGCCGAACCACGGCTCCGACCCCGGCAGCATGGAGACACGCGCGAAGCGCGTCGACGGCGGCTACGTGCTGACGGGCTCCAAGATGTGGATCTCGAACTCGCCGATCGCCGATGTGTTCGTCGTGTGGGCGAAGTGCCAGGGCGGCGACTTCGACGGGCGCATCAAGGGCTTCATCCTGGACAAGGGCATGCAGGGCCTCACCGCGCCGAAGATCCACGGCAAGGTGGGCCTGCGCGCCTCGATCACCGGCGAGATCGTGATGGACGGCGTCGAGGTGTCGGACGCCGCGCTGATGCCGGGCGTCGAGGGCCTGAAGGGCCCGTTCACCTGCCTGAACAGTGCCCGCTACGGCATCGCCTGGGGCGCGCTCGGCGCGGCCGAGGACTGCTGGTTCCGCGCGCGCCAGTACGTGCTCGACCGCAAGCAGTTCGGCCGCCCGCTCGCGGCCAACCAGCTGATCCAGAAGAAGCTCGCCGACATGCAGACCGAGATCACGCTCGGGCTGCAGGGCTGCCTGCGACTCGGCCGGATGAAGGACGAGGGCACGGCGGCGGTCGAGATCACCTCGATCATGAAGAGGAACAGCTGCGGCAAGGCGCTCGACATCGCGCGGCTCGCCCGCGACATGATGGGCGGCAACGGCATCAGCGCCGAGTACGGCGTCGCGCGGCATCTCGTCAACCTCGAGGTGGTCAACACCTACGAGGGCACGCACGACGTGCACGCGCTGATCCTCGGGCGCGCGCAGACCGGCATCCAGGCCTTCAGCTGAGCGGGGCACGCACCATGTCCGTCACCTTCGACTTCACCGGCCGCCGCGTGCTCGTCGCCGGCGGCAGCCGCGGCATCGGCCGCTCGATCGCGCTCGGCTTCGCGAAGGCGGGCGCCGCGGTGTCGATCTGCGCGCGCAACCGCGACGGCCTCGAGGCCACCCGCGCCGAGCTCGCCGCGGGCGGCGCAAAGGCCACGCACGCTTCGGTCTGCGACCTGTCCGACCGCGCGCAGATCGAGGCCTGGGTGGCCGCGGCCGCCGAGGCGCTCGGCGGCATCGACGTGCTGGTCAACAACGCCTCGGGCTTCGGCGCGGGCGACACCGACGCGGGCTGGGACGCGAGCTTCCACGTCGACGTCCAGGCGGTCGTGCGCGCGAGCCGCGCCGCGCTGCCGTGGCTGGAGAAGGCGAGCGCGCCCTCGGTGGTCAACGTGTCGTCGATCTCGGCACTGCGCCCCTCGACGCGCACGCCCGCCTACGGCGCCGCGAAGGCCGCGGTGATCCACTACACCGGCAGCCAGGCCGCGATGTGGGCGCGCAAGGGCATCCGCGTCAACTGCGTCGCACCCGGCTCGATCGACTTCCCCGGCGGGCTCTGGGAGCAGCGCAAGTCCTCGGACCCGACGCTGTACGAACGCACCCGCGCGAGCATCCCGTTCGGCCGCTTCGGCGCGCCCGAGGAGGTCGCCGACCTGGTGATGTACCTCGCGTCGGACGCCGCGCGCTGGGTCACCGGCCAGTCGATCGCGGTCGACGGCGGGCAGATACTCGGGGCCTGAGCGGCGCGTCGATGGCACGGGCACGTCGAAGGCCGCGGGCCGCGTGAGCGCCGCGGTCCCCGCGCCGTCGCCGAAGGCGGTCCGGCGCCTCGTCGCGGGCCTGCTGCCGGCGATCTTCCTCGGCGCGATCGACGGCCAGATCGTGCCGGTCGCGCTGCTGACGATCGGCAGCGCGCTCGACGACGTGTCGCTGATCGCGTGGGTGATGGCCGGCTACCTCGTCGCAGGTACGGTCGCGACGCCGATCTACGGCAAGCTGTCCGACCTGCACGGCCGGCGGCGGATCCTGCTCGTCGCGCTCGGCGTCTCGACGGTCGGCTCGGTCGCATGCGCGCTCGCGACCTCGATGCCGGTGCTGATCGGCGCGCGCGTGCTGCAGGGGCTCGGCAGCGGCGCCCTCTTCGCGCTGTGCCAGGCGGCCGCGGCCGACGTGATCTCCGGCCCCGAGCGCGGCCGCTACCAGGGCTACTTCTCCGCGGTGTTCGCGACCGCCGCGCTCGCGGCGCCGCTGCTCGGCGGCTACCTCACCACGCACCTGTCGTGGCGCGCGGTGTTCTGGATCAACCTGCCGCTCGCGGCGTTCGCGGCGTGGCGCGTGAACGCGGTCGTCGCGCGCGCCGCACCCGCGCCGCGCGAGTCGAGCATCGACTGGTCGGGCGCCGCGCTGCTCGCCGCGGGGCTCGGCGTCGTGCTCGTCGCGCTGACGCGCGTCGGGCAGGGCGCGGGCTGGCTGTCGGGCTCGACGCTCGGCTTCGGCGCGCTCGGCCTCGCGCTGCTGCTCGCCTGGGCGTGGCGAGAGTCCGATGCCCCCGAGCCGATCGTGCCGCTGTCGCTGTTCCGTAACCGCGTCGTGCTCGCGTGCTGCATGGTCACCGCACTGAACTTCTTCGTGCTGATCGGCTGCACCGTGCTGCTGCCGCTGTCGATGCAGGCGGTCGGCGGCGCGCGCGCCGACGAGGTCGCGCTGCGGCTCGTCGCGCTGACGCTCGCCACGCCGGCCGGCGCGTTCACGGCGGGGCGGCTGATGCTGCGCGTGCCGCGGATGGGCGCGATCTCGGCCGCGGGCTGCGCGCTCGCGAGCCTCGCGCTGGCGGCGCTGTCGTGGGCGTCGGTGCCCGGAGCCGCGGTGCCGCTGCCGGCGATGGTGCCGCTCGGCTTCGGACTCGGCATGACGCTGCCCGCACTGATCGTCGCCGCGCAGGGTGCGGTCGGCCCCGCGATGGTCGGCGTGGTGACCGCCCTGGTCTCGTTCTTCCGGTCGTTCGGCGGCGTGATCGGGATCGCGGTGCTGACGTCGCTCGTGATGGCCGCGGCCGACGGCGGCTCGCTCGCCGAGGCGCGGCCCGACGCGCTCGCGCACGCGTTCCGCGTCGCGTTCGGCATCGCGGCGGGCGTGTCGGCGACGGCCGCGCTCGTCGCGCTGCGGATCCGGCGGGTCAGTCGCGCGGGATCAGCCGCGAGCGGCGGCGCACGATCGTGACGGTCGGGGCCGCGGGCGCAGGCGCACGCGGCTCGCGCGGCT
>JBILTM010000319.1:0-3755 GCA_044371545.1 Burkholderiaceae bacterium
CCGAGCGGGCGCGCAAGCTGCTCGCCACCGTTGGCCTGCAGGGCTACGAGGACAAGTTCCCGTGGCAGCTGTCGGGCGGCATGCAGCAGCGCGCGTCGATCTGCCGCGCGCTGATCCACGAGCCGAAGATGCTGCTGCTCGACGAGCCGTTCGGCGCGCTCGACGCGTTCACCCGCGAGGAGTTGTGGAACGTGCTGCGCGACCTGTGGACCACGCAGCGCTTCAACGTGATCCTGGTCACGCACGACCTGCGCGAGGCGGTCTACCTCGCCGACACCGTGTACGTGATGAGCAAGCGGCCCGGCCGCATCCTCGCGCGCAAGGAGAACCCGCTGCCGCGGCCGCGCGACCTCGAGATCACCTACACCGAGCCGTTCACCGCCCTCGTGCACGAGCTGCGCGAGCGGATCGGCTCCATCCGCAAGGGCTGAGCCGATGGCCTCCCGCACCGCCGAGCGCTTCGCGCCGCTGCTCCTCCTCGTCGCGATCCTGGTCGTCTGGGAGATCGCCTGCCGCGCGCTCTCGGTCAGCGAGTTCGTGCTGCCGACGCCGTCGTCGATCGCGGTCGCGCTGGTCGAGTTCGCCGGTCCGATCATGACCAACGCGTGGCGCACCTTCTGGACGACGATGATCGGCTTCGGGCTGTCGATCGTCGTCGGCGTGCTGCTCGGCTTCCTGATCGGCTCGTCGAAGTTCGCCTACTCGGCGATGTACCCGCTGCTGACCGCGTTCAACTCGGTGCCCAAGGCGGCGCTCGTGCCGATCCTGGTCGTCTGGTTCGGCATCGGCGCGGGCCCCGCGATCCTGACCGCGTTCCTGATCTCGTTCTTCCCGATCATGGTCAACATCGCGACCGGCCTCGCGACCCTCGAGCCCGAGCTCGAGGACGTGCTGCGGGTGCTCGGCGCCAAGCGCCTGGACGTGCTGCTCAAGGTCGGCCTGCCGCGCTCGATGCCCTATTTCTTCGCGTCGCTGAAGGTCGCGATCACGCTCGCGTTCGTCGGCACGACCGTCTCGGAGATGAGCGCGTCGAACGACGGCATCGGCCAGCTGCTGCTGACGGCCGGCTCGCAGTCGCGGATGCCGCTCGCCTTCGCCGGGCTGGTGGTGATCGGCGTGATGGCGATGGCGATGTACGAGCTCTTCTCGTGGATCGAGCGCCACACCACCGCGTGGGCGCACCGGGGCCAGAACGCGTCGTGAGCGACGCGGACCTCGAGCGGCTGCTGCGCGAGGCGATCGCGCTGGCCGCCGCCGCGCGTGCCGCGGGCCGCCATCCGTTCGGCGCGCTCGTCGCCGCCGCCGACGGCACCGTGCTCGCGCGCGCCGGCAACGAGTCGGCCGCGGGCGAGGACCCGACCGCGCACGCCGAGACGGTGGCGATCCGCCGCGCGGCCGCGGCGCACGGCACCGCGGCGCTCGCCGGCGGCGCGCTGGTGACCAGCGCCGAGCCCTGCGCGATGTGCGCGGGCGCCGTCTACTGGTCCGGGCTGTCGCGGGTGGTCTACGGACTGTCGGAGCGGCGCCTGAGGTCGATCACCGGCGCGCACCCGGAGAACCCGACGCTCGACCTGCCGTGCCGCACGGTGTTCGCGAGCGGGCAGCGCGCGGTCGAGGTGACCGGGCCGCTGCTCGAGGACGAGGCCGCCGCGGTGCACGACGGGTTCTGGACGCGCGGCGGGCCGACGCACGCCTGAACGACGAGGGCCCGCACGAAGCGGGCCCTCGGGCGTCGATGCGGCGCGCGCGGCGCCGCGGCCGGGTCAGAACCGGTGCCGCACGCCGAGCGCCATCACCGTCTGCTCGTTGCCGGTCGGGGTCTTGAGGACGTCCGAGTAGTAGGCGCCGTAGAGCTCGGTGCGCTTGGACAGCGTGTGCACGTACGCGAGCGCCCAGGTGTCGCGCTTGGACGGCGTGGTCGGCGACACGTCGTCGATGTCGCTGGTCACGTACGACGCGAGGATCGTCCCCGCGCCCACCGGCACCGACACGCCCGCCTGGATCGTCTCGCGGTCCACGTTCGAGGCCGCCAGGGCGAACGTCTCCTCGATCTGCTGGTACTGGGCGAAGGCCTTCAGGAAGCCGAAGTTGTAGGTCGCCCCGAACTGCATCGCGGTCTGCTCGCGCCCGTTGGCATTCGCGCTCAGGTCGATCGCACGGTAGGCCGCGACCACCGCGAAGTTGCCCCGCGACCAGCCGAGCGCGGCGTCGATCGCCTTGCCCGTGTCCTTGTCGGGGCCGCCGGTGAGGTTCTCGGCGCCGAGCGAGTACAGCACGTCGGCGCGGAAGCCGCCCCACACCGGCGAGGTCCAGCGGATCGAGTTGCTCAGGCCGGTGTCGCCCTGCAGCGCGCCGCGGAAGGTGTGGGTGATCATCGGGCCGACGACGAACGAGTCGACCAGCGGGTTGAACAGGATCGTCGCGAGGAAGTACGGCGCGGTGTTGCGGCCGAGCGTGACGCGACCCAGCGACGGGGTCTCCAGGCCGACGAACGCGCTGCGCGCCCAGAAGGTGTCGGTGGGGAAGCGGCCGGAGTCGCCCACGTCGGGCTGCATGAACGACTCGATCGCGAACACCGCCTTGAGGCCGCCGCCGAGGTCCTCGCTGCCGCGGATGCCGAAGTACGAGGTCTGCAGGCCGCCGGAGTTGACGACGCCGGCGTCGCCCTTGCCGGTGACGGGGGAGACGTTCTCGATGTAGCCGGCGAACACGTCGAGCACGCCGTAGAGGGTGACCGAGGATTGCGCGGACGCGAGCGGCGCGAACGAGACGAGTGCGGCGGCGGCGGCCGCTGCGGAGGAACGGCGGGCGAACATGGGGAGTCCTCTCTGTTGTGGTGTGGCAGCGTGGCCGTGGCGCAAGTTCCGTACCACCGTCACAGCGGCGTCATGTTCACCAGCGCGGTGCGGAACCCTGCCCCTCGGAGGGGTGAGCCCGAGCGCCTACAATGCGGGTCGCACTCTGGAGCCGCACCGGCGGACCGACATGGGACACCGACTCACGCGCATCGCGACCCGCACCGGCGACGACGGCAGCACCGGCCTCGGCGACGGCAGCCGCACCCCCAAGGACAGCCTGCGCGTCGCCGCGATGGGCGACGTCGACGAGCTGAACTCGACCCTCGGCGTGCTGCTGTGCGAGCCGCTGCCCGAGGACGTCCGCGCCCAGCTGCTCGACATCCAGCACGACCTCTTCGACCTGGGCGGCGAGCTCTGCATCCCCGGCTTCGAGAACATCGCCGACGCGCAGGTCGCGCGGCTCGACGCGCTGCTCGAGACCCACAACGCCTCGCTGCCCCGGCTGCAGGAGTTCATCCTGCCCGGCGGCTCTCGCGCGGCCGCGCTCGCGCACGTCTCGCGCACCGTCTGCCGGCGCGCCGAGCGCGCGGTCGTCGCGCTCGGGCACGCCGAGGCGGTGCGGCCGCTGTGCCGGCAGTACCTGAACCGGCTGTCGGACCTGCTCTTCGTGCTCGCGCGGGTGCTGAACCGGCACGCCGGGGGCACCGACGTGCTCTGGGAGAAGGGGCGCGCGAAGGGCGGCTGAGGCCGCGGGGGCGGGCGGCGCGCGGTCGGGCGCCGCCGGCCACGGTCAGCGCGGCGGCGGGTCCGCGAGTGCCGCCGCGAGCGCCTCCGACAGCCCGCTCCAGCGCACGCCCGCGTCGAACGAGGCCGGCACGGCGGCCGGCGCGCCCAGCGTCGCCGCGGCCCACCGCGCGCCCGCCTGCACGCTGTCGATCACCGGCACCGGCACCTGCG
>JBILTM010000152.1:0-12937 GCA_044371545.1 Burkholderiaceae bacterium
GCGGGCGACCCTGGCGACGGCGGCGATCGCGGCGGGCACCACCGTCGCGGCCGCCTCCGGCCTGACGGACCTCGAGCGCCGCTGGCTCGACGCCGCCTCGCCGGTGCTCGCCGACGCGCGACGCGAGGGCCTGCTGCTCGACGTCGTCGTGCAGCCGCAGCCGAACGCCGGCGAGCCGCCGCTCGCGCTCGCCTGGGTCGGCGGGCGCTGCAAGCTCGTCGCGACGATGCGCGGCCCGGGCGGCGCACCGCTGCCTGCGAGCGAGGTCGACCCCGCGCTGGCGCCGGAGCGGATCCGCACGATGGTCGCGCACGAGGTCGGACACTGCCTGCGCCACGTGCGCGGCGCCTGGGGCGGCGCACCCGCGGGGTTTTCGGCCGTGCCCGGCGCCCGCCCCGCCGACGCCGCGATCGCCGCGGCCCGGCTGGAGGAAGGCTTCGCCGACCTGTACGCGCTCGCCTGGATCGCCGCGCACGAACCCGCCGCGTACGCCGGGGTCCACCGCTGGCTCGCCGCCGAGCGCGCCGAGCCGGCGCACGACGGCGCCGAGCACGACACCCGGGACTGGGTCGCGGCCGCCTCGGACGCGGCGGCGCTCGCCGGCCCGGGCACCCCGTACGAGCGCGCCGAGCGGCTGTGGCGCTCGGTGGCCGACCGTGCGGACCGTGGCCGGTTCTGACGGTCACCCGACCCCCACTCCCGCCGATCAATGCAAAAAAGTCGCGACTGCTTTCCCGATTAGGTGCTTTTTCCGCATGAATCGGGCGGCTAGCATGCCGACATGCCTTCCTCCGACGCCCGCGCGCCCTTCAAGGCCGTCGTCTTCGACGCCTACGGCACGCTCTTCGACGTGCACTCGGTCGCGAGCCTCGCCGAGCAGCTGTGGCCGGGCCGTGGCGACGCGCTGTCGCAGGCCTGGCGTGCGAAGCAGCTCGAGTACTCGTGGCTGCGGACGATGTCCGGCCGCTACAAGCCGTTCTGGGACGTGACCCGCGACGCGCTGCGCCACTCGGCCGCGCGGCTCGGGCTGCCGCTCGACGCGGCGGGCGAGACCCGGCTGATGAACCAGTACGCCAGCCTGTCGGCGTTCCCCGAGAACCTCGCCGCGCTGCGCGCGCTGAAGGCCGCCGGCCTGCCGATCGGCATCCTCACCAACGGCAACCGCGCGATGATCGACGTGTCGATCCGCAGCGCCGGCATGGACGGGCTGTTCGACCACGTGCTGTCGTCCGAGCAGGTCGAGTCGTTCAAGACCGGCGATCGCATCTACGCGCTCGGCCCCGCCGCGTTCGGCTGCCCCGCGCGCCGCATCCTCTTCGTGTCGTCGAACGGCTGGGACGCGATCGCGTCGCGCTGGTACGGCTACACCAGCTTCTGGATCAACCGCGGCGGCCTGCCGCCCGAGCACCTCGACACCGAGCCGGACCATACCGGCCGGCTGCTGACCGACGTGGTCGCCGTCGCGACCGCGCGCCCCTGAATCCCAACGACTCCGACGAGAGACCCGCCATGACCGACCCCATCGGCAACCGAAACGCCGAACGCATCGAGCTCCACGGCCTGAAGGTGGCCCGCCCGCTGCACGACATGATCGTGAACGAGGCGCTGCCCGGCACCGGCGTCGCGCCCGACGCCTTCTGGAAGGGCCTGTCCGCGCTGGTCCACGAGCTCGGCCCGAAGAACCGCGCGCTGCTCGCCAGGCGCGACGACCTCCAGGCGAAGCTCGACGCCTGGCACGCCGCGCGCCGCGGCAAGCCGCTCGACGCCGCCGAATACACCGCCTTCCTGCGCGAGATCGGCTACCTGGTCCCCGAGGGCGCGGACTTCTCGGTCGACACCGCGAACGTCGACCCCGAGATCGCCAGCATCCCCGGCCCGCAGCTGGTCGTGCCCGTGATGAACGCGCGCTACGCGCTGAACGCGGCGAATGCCCGCTGGGGCAGCCTCTACGACGCGCTCTACGGCACCGACGCGATGGGCGACGCGCCGCAGGCCGGCGGCTACGACGAGGTCCGCGGCGCGCGCGTGATCGCCTGGGCGAAGGACTTCCTCGACCGCGTCGCGCCCCTTGCCGGCGGCGCGAAGCACGCCGACGTCGTCGGCTACTCGGTCGCGAACGGCGCGCTGCAGGCGCGCACCCGCGCCGGCGCCACCGTCGGCCTCGCGACGCCGTCGGCCTTCGCCGGCCATTCGGGCAGCGCCGCCGAGCCGAGCGCCGTGCTGCTGAAGCACCACCACCTGCACGTCGAGATCCGGATCGACCCGACGCACTCGATCGGCAAGACCGACGCCGCGCACGTCGCCGACGTGATGCTCGAGGCTGCGATCACCACGATCATGGACTGCGAGGACTCGGTCGCCGCGGTCGACGCCGACGACAAGGCGCTCGCCTACCGGAACTGGCTCGGCCTGATGAAGGGCGACCTGGTCGAGACGGTCGCCAAGGGCGGTGGCTCGTTCCAGCGCAAGCTGAGCGCGGACCGCACCTACACCGGCGCCGACGGCACGCCGCTGACGCTCAAGGGGCGCTCCCTGATGCTGGTCCGCAACGTGGGCCACCTGATGACCAACCCCGCGGTGCTCGACCGCGACGGCCACGAGGTGTTCGAGGGCCTGCTCGACGCGATGTGCACGGTCGCGATCGCGATGCACGACCTCAGGCGCACGAGCGGTGCGCGCAACTCGACGCGCGGCTCGGTCTACATCGTCAAGCCCAAGATGCACGGCCCCGAGGAGGTCGCGTTCGCCGACGAGATCTTCACGCGCGTCGAGCAGGCGCTCGGCCTGCCGCAGTACACGGTGAAGATCGGCATCATGGACGAGGAGCGCCGCACGACGGTCAACCTCAAGGAGTGCATCCGCGCCGCGCGCCACCGCGTCGCCTTCATCAACACCGGCTTCCTCGACCGCACCGGCGACGAGATCCACACCTCGATGGAGGCGGGCCCGATGGTCCGCAAGGCCGAGATGAAGGCCCAGGCGTGGATCCAGGCCTACGAGCTCTGGAACGTCGACACCGGGCTGGCCTGCGGCCTGGCCGGCCGCGCGCAGATCGGCAAGGGCATGTGGGCGATGCCGGACCTGATGGCCGAGATGCTGAAGCAGAAGATCGGCCACCCGCAGGCCGGCGCGAACTGTGCCTGGGTGCCCTCGCCGACCGCGGCGACCCTGCACGCGACGCACTACCACCAGGTCGACGTGCTCGCGCGCCAGGCCGAGATCGCGAAGGGCGGCCGCCGCGCCAAGCTCGACGACATCCTGCGCATCCCGGTCGCCGCGTCGCCGTCGTGGAGCGACGCCGACAAGGACGCCGAGCTCGCGAACAACGCGCAGGGCATCCTCGGCTACGTCGTGCGCTGGGTCGACCAGGGTGTCGGCTGCTCGAAGGTGCCCGACATCAACGACGTCGGCCTGATGGAGGACCGCGCGACCTGCCGCATCTCGTCGCAGCACATCGCCAACTGGCTGCGCCACGGCGTCGTGACGCCCGAGCGCGTCATGGACGTCATGAAGCGGATGGCCGCGGTCGTCGACCGGCAGAACGCCGGCGACCCGGCCTACCGGCCGATGGCGCCGTCGTTCGACGGCGTGGCGTTCAAGGCCGCGTGCGACCTGGTGTTCGAAGGCACGAAGCAGCCCTCCGGCTACACCGAGCCGGTGCTGCACCGCCGCCGCCTCGAGCTGAAGGCCGCCGCGCACTGAGCGTGGCCGGGCGCCGCGCGCCGCGTTCCCGAACGGAACGGGGCGGCGCGCGGTCGTGTCACCATCGACGCGTCCGAGCCGCCTCGAGGAGCCGCCATGCCCGCCCACGCCGCCTTCGTCCGCCGTCGCGTCGTCGACGGCGTCTGCGAGATCCTGATGGACCACGCGCCGGTCAACGCGCTGTCGGTCCCGATGCTCGACGAGCTGCTCGCCGCCTTCGAGCACGCGGCCACCGACGACGCGGTCCGCGCGGTCGTGCTCGGCAGCACCGTGCCGAAGCGCTTCTGCGCCGGTCTCGACCTGAAGGCCTTCGCGAAGCAGGACGGCGACGGCGTGCGCGCGCTGCTCGAGCGCCTGTACACCCGCTTCACCGACCTGCAGCACCGGCTCGGCAAGCCGTCGATCGCCGCGGTCAACGGCACCGCGCGCGGCGGCGGCATGACGCTCGCGATCTCGTGCGACATGGCGATCGTCGACGCCGACGCCGACCTCGGCTACCCGGAGATCGACGTCGGCGTGATCCCGGCGATCCACTTCGCGCACCTGCCGCGGATCATCGGGCGCCACCGCGCGTTCGACCTGCTGTTCACCGGCCGCGCGTTCGGCGCGCGCGAAGCGGTCGAGCTCGGCCTCGCCGCGCGGATCGCCGAGCCCGGCACCGCGCTCGAGACGGCGCACGAGGTCGCACGCGTGCTCGCGGCCAAGCCGACGCGCGTGCTGCGCATGGCCCGCGAGGCGTTCGTGCGCGAGGTCGACGCCGGCGGCGGCTACCGCCACGGCGTCGCGACCGCGGTCGAGAACTTCTGCAACGTGGCCGCGACCCCGGAGTCGAAGGCCGGCATCCGCGCGTTCGTCGACCGGCCGCGGCGCGTGGTCGACCGCGAGCCGCGCTGAACGTCAGCCCGGCGTGCCGCCCACCCGGACCGAGCGCGCGTGCGCCGGCACCTCGAGGCCCGGCGGCGACCTCGGGTCGGCCAGCGGCGGCAGCGTCTCGACGCGCAGCGGCACGACGCCGGCCCAGATCGGCAGCGCGATGTCCTCCGCGTCGTCGCCCGGCGGGCCGGACCGCACCTTGGCCGAGGCCTCGTCGATCGGCAGCGACAGCATCGCGGTCGCGCGGACCTCCTGCGCCGTGATGGCGCGCAGCGTGTCCCAGCGTCCGGGGAAGAGGTGCTCCATCATCGCGCGCAGGCGCACCGTCTTCTCCTCCGGGTCGGTGACCGCCCGCGCGCGGCCGAACAGCACCACCGAGCGGTAGTTGACCGAGTGGTTGTACGCCGAACGCGCGAGCACGAATCCGTCCATCAGCGTCACCGCGATGCACACCTCGGCGTCCGCGCAGTGCTCGAGCATCGGGCTCGCCGCGGAGCCGTGCCAGTAGACGCGGTCGCCCTCGCGCCACTGCAGCGTCGGCGTGACGCGCGGCAGGCCGTCGAGCGTCCAGGCGACGTGGGCGAGCGGCTGGGCGTCCAGCACCGCGTCGATCGTCGCGCGGTCGTACGCGCCGCGCTCGTGCATCCGGCGCACGCGTGCGCGTTCGGACGGTGCCTTCGGGCCGACTGTCATGCACGCCTCCTCAAGGGGCGTCCAGCCTAGCAGGACGCGCGAACGCGCACGGGGCATGACCGGACTCGGTGCAGGCGTGTGGGTCCGCAGCCGCCGACCCCTGCGCCGCGGGCATGCGCCCGGGTTGACGCCGCGTGCCACGGCTGCCGAGAATGCGCCCGGAGGCCTCGCGGACAGACGGGGCGTGGAGCGGGACATGAACGCACGAACCCCGGCCGCCGACGCGGCCCGCACCGTCCAGATCGTGCGCCTGGGCGGCAACATCGGCGCCGAGATCCGCGGGGTCGACCTGCGCGAGCCGCTCGACGACGCGAGCTTCGCGGCGATCCACGACGCGTTCGTGCGCCACGAGGTGCTGGTCTTTCGCGACCAGGACGTGACGCTCGACCAGCAGATCGCGTTCGCGCAGCGCTTCGGGCCGCTGTCGATCCACCCGTTCTCGCCGAACCTCGACGACCGCCGCGAGGTCATCGTGCTCGACTACTCGGCGGACAACCCGCCGGCGCTGACCGACCAGTGGCACGCGGACGAGACCTTCCGCACCCAGCCGCCGATCGCGACCGTGCTGCGCGCCCGCGTCGTGCCCGAGTACGGCGGCGACACGCTCTTCGCGAGCATGACCGCGGCCTACCACGGCCTGTCGGAGCGGATGAAGCGCTACGTCCACGGCCTGGAGGCGCTGCACGACTTCAAGCCGTGGCGGCCGCTCTTCACGAGTTCCGAGAAGCACCAGGCCAAGCTGCGCGAGCTCGAGACGCAGTACCCCAACCCGTGGCACCCGGTGGTGCGCGTGCATCCGGTCACCGGCCGGCGGATCGTCAACGTGAACCCGCAGTTCTGCGTGCGGATCAAGGGCCTCAAGGACGACGAGAGCCGGATGATCCTCGACTACCTGTATTCGCGCGCGACGATCCCGGAGTACCAGCTGCGGGTGAAGTGGGCGCCGCACACGATCGTCATGTGGGACAACCGCTCGGTCCACCACTACGCGCCGCACGACTACTTCCCGCAGCGGCGCACGATGGAGCGCGTGACGGTCGCCGGCGAGCCGGTCGTCGGGGTGAGCGGCGAGTACGTGCCCGAGGACGGCGTCGCACCGCTGCCGAACGGCAAGGGCGTCGTGCCCGCGAACCCGGGCAAGCGCCCGATCCGCGAGTTCGAGCGCGGATGATGGCCGCCCGTCGCCACCTGCTGCAGGCCGCGGCCGCCCTCGGCACGGCCGCGCTCGCGCCCGTCGCCCGCGCGCAGTCCGCGTGGCCCGACCGCCCGATCCGGATGCTCGTGCCCTTCCCGCCCGGCGCGCTCACCGACACGCTCGGGCGCGCGGTCGCCGAGCGCTACCGGCTCGCGTTCGGCCAGCCGGTGGTCGTCGAGAACCGGCCCGGCGCCGGCACGCTGGTCGCGGGCCAGCAGGTCGCGCGCGCCGCGCCCGACGGCTACACGATGATGGTCGCCACGACCACCACGCTCGGCATCGCGCCGGCGCTGTTCGCGAACCCGGCGATCCGCCCGACCGACCTGACCGCCGCGGCGATGATCGGCAACGTCACGCTCTTCCTCGTCACGCGGCCCGACCTGCCTGCCGCGAACATGAAGGAGCTGGTGGCCGAGCTGCGCGGCAAGCCCGGCCGCTACAACTTCGGCTCGCCGGGCAACGGCACCGTGCACCACCTCGTCATGGAGATGGTGAAGAGCCGCCACAAGGTGTTCGCGACCCACATCCCCTACAACGGCAGCGTGCAGGCGCTGTCCGACGTGATGAGCGGGCGCATCGACTTCATGTTCATCGACGTCGCGATCGCGATGCCGCAGATCCGCGCGAACCGCGTCCGCGCGATCGCGGTCACCGGCAGCCGCCGCTCGCCGCTCGCGCCCGAGGTGCCCGCGATGACCGAGTTCGACCCGGAGATCGACCTGCAGGCCTGGCAGGCGATCGCGGTGCCCAACGGCGTGTCGCCGGAGATCCTCGGCCGGTTGAACGGCGAGCTCAACAAGGCGCTGGCGACACCCGAGTTCCGCGAGCAGCTCGCGCAGGTCGGCGTCGAGGCGAACCCGATGACGCTCGAGGCGCTGGCCGAGCTGGTGCGGCGCGACGCCGTGCGCTGGGCCGAGCTGGTGAAGCGCTCCGGCGCGCGCGTGGACTGAAGGAGCCCGCACCGATGGACATGACCGCCGACGTCGCCCGCGCCCGCCCGCAGGGCATGGGCGAGGCCGAGTGGACCGCGAGGCTCGAACTCGCCGCCTGCTACAGGCTCTTCGACCATCTCGGCTGGACCGAGATGATCTTCAACCACCTGACGCTGCGGCTGCCCGGCGAGCCGCCGTCGTTCCTGATCAACCCCTACGGCCTGCACTACGCCGAGGTCACCGCGCGCAACCTGGTGCGCATCGACCTCGACGGGCGCAAGCTCGACGACGTGCCGTGGCCGGTGAACCCGGCAGGCTTCGTGATCCACGCGGCCATCCACCGGGCCCGCCCGGACGCGCACTGCGTGATGCACACCCACACCACCGCTGGCGTCGCGGTCGCCTGCAAGGCCTCGGGCCTGTCGCACGACAACTTCTACGGCGCGCAGTTCTTCGGCAACGTCGCCTACCACGACTTCGAGGGCGTCACCACCGACCTCGACGAGCAGCGGCGCCTCGTCGCGAGCCTGGGCGCGAAGGAGGTGCTGATCCTGCGCAACCACGGCCTGCTGGTGACCGGCGGCAGCGTGCCGGAGTCGTTCCGCACGCTGTGGTCGCTGCAGCGCGCCTGCGAGGTCCAGCTCGCGGCGGCGTCGATGGCCGGTCCCGACGTGCCGGTGCCCGAGGCGGTGCTTCGCGAGATCCCGCGCCAGCGCCAGGCGATGCTCGCCGGCCAGGCACGCCCGGGCCAGGCGATGTTCGACGCGAGCCTGCGCCGCGCCGGCATCCGCTGCGAGGAGCTGATCGGATGAATGCCCCCGCAGCGCGCTCTCTGCGCGGCATCGTGTCCGCCGAGGAGTGGCAGGCGCGGCTCGACCTCGCCGCCTGCTACCGCCTCGCCGCGCTGCACGGCTGGACCGACCTGGTCTACACGCACATCTCGGCCCGAGTGCCGGGCCCGCACGACCATTTCCTGTTGAACCCGTTCGGCCTCGCGTTCGACGAGATCACCGCGTCCTCGCTCGCGAAGATCGACCTCGACGGCGCGCTGGTCGATGTGCCCGCCGACCGCGAGCCGCCGCGCATCCATCGCGCGGGCTTCGTGATCCACAGCGCGGTGCACGGCGCGCGCCCCGAGGTCGGCTGCGTGATCCACACCCACACGCGTGCGGGCATGGCGATCTCGATGCTCGACTGCGGGCTGCTGCCGCTGTCGCAGCACGCGCAACTCTTCCACGGCCGCGTCGGCTACCACGCCTACGAGGGGCTCGCGACCGAGCTCGAGGAGCGCGAGCGGCTGGTGCGCGACCTCGGCGACCGGCCGGTGCTGATCCTGCGCAACCACGGGCTGCTGGTCGCCGGGCGCACCGTCGCCGAGGCGTTCAGCATGTGCTTTCACCTCGAGAAGGCCTGCGACGCGCAGCTCGCCGCGATGGCCTGCGGCACGGCGCTGTCGGTGCCTGGCGACGCGGTGTCGGCGAAGACCGCGGCGCGCGGCTTCGGCAACCCGGCGAGCCCGCTCGGGCGCGACGAGTGGCCGGCGATGCTGCGCCGGCTCGACCGGATCGACCCGGGCTGGCGCGACTGAACGGACCGCAGGCGCGCACGCACGCGAGGGCATGCGCCGGCGCCTTGGCAGCCGTCAGCCGCCCGGCCGCGCGTCGATCTCGATCGTCAGCCGCTCGACCTGCCGCCCGGACTGTCGCAGCACGTCGAGCACGACGCGGCGCGGCGACGCGTCGCCGACCAGCACCCGCAGCAGGTCCGGGATCGACGCGACGCGCCGGCCGTCGCAGCCGACGATCCAGTCGCCCTCGCGCAGCCCGCCGCGTGCGGCGGCCGAGTCCGGCTGCACCGTGCCGACGCGCACCGCCGCGTCCGAGTCGAGCTCGAAGTGGCGCGACACCTTGCGCGGCAGCACCGTGGGCTGCCCCGACAGGCCGAGCCGCATCCGCGGCACGCGCCCGTGCCGGATCAGCCAGCCGGCGACGAGGTTGGCGGTGTCCGAGGCGACCGCGAAGCACAGCCCCTGCGCCGGCCGGATCGTCGCGGTGTTCACGCCGATCACCTCGCCGCGCGCGTTGACCAGCGGGCCGCCCGAGTTGCCCGGATTCAGCGACGCGTCGGTCTGGATCACGTCGTCGATCGCACGCCCGCCGTAGCCCGCCATCGAGCGCCCGGTCGCGCTGACGATGCCGCTGGTCACCGTGTGCTCGAAGCCGAGCGGCGAGCCGATCGCGATCGCGATCTCGCCGACTCGGACCGCGCGCGACGCGCCCATCCGCGCGAACGGCAGGTCGCCGGCCTGGATGCGGATCACCGCGAGGTCGGTGTCCGGGTCGTCGCCGACCAGCGCGGCCTCGAACTGGCGCCCATCGGGCAGGCTCACCTCGATCGCGGTCGCGCCGCCGGCGACGTGGCTGTTGGTGAGCGCGTAGCCGTCGCGCGCGACCACGAAGGCGGAGCCCGAGCCGCCGGCAGCGCGTCCGCGCCGGTCGGTGCGTCGCACGGCGACGTGCGCGACCGCGGGCCGCACGGCGGCGACCGCGCGGGTCACGGCATCGGAATAGGCGTCGAGCAGGGGCGCGTCGCCGGCATCATCGCCGGCCGCGCGCAGGAACGGGGTGTCGTCCATCGCGGTCCTCGCAGGCGACGCAGATGGGGACGACCCCGGCGGGCGCAAGCTCCGCCCCGGCGGGCGCGAACCGACCCGTCCGTGGCCGCGCGACGGCGATGCCGTGCGCGTCGCGGCACGCAAGGGACACGGACTTGCGGAACCCGACGTCGCGATCGCGAGGCTCGAGGCGTCGGTGGCGAGGCCATTTCGTGGCACAGTCGGCGCGGTCGGGGCGGCGAGGCGGCGGGACACGGCGATGGCGGCGGCGGTTCGGGGCGTGCGGGCGTGGGCGGTGATCGCAGCGGTGGCCTGCGTGCTCGCGGCCGCCGTGCCGGCGCGTGACGCACAGGCGGACACGGGGCGCAGCGCGCCGGGGCCGGCCGGCACGGCGGCCACGCCTGCGGACGGCACCGTTGCGCAGCGGGCGTCGCCGTCCACGCGGAGCGAAGCGACCGCCGGGGCCCACGCCGAGGCCCCCGTGATCGTCTACAACCGCCGCGTCGCGGTGCTGCGCGCGCCGCTGTTCGGCGTGTCGCCGCACGACCGCGCCCGCCGCGCGAGCGACAACGTCGCGCAGACGCTTGCGCTCGGCGGCCCCGGCCAGGTCGCGCTCGAGCGCACCGCGCTCGGCATCGTCGTGAAGGTCGACGGCACGTTCGCGTTCGCGATCCAGCCGGCCGACGTCGACCTCGAGCGCGGCGAGCAGCCCGATACCGTCGCCACCGCCGCGGCCACGCGGCTCGAGGAGGCGATCGCCGCGACCCGCGAGTCGCGCGACACCTCGCGGATGCTCGCCGGCGCGGGCCGCGTCGCGGCCGCCACGCTGGTCGCGCTCGCGCTGCTGTTCGTCGTGCGCACGGCGGCCGCCGCCGCGGGCCGTGGGCTGCTGCGCCTCGCCGGCAGCGGCGCCGATCGGCTGCGCGTCGGCGGCACCCCACTGCTGCAGCGCGAGCGGCTGGTGGCGGTCACCCGCCGCGTCGTCGTCGGGCTGCGCTGGGGGCTGGTCGCGCTGGTCGCCTACGAGTGGCTGGGCTTCGTGCTCGCGACGTTCCCCTACACGCGCCCCTGGGGCGAGCAGCTGACCCGGGCGCTGCTCGACCTGCTGTCGCTGCTCGGCGGCGGCATCGTCGGCGCACTGCCCGACCTGCTGGTCGCGTTCGCGATCTTCTGGCTCGCCTGGGTCGTCGACCGGGCGATCGGCGCCTTCCTCGACCGTGCGGCGCGCACGCCGGACTCGCTGTCGTGGCTGGACCCCGACACCGTCGGACCGGCCAAGCGCCTGAAGACCGCCGCGGTGTGGCTGTTCGCGCTGGCGATGGCCTATCCCTACCTGCCCGGCTCCGACACCGAGGCGTTCAAGGGCGTGACCGTGCTGGCGGGGCTGATGATCTCCCTCGGCGGCTCGAGCCTCGTCGGCCAGGCCGCGAGCGGGCTGGTGCTGATGTACACGCGCACGCTGCGCGTCGGGGAGTACGTGAGCATCGACGGCCACGAGGGCACGATCGTCGGGATCGGCACGTTCGCGACCCGCATGCGGACCGGCCGGGGCGAGGAGCTGACGCTGCCCAATTCGCTGGTGATGTCGACCGTCACGCGCAACTACTCGCGCACCGTGCGCGGCCGCGGCTTCATCGTCGACACCGAGGTCACGATCGGCTACGACACGCCATGGCGACAGGTGCATGCGATGCTCGCCGAGGCCGCACGCCGCACGCCGGGCATCGTCGAATCGCCCGCGCCGAAGGTGTTCCAGACCGGGCTGGCGGACTTCTATCCGCAGTACCGCCTGGTCTGCCAGGCGATCCAGGAGGACCCGCAGCCCCGCGCACAGGTGCTCAGCGCGCTGCACGCCAACATCCAGGACGTGTTCAACGAGAACGGCGTGCAGATCATGTCGCCGCACTACCTCGGCGACCCGGACGAGGCGAAGGTCGTCGCACCGTCGCGCTGGGACCCGGCGCTCGCCCCGCGCGCCGGGGGCGAGCGCGTGACGCGAGACGGGGGACGCGCCGACCCCGCCGGGGCCACCGACGGCCCGTCGCCCTGATCGCGGCCGGCGCCGGGGCGGACGGCCCTGGTTGCCCGGGCGCGCGGGCCCGCCTACGATGGCCGGCCCAGCCAGGAGCCCGCCCGATGATCGTCGTCCACCACCTGAACGATTCGCGCTCGCAGCGCGTCCTGTGGCTGCTCGAGGAGCTCGGGCTGCCCTACGAGATCCGTTCGTACGCGCGCGACGCGCAGACGCGGCTCGCGCCGCCCGAGCTCGCCGCCGTCCACCCGCTCGGCAAGTCTCCGGTGGTCGTCGACGGCGACCGGACGCTGATCGAGTCGGGCGCGATCGTCGACTACCTGATCCGGCGTCACGGCGGCGGCCGCCTGCGGCCCGATCCCGGGTCGCCCGAGCACGACGCCTACCAGCAGTGGCTCCACTACGCCGAAGGCTCTGCGATGCTGCCGCTGATGCTGCACCTGTACGTGAGCCGGCTCGGCGCCGCGGGCGCGCCGCTGCACCCGCGCATCGAGGGCGAGATCGCGAACCACCTCGGCTACGTCGACCGCTCGCTCGCAGGGCGCGACTTCCTCGTCGGCGACGCGCTCACCGGCGCCGACGTGCAGATGAGCTTCGTCGGCGAGGTCGCAGGCGCCTACGGCAAGCGCGGCGCGTACCCCGAGCTCGACCGCTGGATCCGCGCGCTGCAGGCCCGGCCGGCGTACCGCGCGGCGCTCGAGCGCGGCGGCGCGTACCGCTTCGCGAGTTGATTCCCGCAGGCCCGGCCGGCCCCGCCCGCCGCGGCGGAACGGCGTGAGAAATTCGTGACTTCGGGTGGTAGCATCCGGGCGGGGCGTTCACCCGCGCCGGCTCCCGACCGGCGCTCGGACCGGCCGGCTCCACATCGAACCCGTCCGGAGCCGGCCGCGAAGCCG
>JBILTM010000320.1:0-3736 GCA_044371545.1 Burkholderiaceae bacterium
ACAGCGCTGACGCTCGGCCTGTGGCCGCGGCGCGCGCCTGCGCCCGCCGCCGGGTACGATGGCGGCCGCCCCCGACCCGACGCCCCGCGATGAACCCCGACGCCCCCAGCGCCACCTTCGGCCCGGTCACCGTGTTCTTCGGCGAGAAGAACGGCAAGTATCCCGACGGCAACCAGGTCGTCGTGCGCGGCGCCGACACGCTCGCGGTGTTCGACACGCCGCAGGTCGCGCAGCGGATCGGCGACGCGTTCGACGCCGCCGACCTCGCGATCCTGGGCCACGTCCACGAGGACCACATGGCCGGACTGCGCCGGATCCCGCGCGCGGCGGTCCACGTCCACGAGGCCGACGTCGACGCGGCGCGCAGCTGGGCGGGCCTGTCACGGCACTACGGCTACCCGGAGTCGGTGCTCGGGCCGCTGCGCGCGAAGATCGAGCGCGACTTCGACTACGCGCCGCGGCCGGACGCGATCGCCTACGCCGACGGGGCGCGCTGGGAGCTCGGCGGCGGCGTGTCGGTCAGCGCGATCCACATGCCCGGCCACACCGCCGGGCACAGCGTGCTGCTCGTCGAGCCCGAGGGCGTCGCATTCATCGGCGACATCGACCTGTCCGGCTTCGGGCCCTACTACGGCGACGCGACCTCCGACCTCGGCGCCTTTCGCCGCACGCTGCGCCGGGTCGCCGAGATCCCCGCGCGTACGTGGGTCACCTCCCACCACAAGGGCGTGTACACCGAGCGCGCGGCCTTCGAGACCGCGCTGCGTGCGTTCGAGGCGACGCTCGGGGCGCGAGAGGCGAAGCTGCTCGGGATGATCGGCGACGGCGCGCGCACGCTCGACGAGCTGGTCGCGATGCGGCTGCTGTACCCCGAGGGCTACGAGGAGGTCTGGATCGACTGTGCCGAGCGGCGCACGATCGGGCAGCACCTGGACGAGCTGCTCGCCGCCGGTCGCGTGCGGGTCGAAGACGGGCGCTGGCGCGCCGCCTGAGCGGCGGCCCCCCGCGGGCGCATGGAACGGCGGGCGGCAGGCCGGGGGCCCGGCCGGAAGGCCGACCGGCCCCTCGACGCTCGAACCCTCCCCCGCCCGCGCGACCACCGACGCCTCCGGAGCCGGCCCGTGGCACGATCGGGCCGTGCCCGACCGCTCCCCAAGCCCGTCCGACCCGGCCTGCCGCCCCGGCTGCGGCGCCTGCTGCATCGCCCCGTCGATCGCGACGCCGATGCCCGGCATGCCCCGGGGCAAGCCCGCGGGCACGCGCTGCCTGCACCTCGACGGGGCGATGCGCTGCCTGCTGTTCGGGCGTCCGGAGCGGCCGGCCTTCTGCGCCGGGCTGCGCCCGTCGCCCGAGATGTGCGGCGAGGACCGCGGGTACGCGATCGCGTGGCTCGACCGGCTCGAGCGGCTGACCGCGCCCGGGGCCCGCGACGAGGGGTCGTGACGGCCCCGCGCGGGCCGGCCGCGCGTGACCCCGCGGCGTGCGGAGGTGCGCATCGTCGAGCGCCGGGCCCGCATATACTGAGCGCCCCATGAAAGTCCGTCCCCTCATCGCTTGGCTGCTCGTGCTCGTCGCCCTCGGCGGCGGCGGCGCCTGGTGGTGGCAGCAGCAGCGCACCGGCGATGCGCCGCAGTTCCGCACGGCCAAGATCGAGCGGGGCACGCTGACCGCCGCCGTCGCGGCCTCGGGCACGCTCGCCGCGACCGTCCAGGTACAGGTCAGCTCGCAGGTGTCCGGGCAGATCCGCGAGGTGCTCGCCGACTTCAACGCCGAGGTCCGCAAGGGGCAGGTGCTCGCACGGCTCGATCCCGAGACCTTCGAGTACCGCGTGCGCCAGGCCGAGGCCGACCTCGAGGCCGCGCGCGCCCAGGTCGGCGTGCAGCTCGCCACCGTCGCGGCGCGGCGCTCCGACCTGTCGAGGGCGCGGATCAACCTCGAGGAGGCGCGCCGGGACCTCGAGCGCAAGCAGGACCTGGTTGCGCGCAACTTCATCTCGCCGGCCGAGCGCGACAAGGCGAACTCGGTCGCCCGTGCGCTCGAGCAGGACGTCGCGAGCGCGACCGCGCAGGTCGAACTCGCCGAGGCGCAGGTGCGCAACGTGCGCTCGACCGTCGCGCAGCGCGACGCGCAGCTCGCCTCCGCCCGCGTCGACCTCGGCCGCACCGTGATCCGCGCGCCGGTCGACGGCGTCGTCATCAAGCGCTCGATCGAGCCGGGGCAGACGGTGGCGGTGAGCCTCGCGGCGCCCGAGATGTTCCTGATCGCGCAGAACCTGCGCGACATGCAGGTCGAGGTCTCGATCGACGAGGCCGAGGTCGCGCGGCTGCGGGTCGGGCAGCGCACCACCTTCACCGTCGACGCGTTTCCGGGGCGCACCTTCGAGGGCATGGTCACGCAGGTGCGCAAGGCCTCGAAGAACGAGCAGAACGTCATCACCTACACCGCGGTGGTGTCGGCCGACAACGACGCGCAGATCCTGCTGCCCGGCATGACCGCGAACGTGCGGATCGTGACCGACGTGCGCAACGACGTGCTGAAGGTGCCGAATTCGGCGCTGCGCTTCAGGCCGCCGGGCTGGACGGACACGCCGAAATCGGCCGCGCTTCCCGAGCCGCTGCGTGCCGCGCTCGAGGCGCTGGTGCCCGAGGCGATCGCGCAGACGGCGCCGCCCGCGCGCCCCGCGCAGGGCGCGGCCGCACCCGGCACGGGGCAGGGGGCCGCGCAGGGCGGTGGGCAGGGCGGCGGGCAGGGCGGCGGGCAGATGCGCGCGTTCCGCGAGCGCCTCGAGCGCGAGCTGTCGGTGACGCCGCAGCAGAAGACCCAGCTCGACGAGATCTTCGCGTCGATGCGCGAGCGCTTCGCGGCGATCCGCGACGCGCCCGAGTCCGAGCGCCCGAAGCTCGCCGAGCGCAACCGCGCCGAGTTGCGCGCGCGGATCGGCGACATCCTCGACCCGGCGCAGAAGAAGAAGTACGGCGAGATCCTGGTCGAGCTGTCGGGGCGCGCGGTGCTGCGCGGCCGGGTGTTCGCGCCCGGTCCTGATGGCAAGCCGATGCCGGTCGAGCTGAGGCTCGGCCTGTCCGACGGCTCGGCCACCGAGATCGTCGGCTTCGCCGGCGACGCGAAGCTCGCCGAGGGCGACATCGTCTACACCGGCGTGATCTCGTCCACGTCGACGACCGGACCCGCACGGCCCGGCGGTCCGCGGCTCTGAGCGCGCGCGCCCCCCGACCGATGGACGCACCGACGTCCGGCCCGGCGCCGCTGATCCGCTGCGAGGCGCTCGCCAAGCGCTACGAGGTCGGCGGCGGCACGGTGCACGCGCTGCGCGAGCTGACGCTGTCGGTCGAGCCGGGCGAGTTCGTCGCGGTGATGGGGCCGAGCGGCTCCGGCAAGTCCACCTTCATGAACCTCGTCGGCTGCCTCGACCGGCCGTCGAGCGGCCGCTACTGGCTCGGCGGCGAGGCGGTCGACGCGATGGACCGCGACCAGCTCGCCGCGATCCGCAACCGGCGCATCGGCTTCGTGTTCCAGCAGTTCAACCTGCTGCCGCGCACCACCGCGGTCGACAACGTCGAGCTGCCGCTGCTGTACTCGGGCGTGCCGCGCGCGCAGCGCCGCGAGCGGGCGCTGAAGCGGCTCTCGCAGGTCGGCCTCGCCGAGCGGGTCGACCACCATCCGGCCCAGCTGTCGGGCGGGCAGCAGCAGCGCGTCGCGATCGCGCGGGCGCTGGTCA
>JBILTM010000153.1:0-12785 GCA_044371545.1 Burkholderiaceae bacterium
GCTACGCGATCGAGTTCGCCGGCAGCACGATCCGCGCGCTGTCGATGGAAGGGCGGATGACGATCTGCAACATGGCGATCGAGGCCGGCGCGCGCTCGGGCATGGTCGCCGTCGACGACGTCACGCTGCAGTACCTGAAGGGCCGGCCGATGTCGCCCACCGGCGCCGACTGGGACCGCGCGGTCGCCTACTGGAAGACGCTGCGCTCCGACGAGGGCGCGAAGTTCGACGCCGAGATCCGCATCGACGCGAGCACGCTGACGCCGCACGTGACCTGGGGCACCTCGCCAGAGATGGTCGTCCCCATCGAGGGCCGTGTGCCGGATCCGGACAAGGAGAAGGATGCGACCCGCCGCGAGGGCATCGAGCGCGCGCTGACCTACATGGGCCTCGCCCCGAACACCCCGATGGCCGAGATCCGCATCGACAAGGTGTTCATCGGCTCGTGCACCAACTCGCGCATCGAGGACCTGCGGCAGGCCGCCGCGGTCGTGCGCGGCCGTCGCAAGGCCGAAAACGTCAAGCTCGCGATGGTCGTGCCGGGCTCGGGCCTGGTGAAGGCGCAGGCCGAGGCCGAGGGGCTGGACAAGGTCTTCCGCGACGCCGGCTTCGAGTGGCGCGAGCCCGGCTGCTCGATGTGCCTCGCGATGAACGCCGACCGGCTCGAGCCGGGCGAGCGCTGCGCGAGCACCAGCAACCGCAACTTCGAGGGCCGGCAGGGCGCCGGCGGCCGCACGCACCTGGTGAGCCCGGCGATGGCCGCGGCGGCCGGCGTGTTCGGCCACTTCGTCGACGTCCGCCGTCTCTGAGGGGGAAGGGCAGCATGGAGAAGTTCACCGTCCACCGCGGCCTGGTCGCCCCGCTCGACCGCGCGAACGTCGACACCGACGCGATCATCCCGAAGCAGTTCCTGAAGTCGATCAAGCGCACCGGCTTCGGCCCGAACGCGTTCGACGAGTGGCGCTACCTCGACCGGGGCGAGCCCGGGATGGACAACTCGAAGCGCCCGCTCAACCCCGACTTCACGCTGAACCAGGCGCGCTACAAGGGCGCCTCGGTGCTGCTCGCCCGCAAGAACTTCGGCTGCGGCTCCTCGCGCGAGCACGCCCCGTGGGCGCTGCAGGACTACGGCTTCCGCGCGGTCGTGGCGCCGAGCTACGCCGACATCTTCCACAACAACTGCTTCAAGAACGGCCTGCTGCCGGTGTCCCTGCAGGAGTCCGAGGTCGACCGCCTGTTCCACGAGGTCGCGGCCTTTCCGGGCTTCGAGCTGGTGATCGACCTGCCGGAGCAGGTGGTGCGGACCGTCGACGGCTCGCTCGCCTACCGCTTCGAGGTCGACGCGTTCCGCAAGGACTGCCTGCTGAACGGCTGGGACGACATCGGTCTGGTGCTGCGGCACGCCGACCGCATCCGCGAGTACGAGGCGCGCCGGCTCGCCGAGCAGCCGTGGCTCGCCAAGACGCTCTGAAGGGAACGGACACGATGGGCATGAAGATCGCGGTGCTGCCGGGCGACGGCATCGGCCCCGAGATCACCGCGCAGGCGGTGCGGGTCATCGAGGCGCTCGGCCTCGGCATCGAGATGGCCGAGGCGCCGGTCGGCGGCGCGGGCTACGACGCGGCCGGCGATCCGCTGCCGGCCGATACGCTCAGGCTGTGCGAGGCGTCCGACGCGATCCTCTTCGGCGCGGTCGGCGGCCCGAAGTACGACACGCTGCCCCGCCCGCAGCGCCCCGAGCAGGGCCTGCTGCGGCTGCGCAAGCACTTCGACCTGTACGCGAACCTGCGCCCGGCGATCGTCTATCCCGAGCTCGCCCACGCATCCTCGCTGAAGGCCGAGGTGGTCGCCGGCCTCGACCTGCTGATCCTGCGCGAGCTGACCGGCGACATCTACTTCGGCCAGCCGCGCGGCGTGCGCACGAACGAGCAGGGCGAGCGCGAGGGCTTCGACACCATGCGCTACACCGAGGGCGAGATCCGCCGGATCGCGAAGACCGCGTTCGAGGCCGCCCGCAAGCGCTCGCGCAGGGTCTGCTCGGTCGACAAGGCGAACGTGCTCGAGACCACCCAGTTCTGGCGCGACGTGGTCACCGACGTGCACAAGGACTACGCCGACGTCGAGCTCTCGCACATGTACGTCGACAACGCGGCGATGCAGCTGGTGCGCAACCCCAAGCAGTTCGACGTGATCGTCACCGGCAACATGTTCGGCGACATCCTGTCCGACGAGGCGTCGATGCTGACCGGCTCGATCGGCATGCTGCCGTCCGCTTCGCTGAACGCAAAGGGGTTCGGCATGTACGAGCCGATCCACGGCTCCGCGCCCGACATCGCGGGCAAGGGCGTGGCCAATCCGCTCGCCACGATCCTCAGCGCGGCCATGCTGTTGCGCTATTCGCTGGGGCAGGAAGCGGCCGCCTGTCGCATCGAGGCTGCCGTCCGTAAGGTGCTTGCACAGGGCTATCGGACGGCTGATATTACGGAACCCGGCTGCAGGCAGGTGGGCACGGTCGCGATGGGCGACGCGGTGCTGGCCGCGCTCTGAGGCCCCGGACACACACGAGCGAAGCGATGATGAAGGTCGGGTTGGTCGGCTGGCGCGGCATGGTGGGCTCCGTGCTCATGCAGCGCATGCGCGAGGAGAACGATTTCGCGCACCTCGAGCCGGTGTTCTTCAGCACGTCAAACGGCGGGGGCGACGCGCCCCTGGGCGGCGGGAAACTGTTGCACGCCGACGACGTCGACGCGCTGAAGAAGATGGACGTCGTGCTGACCTGCCAGGGCGGCGACTGGACCAAGGCCGTCTACCCGAAGCTGCGCGCCACCGGCTGGAACGGCTACTGGATCGACGCGGCCTCGACGCTGCGCATGGCCGACGACGCGGTCATCATCCTCGACCCGGTCAATCGCAAGGTGATCGACGCCGCGCTCGGCCAGGGCACCCGGAACTACATCGGCGGCAACTGCACCGTCAGCCTGATGCTGATGGCGATGGGCGGGCTCTTCGAGCACGACCTCGTCGAGTGGGTGTCGGCGATGACCTACCAGGCCGCCAGCGGCGCCGGCGCGCAGAACATGCGCGAGCTGCTGCTGCAGATGGGCGCGCTGCACGGCGCGGTCGAGGCCGAGCTGGCCGACCCGGCCGGCGCCATCCTCGACATCGACCGCAAGGTCGCGGCCGAGCTGCGCTCGCCGCGGATGCCGGTCGCCAACTTCCGCGGCGTGCCGCTCGCCGGCAGCGTGATCCCCTGGATCGACGTGCCGGTCGAGCACGGCCAGAGCAAGGAGGAGTGGAAGGGCGGGGCAGAGTGCAACAAGATCCTCGGCCGTCCGCCGTTCCGCTCGCCGGGCAGCATCCCGATCGACGGCATCTGCGTGCGCGTCGGCGCGATGCGCTGCCACAGCCAGGGCCTCACGGTGAAGCTTCGGCGCGACGTCCCGATGGCGGTCGTCGAGTCGATCCTCGCCGCCGGCAACGACTGGGTCGAGGTGGTGCCGAACGAGCGGGAGGCGACCGAGACGCGGCTGTCCCCGGTCTCGGTCACCGGCACGCTCACGGTCCCGGTGGGCCGGCTGCACAAGCTCGCAATGGGGTCGGAGTACCTCGGCGCGTTCACCGTCGGCGATCAGCTGCTGTGGGGGGCCGCCGAGCCCCTGCGCCGGATGCTGCGCATCCTGATCGAGCGCTGACGTTGCTTCACGAACCTGCATCAGTGGGTCAGCTTGCAGGCGCAAGTCACTGATGTTACGCTCAAAATCAACGGTAAATCCGGGGGAAAAGCCGTGACGTCACGGGCTTCGCGCGAACATTCCAACACCCAACCGCTGTCCCCTCGGACCCTCGCCTCGGCCATCGTCCTCGCGCTCGCCTCGCTGTCCGCGAACGTCGACGCCGCCGGGCTCGGCCGCCTGAACGTCCAGTCCGGACTCGGCCAGCCGCTGCGCGCCGAGGTCGAGGTGACCTCGCTGACGCGCGAGGAGGCGCAGTCGCTGAGTGCGCGCCTCGCGCCGCCGGAGGCGTTCCGCCAGGCCGGTCTCGAGTTCAACCCGGCGCTGGGCGCGCTGCGCTTCGCGATCGAGCCGCGCGGCGGCCGGACCTTCGTCCGGATCACCTCGGCGCAGCCGATCAACGAGCCCTTCGTCGACCTGCTGGTCGAGCTGAACTGGGCGACCGGCAAGTTCGTCCGCGAGTACACCTTCCTGCTCGATCCGCCCGAGATCCGCACCGCCCGCTCCGAGGCGGTCGAGGGCGGCCCGTCGCGTTCCGAGCCGGTCGCCCCGGCCACCGCGGCCGCGCCGGCCCCGCGTGCCCAGCAGGCGCCTGCCGCCGCGCCGGCGCCCGCCCCGGCGGCGCCTGCGCCGCAGCGGGCGCCCGTGGCGGAGCGCGCCCAGGCTGCCGAGCCGGCGCCCGCCACGGCTCGCCCGGCCCGCCCCGCGCGTCCCGAGGCCGCGCCGCGCGCCGAGGCGCCGGCCGGCAGCGTCGACGTGCGCCGCGGCGACACGCTGGGCAACATCGCGCGCGGCTCGAAGCCCGAGGGCGTGAGCCTCGACCAGGCGATGATCGCGATCTACCGCGCGAACCCGTCGGCCTTCATCGGCAACATCAACCTGCTGCGCGAAGGCGCCAAGCTCGCGATCCCCGATCGTTCGGCGATGGCCGCGATCGACGGCGCAGAGGCGACCCGCGAGGTCCGGATGCAGTCGGCCGACTTCGCCGCCTACCGCGCGAAGCTCGCCGGCGCGCCGCGCACCGTCGACGGTCCGCGCGCGGGCCAGTCGGCCGCTGGCGCCGTCGGTGGCCGTGTCGACGACCGCTCGGCCGCGGCCGGCGGCGACCAGCTCAAGCTGTCCAAGCCGGGCACCGGCTCGGGCGCAGGCGGCGCGGTCGGCTCCCAGACCACCCGCGCCAATGCCGGCGAGCAGGACGTCGCGCGCGCCAACGCGCTGCGCGAGGCCAACAGCCGCATCACTGACCTCGAAAAGAACGTCAACGACCTGCAGAAGCTGCTCGAGCTGAAGAACCGCTCGATGGCCGACCTGCAGAAGCAGCTCGACGAGGCCCGCGCGTCGTCGAAGGCCGTGACCGGCCAGGTCGCTCCGGTGCCGCCAGTCGCGAGCGCGCCGGCCCCGAAGGCCGAGCCGCCCAAGGCCGAGCCGCCCAAGGCCGAGCCGCCCAAGTTCGAGGCGCCGAAGGCGGAGGCTCCGAAGGCCGAGCCGCCGAAGGCCGAGGCGCCGCCTCCGGCCGTCGCACCCGCGCCGCTCGCCGATGCGCCGAAGTCGGATGCCGGCGCGCCGGTCGCGCCTGCCGCCCCGCCGAAGGCCGCCGCCCCGGCGCCGGCGCCGGCACCGGTTGCGGAGGCGAGCTTCGTCGACGACCTGCTCGAGAACCCGTTCCTGCTGCCCGGCCTCGGCGGCATCGCGCTGCTCGGTGCCGGCTACGGGTGGTACGCGATGCGCCGACGCCGCAAGGTCGAGAAGTTCGAGGACAGCCTGATCGCGGCCGACGCGTTCACCGCCAACTCGCTCTTCGGTTCCACGGGCGGCCAGAGCGTCGACACCAGCAACAGCGTGTTCGCGCCGAACCCGGCGAGCGCCGCGGTCGACGTGCACTCGACCGAGGTCGACCCGATCGCCGAGGCGGACGTCTACATCGCCTACGGCCGCGAGGCGCAGGCCGAGGAGATCCTCAAGGAGGCGCTCAAGCGCCAGCCCGAGCGCCAGGCGATCCGCGCGAAGCTGCTCGAGATCTACGCGGGCCGCAAGGACACGAAGGCGTTCGAGACGCTGGCGCGCGAGATGCACGAGATGACCGAGGGCCGCAACGAGGAGTGGCCGAAGGTCGTCACGATGGGCCTCTCGCTCGACCCGACCAACCCGCTGTACGGTGGCGGCGCGGGCGACGCACCGAACGCCGGTGCGGTCGCCGCGGGTGCGGCGGCCGTCGCGGCCGCGAGCGCGGCGGCTGCGGCGACGTCGTTCGGCGGCGCACGCAACGACCTCGACTTCCCGGACCTGTCGTTCGGCACCGATGCGAAGCCGGCCGCGCCGGGGACGCCCGCGGTCGGCGACACGATCGAGATGGCGGCGGCCGCGGCCAAGGACGACGGGATCCCGAGCCTCGACTTCGACCTGAACATCGACACGCGCATCGACCGCGCGGCCGCGCAGGAGAACGCGCAGATCTCGGACACCATGTCCGGCCCCGATCGCGGCGAAGCGTCGCCGGTCGACCTGAGCACCTCGCTCGACGCCCGCTTCGACCTGCCGTCGCTCGACCTCGACCTGCCCGCGCTCGAGAGCCTCACGCAGTCCGGTCCGCACGACGGCGGCGCCGCGCTCGACCTGTCGGCGATCAGCCTCGACCTCGAGCCCGCGACCGTCGCGGCCGACGAGGCCGAAGTCGGTGCCGGGGGGGGCGGCCGCTGGCAGGAGATGGCCACCAAGCTCGACCTCGCCTCGGCCTACGAGGAGATCGGCGACAAGGAAGGCGCGCGCGAGCTGCTGCAGGAAGTCATCAAGGGCGGCGACAGCGGCCAGCAGCAGAAGGCCCGCACGATGCTGAGCAAGATTGGTTGACGACGCGCATCGCGCGGCCCACGAGGGCCGCGCGCGCGCGCCAGGCCGGTGAGGCTCGCGCTCGGCCTCGCGTACGACGGCACCGGCACCCCGGGCTGGCAGACCCAGCCCTCCGGCGACGCGCTGCAGGACCTGCTGGAGCGCTCGCTCGCCGAGCTCGCCGGCCACCCCGTCGACACCGTCTGCGCCGGCCGCACCGACGCCGGCGTGCACGCGACCGCGCAGGTCGTCCACTTCGACACGCACGCCGAGCGGCCGCTCAACGCCTGGGTCCGCGGCGTCAACGCACGGCTGCCCGAGCGCATCGCGGTGCAGTGGTCGCGCCCCGTGCCCGACGACTTCCACGCGCGCTTCTCGGCGCGCGCCCGCACCTACCTCTACCTGCTCCGCTGCGCCGAGGCGCCGCACCCGCTGTGGCGCGACCGCGCGGGCCGCGTGCACCGCCCGCTCGACGCCGACGCGATGCGCGAGGCCGCGGCCGCGCTGGTGGGCGAGCACGACTTCAGTGCGTTCCGCTCGTCGCAGTGCCAGGCGGCCACGCCGGTGCGCACGCTGTCGCGGCTCGACGTCGAGCGCCGCGGCGAGTTCGTCGTGCTGACGATCACCGCCAACGCGTTCCTGCACCACATGGTCCGCAACGTCGTCGGCGCGCTGGTCCACGTCGGCATCGGCCGCCGCCCGGTCGCGTGGATGGCCGAGCTGCTCGCCGCGCGCCGCCGCGCGCTCGGCGCGCCGACCTTCTCGCCGGCGGGGCTGTACCTCGCGGGCGTCGAGTACGATGCGGCGTTCGGCCTGCCCGTGCCGACGACCGATCCGCTCGCGCCGTGGGCGGCGGTCGCGGCTCACGCGGGTCCGCAACGATGAAGACCCGCATCAAGTTCTGCGGCCTGGTCCGCCCCGGCGACGTCGACGACGCGATCGCGATCGGCGCCGACGCGATCGGCTTCGTGTTCTACCCGAAGAGCCCGCGCGCGCTCGCGCCCTCGGACGCCGCGGCACTGCGCCGCAGGTTGCCGTCGTGGGTGTCCGCGGTCGGCCTCTTCGTGAACGCGTCCGGCGACACCATCGCCGCGACCGCGCGCGAGGTCGGCCTCGACGTGCTCCAGCTGCACGGCGACGAGACCCCGGCGATCGCGGCCGAGGCGGGCCTCGCGGCGGGCCTGCCGTGGTGGAAGGCCTTCCGGATGCGGCCCGAAACCGATTTGTTATCATCGTCTCGATCGTTCGGCGCCGCCGAATGCCTGGTGCTGGACGCGTTCAGCGACGGCTACGGCGGCAGCGGCAGGACGTTCGACTGGTCCTGGATCCCGTCCGGACTGCCCGCCAGGATCGTGCTGTCGGGCGGTCTCGACGCCGATTCGGTGGCCCACGCGATCGACCGGGTCCGGCCGTTCGCGGTCGACGTCTCCAGCGGCATCCAGGGCGACGACCCACGAACGAAGGACAGGAGCCGGATGGAGCGATTCGTCGCCGCCGTGCTCGAAGCGGACGCCCGACCACGATGAAACCCTACGACCTCCCCGACGCCCGCGGCCACTTCGGCCCCTACGGCGGCACGTTCGTCTCCGAGACGCTGATGCACGCGCTCGAGGAGTTGCGGCTCGCTTACGCGAAATACAAGGACGATCCCGAGTTCGTCGCCGAGTTCCGCTCCGAACTCAAGCACTTCGTCGGGCGCCCGAGCCCGGTCTACCACGCCCGCCGCTGGAGCGAGATGCTCGGCGGCGCGCAGATCTGGTTCAAGCGCGAGGACCTGAACCACACCGGCGCGCACAAGGTCAACAACACGATCGGCCAGGCGCTGCTCGCGAAGCGCATGGGCAAGCCGCGCGTGATCGCCGAGACCGGCGCGGGCCAGCACGGCGTGGCCACCGCGACCGTCTGCGCGCGCTTCGGCATGAAGTGCGTCGTCTACATGGGCTCGACCGACATCGTCCGGCAGGTGCAGAACGTCTACAGGATGAAGCTGCTCGGCGCGGAAGTCGTGCCGGTCGAATCGGGCAGCAAGACGCTCAAGGATGCGCTCAACGAGGCGATGCGTGACTGGGTCACCAACGTCGAGGACACCTTCTACATCATCGGCACCGTCGCGGGCCCGCACCCGTACCCGATGATGGTTCGCGACTTCAACGCGGTCGTCGGCCAGGAATGCCTGTGGCAGATGCCCGAGGAGATCGGCCGCCAGCCAGACTACGTCGTCGCCTGCGTCGGCGGCGGCTCGAATGCGCTCGGCATCTTCCACCCGTACATCCCGCACGAGACCGTCAAGCTGGTCGGCGTCGAGGCGGGCGGCGACGGCATCGCGAGCGGCCGCCACGCGGCGTCGCTGACCGCGGGTACGCCCGGCGTGCTGCACGGCAACCGCACCTACCTGCTGCAGGACGCGAACGGCCAGATCATCGACACGCACTCGGTGTCCGCCGGCCTCGACTATCCCGGCGTCGGCCCCGAGCACGCGTGGCTCAAGGACAGCGGCCGCGCGAGCTACGTGCCGATCGACGACACCGAGACGCTCGCCGCGTTCCACACCTGCTGCCGCGTCGAGGGCATCATCCCGGCGCTCGAGTCCAGCCACGCGCTCGCCTATGCCGCGAAGCTCGCGCCGACGCTGCCCAGGGACAAGGTGATCCTGGTGAACCTGTCCGGCCGCGGCGACAAGGACATGCAGACCGTTGCCGAGCGCGACGGCCTGAAGGCCTGAGCCGGTCGAACGCACGAGCGCCCCCATGTCCCGACGCATCGACGCCACCTTCGCACGCCTGCGCGCCGCCGGGCGACGCGCGCTGATCCCGTACTTCACCGCCGGCCACCCGAGCCGCGAGCACGCGGTGCCGATGATGCACGCGCTCGCCAAGGCGGGCGCCGACGTCATCGAGCTCGGCGTGCCGTTCTCCGACCCGATGGCCGACGGCCCGGTGATCCAGAAGTCGGGCGAGGCCGCGCTCGCGCTCGGCGTCGGTCTCGGCGACGTGCTCGACTGGGTCCGCGAGTTCCGCCGCACCGACGACACGACGCCGGTCGTGCTGATGGGCTACCTGAACCCGATCGAGCGGATGGGCGCCGAGGCGTTCACGAAGCGCGCCGCCGAGGCCGGCGTCGACGGCGTGCTGGTGGTCGACCTGCCGCCCGAGGAGGCCGAGACCTTCGGCCCGCTCCTGAAGTCGCACGGCCTGGACCCGATCTTCCTGCTCGCGCCGACCTCGACCCCGAAGCGCATCGAGCAGGTCGGCCGCATCGCGGCCGGCTACGTGTACTACGTGTCGCTCAAGGGCGTGACCGGCTCGGCCGCGCTCAACGTCGACGAGGTGCTGTCGGCGCTGCCCGCGATCCGCGAGGCGACCGGGCTGCCGGTCGGCGTGGGCTTCGGCATCCGCGACGGTGCGACCGCCGCCGCGATCGCGAAGCGCGCCGACGCGGTGGTCATCGGCACGCGGCTGATCCAGGAGATCGAGGCCGCTGGCCCCGCGCACGCGATCGAGCGCGCAGCCGCGTTCATGAAGGGCATCCGCGAGGCGATGGACGCCGGTGCGGCCGCCACCCAGACCCAGGAGACCGCACGATGAGCTGGCTCGAGAAGCTCCTTCCCCCGCGGATCAAGCGCGCCGGCACCCCCGGCGGCGGCAAGCGCACCGTCCCCGAGGGCGTCTGGGTCAAGTGCTCGGCGTGCGACGCGGTGCTCTACCGCGCCGACCTCGAGACCAACCTGAACGTCTGCCCGAAGTGCGACCACCACATGCGGATCGGCGCGCGCCAGCGGATCGACGCGCTGCTCGACCCGGAAGGCCGCTTCGAGATCGGCCAGGAGGTGGTGCCGGTCGACGCGCTCAAGTTCAAGGACAGCCGCAAGTACCCCGACCGCATCCAGGAGGCGATGGACGCCACCGGCGAGACCGATGCGCTGGTCGTGGTCGGCGGCGCGATCCGCGCGCTGCCGGTCGTGGTCGCCGCGTTCGAGTTCGAATTCATGGGCGGCTCGATGGGCTCGGTCGTCGGCGAGCGCTTCGCCCGCGGCGTGCAGGTTGCGATCGACCAGAAGGTGCCGTTCATCTCGGTGGCCGCCTCGGGTGGCGCGCGGATGCAGGAAGGCCTGCTGTCGCTGATGCAGATGGCCAAGACCACCGCGATGCTGACCCAGCTCTCCGAGGCGAAGCTGCCCTACGTGTCGGTGCTGACCGATCCCACGATGGGCGGCGTGTCGGCGAGCTTCTGCTTCCTCGGCGACGTCGTGATTGCCGAGCCGAAGGCGCTGATCGGCTTCGCCGGCCCGCGCGTGATCGAGCAGACCGTCCGCGAGAAGTTGCCCGAGGGCTTCCAGCGTGCCGAGTTCCTGGTCGAGAAGGGCGCGGTCGACATGATCGTGCACCGGCGCCAGATGCGCGACGAGATCGCGCAGCTGCTCGCGCTGCTGACGCGCCAGCCGTCGGAGGCGCTGGCCTGAACGCCTTCGTGCACGAAGGGCCCGCGCTCGCCGAACGGCTCGCGCGCATCGAGGGGCTGCACCCGAAGACGATCGAGCTCGGGCTCGACCGCGTCCGCGAGGTCGCGGCCCGGATGCGGCTGCAGCTGCCGGGCACCAAGATCGTCGTCGCCGGCACCAACGGCAAGGGCTCGACCTGCGCGATGCTCGAATCGATCCTGCTGGCCTCGGGCTACCGCGTCGGCTGCTACACCTCGCCGCACCTGGTGCGCTTCAACGAGCGCGCGCGGCTCGACGGCGTGCCCGCGTCCGATGAGGCGCTGATCGAGCAGCTCGACGCGGTCGAGGCCGCGCGCGGCGACGTCGCGCTCACCTGGTTCGAGTACACCACGCTCGCGATCCTCAAGCTCTTCGAGCGCGCCGCGCCCGACGCGCTGGTGCTCGAGATCGGCCTGGGCGGCCGGCTCGACGCGGTGAACCTGGTCGACGCCGACTGCTCGATCGTCTGCTGCATCGACATCGACCACGCCGAGTTCCTCGGCGACACGCGCGAGCTGATCGGCTGGGAGAAGGCGCACGTCTACCGCACCGGGCGGCCCGCGATCTGCACCGACCCCGTGCCGCCTCAGACCCTGGTCGACTACGCGGCCGAGATCGGCGCGGACCTCTGGCGCTTCGGGCACGACTTCAACTATGCGGGCGATCGCCAGCAGTGGAGCTACGGCGGCCGGTCCCAGCGCCGCAACAGCCTCGCCTATCCGGCGCTGCGCGGCGCGAACCAGCTGCTGAACGCGTCCGGCGCGCTCGCCGCGCTCGAGTCGCTGCGCGACCGGCTGCCGGTGACCGCGGGCGCGGTGCGCCAGGGCTTCGCCACGGTCGAGCTGCCCGGGCGCTTCCAGGTGCTGGCGGGGCGGCCGAGCATCGTGCTCGACGTCGCGCACAACCCGCACGCGGTCGCGCACCTCGCCGCGAACCTCGACGGCATGGGCTTCTTCCCGTACACCTACGCGGTGTTCGGCATGCTCGGCGACAAGGACGTCGCGGGCGCGGTCGCGCACCTGCGCGAGCGCGTCGACCACTGGCTGTGCGTCGACCTGCCGGGGCCACGCGGCACGAAGGCCGAGGACCTCGCGCGGATCCTGCGCGAGACGGTGGGCATCGTGCCGGGGCAGGGCAAGGACGCGGAGCGCACGATCTCGTGCCACGGATCTCCCGTGGAGGCGCTCGCCGCGGCGAAGGGTCGCGCCGACGAGAATGATAGAATCGTCGTGTTCGGATCGTTCCTGACCGTGGCCGACGTGCTGGCCTCGCGCGAGCGACCCGCTTCCTGAAGCGACTCGTCATCTCTCCATGGCAACACGGCCAGCGGCTCCGGCGCGCAAGCGCGCGGGCGGCGCCGAGGACGGCGTCGCCGACCCGGCCCTCCCCCAGAAGAAGCGTGCGCGCCATCGGCTGATCGGCGCGATCGCGCTGTGCCTGCTCGCCGCGATCGTGGTGCCGCTGCTGCTCGAGTCCGAGCCCTCGCGGCCGCCCAACGACGTCTCCATCGTGATCCCGTCGCGCGACACGCCGCTGCCGGCGCGCGCGGTGACGACGCCCGACGCGAAGGCGGGCGATGCGAAGGCCGGGGACGCGAAGGGCGCCGATGCGAAGGGCACGGAGCCGAAGGGCGCGGGTGCGGTCGTCGCGCGCGGCGCGACCGATGCGGGTCCTTCGGGCGAGGCCGCCTCGAAGGACCCGAAGGCCGCGGCCGCGAACGACGCAGCGAAGGCCGATGCGAAGGCGGACCC
>JBILTM010000321.1:0-3680 GCA_044371545.1 Burkholderiaceae bacterium
GGCCGAACGCGATGCCGCCGTGCGGCGGCGCGCCGTACTGCAGCGCGTCGAGCAGGAAGCCGAACTTCGCGCGCGCCTCCTCCGGGCCGATCTTCAGCGCGCGGAACACCTTGCTCTGCACCGACTCGCGGTGGATCCGCACCGAGCCGCCGCCGATCTCCCAGCCGTTCAACACCATGTCGTAGGCCTTGGCGACGCAGCGGCCCGGGTCGGTCGCCATGTAGTCCTCGTGGCCGTCCTTCGGCGCAGTGAACGGATGGTGGACCGCGACCCAGCGCGCGTCCTCCTCGTCGTACTCGAACATCGGGAAGTCGACGACCCACAGCGGCTTCCACGCGTCCTCGAAGAGGCCGTGCTTCCTGCCGAACTCGGAGTGGCCGATCTTCACGCGCAGCGCGCCCATCGCGTCGTTGACGACCTTCGCCTTGTCCGCGCCGAAGAAGATCAGGTCGCCGTCGACCGCACCGGTCTTGGCGAGGATCGTGTCGATCGCGCGGTCGTGCAGGTTCTTGACGATCGGCGACTGCAGGCCGTCGCGGCCCCTCGAGGCGTCGTTGACCTTGACGTAGGCGAGGCCCTTGGCGCCGTAGATGCCGACGAACTTGGTGTAGGCGTCGATCTCGCTCCTCGGCATCTCGGCGCCGCCCGGCACGCGCAGCGCGACCACGCGCCCGCCGTCGATCTGCGCGGCCGCGGAGAACACCTTGAACTCGACGTCCTTCATCGCCTCGGTCAGCTCGGCGAACTGCAGCTTCACGCGCAGGTCGGGCTTGTCCGAGCCGTACAGCCGCATCGCGTCGGCGTAGGTCATCGTCGGGAACTGGCCCGACAGCCGCACGCCCTTCACGTCCTTGAACACCGTGCGGATCATCTCCTCGAAGATCGAGCGGATCTCGGTCTCGTCGAGGAACGAGGTCTCGCAGTCGATCTGCGTGAACTCGGGCTGCCGGTCAGCGCGCAGGTCCTCGTCGCGGAAGCACTTGGTGATCTGGTAGTAGCGGTCGAAGCCCGCGACCATCAGCAGCTGCTTGAAGAGCTGCGGCGACTGCGGCAGGGCGAAGAACTGGCCGGCGTTGACGCGCGAGGGCACGAGGTAGTCGCGCGCGCCCTCGGGCGTGCTCTTGGTCAGCATCGGCGTCTCGACGTCGATGAAGCCGAGCGCGTCGAGGTACTTGCGCACCGCCATCGCGACCTTGTAGCGCAGCATGAGGTTCTGCTGCATCGCCGGGCGGCGCAGGTCGAGCACGCGGTGCGTGAGGCGCGTCGTCTCGGAGAGGTTGTCGTCGTCGAGCTGGAACGGCGGCGTCACCGACGGGTTCAGCACCTCGATCTCGTGGCACAGGATCTCGACCTCGCCCGAGCGGATGCCGGCGTTCTCGGTGCCGGCCGGGCGTCGCCGCACCTTGCCGACGATCTTCACGCAGAACTCGTTGCGCACGCTCTCGGCGACCTTGAACATCTCCGGACGGTCGGGATCGCACACCACCTGCGCGAGGCCCGCGCGGTCGCGCAGGTCGACGAAGATCACGCCGCCGTGGTCGCGCCGGCGATGCACCCAGCCGTAGAGCGTGACGACGGTGTCGAGGCGATCGGTGGACACCTCGCCGGTGTAGCAGGTACGCATGCTCAGTGGATCTCCGCTTTGATCTGGGTGCGCGGCCCGCGCGCGCTGCGCGGCCGGGTGTCGGGCGTGACGACGCCCATCGACACGATGTACTTCAGCGCCTCGTCGACGCTCATGTCGAGCTCGATGGTGTCCTCGCGGCGCATCATCAGGAAGAAGCCCGAGGTCGGGTTCGGCGTGGTCGGCACGTAGATCGACACCATCTCGGCGCCGGCCCCGGCGTCGGCCCCGGCGGGCTGCGCCTGCGCGACGCGGCGCCGCACCTCGTCGGCCGGCGTGCCGGTCATGAAGCCGATCGTCCAGCTGCCCTCGCGCGGATACTGCACGAGCAGCGCCTTGCGGAACGCATTGCCCTGCGGCGAGAGCAGCGTGTCGCTGACCTGCTTCACCGACGAGTAGATCGTGCGCACGATCGGGATCCGCGACAGCAGGTTCTCCCAGAGCAGCACCAGCCGCTGGCCGAGGAAGTTGGTCGCGAGCAGGCCGGTCACGAAGATCACCAGCAGCGTCAGCAGCGCGCCGATGCCGGGCACGTGCCGCCCGAGCAGCGCAACCGGCTGCCAGGTCTGCGGCAGCAGCGACAGACTCAGGTCCATCGTCGTGATGACGAGGTCGAGCACCCACAGCGTGATGCCGATCGGCACCCAGATCAGCAGGCCGGTGATGAAGTAGCGGCGGAACATCCGGGGCTCGAGGCGGTGTGGGGGTGGAGAGAGGGGCGGAGGGGCTGGAGGGCGGGCGATCGTGCCGGCTCGGCGCCTGCCGACGCGGGTCGGCGGGCGGGCGGGACTCAGGTCTCGGGGGTCGACTTCGGCGCGCTCGGGGCCGGCGCGGCCGCGGGCGGCGCGGCGGCGGGCTCGGCGGCCTTGGCCGGGCCGGACTCCGCCGGCTTCGCGGCGTCGGCCTTCGCGTCGGCCTTCGCGTCGGCCGGCGCATCGGCCGGCGCGGCGTCGGGCTTCTTGGCCTTCTTGCCGTTGTCCCGGAAGTCGGTCACGTACCACCCGCTGCCCTTCAGCTGGAACGCGGGCGCGGTCAGCTGCTTGCGGAACGCGTCGGCGCCGCACTCGGGGCAGGCGGTGAGCGGCGCGTCCGAGAACTTCTGGATCACGTCCTTGGCATGGCCGCAGGCTTCGCAGCGATAGGCGTAGATCGGCATGGCTTCAGCGGGGCCCGGGTCGGGGCCGGAACGACGGAAAACCTTGAATTATAAAGCGGTTTCCGTCCCGCCGTCCGAGTCTGCGCACCGCCGGGCGCGGTGGCGGGGCCGTCCGCCCCGCGGCCGCGCCGCGACCCCTCACTCGGGCTCGATGCCCGCGATCTTCATCGTCGACTTGTAGCTCTCGAACTGCTCCTTGACCAGCGCGCCGAGCTGTTCCGGGGTCGAGCCCTGGAGCATGAACGCCTGCTTCTCCATCGCCTGCTGGACGTCCGGGCGCCCGATCGCCGCGACGAACTCGCGGTTCAGCCGCTCGACGACGTCGCGCGGCATCTTCGCCGGGCCGAACACCGCGGCCCAGGAGGTGAGCCTGAACTGCGGCATGCCGGCCTCGACGATCGTCGGCACGTCCGGCAGCGCGGGGCTGCGCTTGTCGAGCGTGACCGCGATCGCGCGCAGGCGCCCCTCGCGGATGTGCGGCAGCGAGGTGCCCGAGGAGACGACCATCACCTGCACGCGGCCCGAGACCAGGTCGGTCAGCGCCTGCGGCTCGCCCTTGTAGGGCACGTGGGTCATCTTCACGCCGCCCAGCGCGTTGAACAGCGCCATCGACACGATGCCGGTGGTGTTGCCGGTGGCGTAGTTCAGCTCGCCCGGCTTGGCCTTGGCGAACGCCACCAGCTCGGCCACGGTCTTCGCGGGCACCGAGGGGTGCACGACGATGAAGAACGTGTAGCGGCCGATGTCGCTGATCGGCGTGAAGTCGGTGACCGGGTCGTACGGCGGGTTCTTCTTCATCGCCGGCGCGGCGGCCATCGGGCTGTTGGTCGCCATCAGCAGCGTGTAGCCGTCGGGGGCCGCGCGCACGACCTCGGTGCCCGCGATCGCGCCGTCGGCGCC
>JBILTM010000154.1:0-12743 GCA_044371545.1 Burkholderiaceae bacterium
GGGGGGCCGCGAGGCGCGTGGCCAGCGCGTCCGACAGGCCGCTCGAGGCGCGGCCGTGCGGCGCCGCGAGGCTGCCCGCGCGCGCCTTGCGGGCGCCGAGCCGCACGAGCGCGACCGCCTGCAGCGCGGCCGCGGCCGCGCAGTCGACGAGGGGCACGTCGACCCGCTCGCGCAGCGCCTTCGCGTAGCCGGCGAGCACCGCGCCCGACAGCAGCACCGCCTCGACGCCGTCCTCGGCCACCATCCGCGCGACGCCGGCGGCGACCGCATCGGCGACGCGCGGATCGGGCGCGCCATCGGGTGTGCGAGCGGGCGCGAACGCGCCGGGCGCCTCGAGCGCGCACCAGCCGACCACGCGCGACGACAGCCCGTAGCCGTCGACGAGCTCGCGGTACAGCGGCAGCATCCGCGCGCCGAGCGTCAGCAGCCCGAGTCGCGTGCCGAGCATGCCGGCGCAGGCGAGCCCGCTCTCGGTCATCGCCGCGACCGGCAGCTCGAGCACCTCGCGCAGCGCGGCGAGCCCGCAGTCGAGCGACACGCCGAGCACCACGGCGTCGTGGCCGGGCGATTCGCGGACGCCGACGTCCAGCGCGGCGTGTGCGGCGATCGCCGCCTCGGCGCGGGTGCCGATGATCGCCGGGCCGAAGCCCGCGGTCGCGCCGACGAGCTCGACGTCGGCGGGGAGCGCCGCGCGGGCGGCCGCGACCATCCGTGCTGTGACGTGCGCGGAGGTGTTCGGGTTGACCAGCAGCAGCCGCATCGGGTCACTCCATCGCGGCGCGCAGGATCGCGCCGACGTCGTCGTTCCTCGGGCGCGGCATGCGCGCGAGCACGCGCCGCTCGACGTGGTGCAGGTGCTCCGACACCGCGCGGACCGCGGCCGGGCCGTCGCGCCGCCGCAGCGCGCGGACCACCGCGTCGTGCTCGTCGACCGAGCAGCCTGCAGCGTCGTCGGCCGACTCGAACAGCGCCACGAAGAGCTGAGTGCGCGCGACCAGCGCGCGCAGCGACGCCGACAGCTCCGCGTTGCCCAGCAGGTCGGCCAGCACCAGGTGGAAGTCGCCGGCGAGCCGCACCGCCTCGTCGCGCCGCCCGGCGCGCTGCGCCTGCCGCTCGCGGAGCACCAGCGCGTCGAGCGGCGCGAGCCGATCGCGTGCCAGCCCCTCGGCGAGCACCGCGACCGTGCCGCACTCGACGACCCGGCGCATCTCGTAGACGCGCCGCACGTCCTCGGCGGTCGGCGTCGGCACGAACGCGCCGCGATGCGGCCGCAGCTCGAGCTTGCCCTCGGCGCCCAGCCGCAGCAGCACCTTGCGGACCGTGCCGCGCGTGGCGCCGAAGGCCTGCGCCAGGTGGCGCTCGCGCAGCGGCGTGCCCGGGCGCAGCGCGCCGCCGAGCAGCGCCTTCAGCAGCGCCTCGCGGACCATCGCCTCCGAGCGGCGCGCGGATGGCGTGCCGGTGTCGGCGGCGCCGGGGCGGCCGTCGGTGTCCGCGCTGCGGGCGGCGCGGGCACGCGGCGCGCGGGTCGGCGCGCCGAGCCCGACCGCCGTCCCGCTCGCGCCGGCACCCGAGCCCGTGCGCGCCGGACCCGCGCGCGCGGCGCCCGCGGCCGCGCGGCCCTTCGCCGCACGAGGGGCGGCGGGTTTCGGCGATCGGGCGGGCGGGGTCGGCGCTCGGGCGTTCATCGGGCCTTCATGGGGCGTGGGGCTCGGTGCGGCGTGCCGCCGGTGCGATCGCGCCGGGACGCGCGCTTGCATCGGCCGACCAGCCGGCTATAGTTTGGTTGACCAGATCGTAATGGATGATCGACCGGATGGCATCCACCGGCACGACCGCCTCCCCGAGTATCGCCCCGGTGCCGCCTCCCGCCCGGCTCGACCTGCTGCTGCTCGACGTCGACGTGCTGACCGTCGATCCGGTCCGCCCCGAGCTGCGCGGCGCCGCGATCGGCGTGCTCGACGGCCGCATCGCCTGGCTCGGCGCCGCGGCGCCCCCGGGGGTCGCGGCGACCGAGACGCTGCGGCTGCCCGGCCGCGTCGTCGTGCCCGGCTTCGTCAACGTCCACAACCACGCGATCCTGTCGATGGTCCGTGGCGTCGCGGTCGACCTCGGCTTCGCGCCGTCGTACACGCCCGGCATCCCGAAGGGCACCGACGTGTCGCCCGAGCAGGCCCGCGCGATCGCCCGGCTCGGCGCGCTGGAGATGATGCTGTTCGGCTCCACGCTGATCGGCGACAACTTCGTGCACGCCGACGCGACCACCGAGGCGATGGCGGAGATGGGCGTGCGGCTCGCGCCGAGCTGGCGCGTGCACGACGTCGACTTCGCACGCGTCGCGCATGGCGAGTGGCGCTTCGACCCCGCGATCGGCCGTCGCACGCTCGACGGTGCGCTCGCGCTGCACGAGCGCTGGCGCGCCCATCCGCGCGTGACGCCCAACATCGGCGCGCACGCGGTCGACACCTGCTCGGAGGGGTTCCTGCGCGAGATCGCCGGGGCGTCCGCGTCGCTCGGCCTGCGCGTCAACACCCACCTCGGCCAGAGCGCCGTCGAGGTCGAGCGCGTGCGCGCGCGCACCGGCCGCAGCTCCACCCAGGTGCTCGCCGACACCGGACTGCTCGGTCCCCGCCTGATGGGCGGGCACTGCATCTACCTCGACGACGACGACGTCGCGCGGATGGCGCGCGCCGGCGCGCACGCGATCCACATCCCGAAGTGCAACGCCGCCTCCGGCCGGATGGCGCCGACGCCGAAGCTCGCCGCCGCCGGCATCAACATCGCGCTCGCCACCGACACGCAGCACGGCGACATGGTCGAGCTGATGCGCTGGGCGCTCGCGACCGCCCGCGTGCAGCGCGGCGGCGTCGACGACGACTGGCAGCCGGCCCGCGTGCTCGAGATGGCGACGATGGGTGGGGCGCGCGCGCTCGGGCTCGACGCCGAGATCGGCTCGATCGAGGTGGGCAAGAAGGCCGACCTCGTCGCGTTCGACTTCCGTCGCCCGCACCTCGTCCCCCGCGTCAGCCTCGCCGGCACGCTCGTCCACAACGCGCAGGGCCGCGACGTCGAGCTGGTCCTCGTCGACGGCGAGGTGCTGGTGCGCGACGGGCGGCCGATGAAGGTCGACACCGAACGCATCTGCGCCGAGGCCGAGCATGCGATCCGCGCGCTCTGGGCCGACGCCGGCAGGACCTACTGGGAGAACCCGACATGACCCTCCGCCTCGCCCGTCCGTTCCTCGCCGCGGCGCTCGCCGCCGCGTGCCTCGCCGCGCTGCCCGCCGGCCCCGCCTTCGCGCAGGACGGCCCATGGCCGTCGAAGCCGGTCAGGATCGTCGTGCCGTTCCCGCCGGGCGGCGCGGCCGACACCTTCGCGCGGCTCATCGCCGAGTACGCCGGCAAGTCGCTCGGCCAGCCGGTCGTCGCCGACAACAGGCCCGGCGCCGGCGGCCAGATCGCGACCGACTTCGTCGCGAAGGCGCCCGCCGACGGCCACACGATGCTCGTCGTCACCGTCGGCCACGCGGTCAACCCGAGCCTGTATCCGAAGCTGCCGTACGACACGCTCGTCGACCTCGCACCGGTCGCGCGCATCGCCGACCTGCCGAGCGTGCTCGTCGTGAACCCCGAGGTGCCCGCGAAGACCGTGCAGGAGCTGCTCGCGCTGATGAAGGCGAAGCCCGACGGCCTCGCGTACGCGTCCTCGGGCAACGCCACCACCAGCCACGTCGCCGGCGCGATGCTCGCCGCGCAGGCCGGCGTGAAGGCGCTGCACGTGCCCTACAAGGGCTCGGCCCCCGCGATCACCGACCTGATCGGTGGCCAGGTGCAGTGGATGATCGACCCGGTGCTGTCGTCCGCGCAGCACGTGAAGAGCGGCAAGCTGCGCGCGCTCGCGGTCAGCACCGCGAAGCGCTCCAACGTCGTGCCCGGCCTGCCGACGATCGCCGAGTCCGGCCTGCCCGGCTACGACTTCGCCGCCTGGTTCGTGCTGCTCGCGCCCGCGAAGACGCCGCCCGCGGTCGTCGAGCGGATGCACCGCGAGGTCGAGCGCATCCTCGCGCTGCCCGAGGTGAAGGAGCGCTTCGTGCAGCTCGGCGCCGAGCCCGGCTCGGGCACGCCCGCGCAGGTCGGCGCGTTCCTCGCGGCCGAGGTCAGGCGTTACCAGGCCGTCGTGCGCGACGCCGGCATGAAGGCCGACTGAGATGGGTGAGCTGCCGTCGCGGCCGATGCCGCGCGACCTGCTCGGCCACGGCGACACGCCGCCCGACCCGCGCTGGCCGGGCGGCGCGCGCGTCGCGGTGTCGTTCGTGCTGAACTTCGAGGAAGGGGCCGAGACCTCGGTGGCCGAGGGCGACGCGCGCAACGAGGCGGTCTACGAGGTGATCGATCGGCTCGAGGGCCTGCCCGACCCGTGCCTCGAGTCGCACTTCGACTACGGCACCCGAGTCGGCTGGTGGCGGATCATGAAGGCGTTCGACGATGCGCGCGCCCGCTGCACCGTCAGCGCCTGCGGCCGCGCGGTCGAGCGCACGCCCTCGCTCGCCGCGGACGCGGTGCGCCGCGGCCACGAGGTGTCGGCGCACGGCTGGCGCTGGGAGAGCCACGCCGGCATGGCCGAGGCCGACGAGCGAGCCGCGATCGCCCGCACCGTCGCCGCGATCGAGCGTGCGACCGGCGTGCGCCCGGTCGGCTGGCACACCCGCTCCGCGTCGAGCCCGAACACGCGCCGGCTGCTGATCGAGGAGGGCGGCTTCCTCTACGACAGCGACTGGTACGGCGACGACCTGCCCACGACGCTGCGCCTCGGCGAGCGGCGCCACGTGGTGCTGCCCTACGCGTTCGACACCAACGACATGCAGTTCCAGAACACGCACCGCTTCGTGCGCGCGCACGACTTCAGCGGCTACGTGCTCGACGCGTTCGACTGGTTGTGGCGGGAGGGCGCGCACGCACCTCGGATGATGTCCGTGGGGCTGCACCTCAGGATGCTCGGGCGGCCCGGGCGGATGCAGGCGCTGGTCGACATGCTGGCGGAGATGACGCGGCGGCCCGGGGTCTGGATCGCGCGGCGGGACGAGATCGCGAGGCACTGGCTGTCCGTCGGCAGCTGATCGGGTCGTCGCGACGGGTTGTAGACTTTGCCTGGGCGTGCCCGGATCGCACGTCGGCTCGGAGGGCGGTGGTTGTGCCGCCGCACGGCCACTCTCGCGGGCATCGCAGCGAAAGCGCGGACAGCGTCTCTTCAATGGCCGACCAGACGTTTCGATTCACCCGAGTCTCGTCGGGTGCCCGGATAGCTTGGACCTGCAGTGGCCCCACCGGCGCGCCGGTGCTGGTCCGGGTGGCGCATTGGCTGACCAACGTCGGTTACGACCCGAAGTCCCCGCTCTGGGGCCCATGGGTCGAGCGCCTGAGCCGATCGTTCCGACTGGTGCGCTACGACGAACGCGGCTGCGGCCTGTCGGACGACGACACGCGGCCTTCGGACCAGGACGCGTGGATCGAAGAGCTCGAGGCGGTCGTCGAGGCCGTCGGCGAACCGAAGGTGGCTCTGCTGGGTGTCAGCGGCGGGGCGCCGGTGGCGATCGCCTACGCGGCCCGCCACCCCGAGCGTGTATCGCACCTCGTGCTGTTCGGAGGGTATCTGATCGGTGCCTCGCATCGGAGCGAGTCGGCCGACGACCTGGCGTACCTCGAAGCGCAATGGCGTCTGGTCGAGTTCGGCTGGGGGCGAGACGACCCGGCGGTCCGGGAATTCTTCAGTGGACGCTTCCTGCCGGAGGCGACGCCCGAAGTGCGGGCCGGCATGAACGAGCAGCAGCGTCGCAGCTGCAACGGGACACGCGCGGCCGCGATCCTGCGGGGCCGTGCGGCACAGGACGTGCGCGCGATCGCGCCGCAGGTGCGCGTGCCGACGCTCGTGCTTCACTGCGAGCGCGATCGGGCGACACCGGTCGAGCTCGGTCGCGAGATGGCCGCCGCGATTCCGGGTGCGCGCTTCGAGACGCTGGACTCCGGCAATCACGTGCCCCTGGGAACCGAGCCGGCGTTCGCCCGGTTCTGCGATGCGGTGGTCGACTTCGTTCGCGGCGCCGGTGGAGTCCCCAGGCTGACCGCGCGCGAGCGCGAGTTGGCCGGCCTGGTCGCGCAGGGACTCGACAACGCCCAGATCGCCGCCCGGCTCGGCGTGGCCGACAAGACGGTCCGCAACGCGCTGTCCGTTCTGTACGCGAAGCTCGGGGTCGACAATCGCGCGCGTGCGGTCGCCCGGTCCCGGGACATCGGCCTCTGAGTCCCGACGGATCGGGGCGCGCGTCCCGTTCGCGCCCGCGGCGGCGAGGGATACGGTTGCCGGGACTCGTCCTCGCGCCGGTGCGCGCGGGCCTCGGCCGACCGGAGACGCGCATGCCGCTCGTTGCGTTCACCACCTTCGCGATCCTGAAGGCCCCGCCCGGCGACCCCGCCGTGCAGGGCTTCTTCGACCGGCTGCCGGAGACCTTCGGCGCAGCGGACGCGTTCGAGGGCTTCGTCGCCCGCTCGACCCGGGATCCGGTCACGCTCCGGCACAGCTGGGGGGATCCGGTCCAGCCGAGGTTCTACGACCCCGCGCGGCACGCCGGCGTGGTCTTCACGCTCTCGCTGTGGCGGTCGCTCGAGCCCGTCAATGCCTTCGCCTACTCCGGGGTCCACGGCGAGGCGCTGCGCCATCGGCTCGAGTGGTTCCTGGAGCCCGAGTGGCCGAGCTACGCGGCGTGGTGGGTCGACGACGGCCACGTCCCCGACTGGCACGAGGCCAGCCGGCGGCTCGAGCATCTGCACGATCACGGAGCGAGCCCGGAGGCCTTCGGCTTTCGCACGCCTTTCGGACCGGACGGCGCGCCGATCGAGATCGACCGCGCAGCGGTGGTCGCCCTCGCCCGTCGCGCGTCGGCACGCGGCGCCCACCTGACCGAGCGCGAAGCCGAGCGGGACGGCATTCTCCGAGCGCTGAAGGCGGGGGCCGATGGACCCCGCCAGGCCGGCGGCGATGCGAACGGCGGCGGGCCGTCGAGCGCCTGATCGCCGCGGCGCGGGTGCGACCGACGTCGTCGCGCGTCGGTCGCAGGGCCGATCGACTTCGCTTGCGATCGGTTCCGGCGATCCCGCCTCAGATCCCCGTCCACGCCCTCCAGCCACCATCCCGCGTCCGCGGCTTCGCCGCCTCCGGCCGCCCGCACTTCAGGAACTCGCCGCCGCCCGCCGTGCCGAGGTAGTTCGTTCCGTCCCACACCACCCGCCCGCGCGACAGCGTCGTCGCCGGCCACGCGCCGACCTCGATGCCCTCGTACGGCGTGTAGTCGACCTCGTGGTGCAGCATCGAATTGGTGATGGTCCGCTTCGTCGACGTGTCCCAGATCACCAGGTCCGCGTCGGCGCCGATCGCGATCGTGCCCTTCTTCGGATAGAGCCCGTAGAGCCGCGCGGGGTTGGTCGCGGTCAGCGCGACGAACTGCTGCAGCGACAGCCGCCCGCCCATCACGCCCTCGGAGAACAGCAGCGGCAGCCGCGTCTCGAGCCCCGGGATGCCGTTGGGGATGTACTCGAACGAGGGCTCCTCGCCGCCGAGCTTCTTGCCCTGCGGGTCGTCGTACTTGAACGGCGCGTGGTCCGAGGACACGATCGTGAACAGGCCGTCGGCCAGCCCGTCCCAGATCACCTGCTGGTTCGCCGCGTCGCGCGGCGGCGGGCTGCAGACGCACTTGGCGCCGTGGAAGCCGTCGAGCCCGAGGTGCTCCTGCGTGAGGAACAGGTACTGCGGGCAGGTCTCGGCGAAGATGTTCAGGCCCTTGCCGCGTGCCCAGCGGATCTGGTCGACCGCCTCGCCGCCGGACACGTGCACGATCAGGATCGGCACGTCGACGAGCTCGGACAGCGTGATCGCGCGATGCGTCGCCTCGCGCTCGACCGGCATCGGCCGCGACATCCCGTGGAAGCGCGGCGCGGTCTTGCCCTGCTGGGTGAGCCGCTTCGTCAGGAACGCGATCGCGTCGGCGTTCTCGGCGTGGATCATCGCCATCGCGCCCTGCTCGCGCGCGACTTCGAGGCAGGTGAGGATCTGCGCGTCGTCGAGCTTCAGGTCGTCGTAGGTCATGTAGATCTTGAACGAGGTGTAGCCCTCGTTGACCAGCGCCGGCAGCTCCTCGTCGACGACCGTCTCGCTCGGGTCGCTGACGATCAGGTGGAACGCGTAGTCGATCGCCGCCTTGCCGTCGGCGCGCCGGTGGTAGTCGTCGACCGCCTCGCGCAGCGAGCGGCCCTTCACCTGCGCGGCGAACGGGATCACGGTGGTGGTGCCGCCGCAGGCTGCGGAGCGCGTGCCGGTCTCGAAGTCGTCGGCCATGCGCATCGGCTCGACCATCGGCTGGTCGAGGTGGCAGTGCGCATCGACGCCCCCCGGCGTGACGATCCGTCCCGCCGCGTCGATCTCGCGCGCGGCCGCGCCCGAGGGCAGGCGCTGCGCGATCGCGACGATGCGCCCGCCGGTCACGCCGATGTCGCAGTCGAAGGTGTCCGACGCGGTCGCGGCGCGTGCGTTGCGGACGATCAGGTCATAGCGGTCGGTCATGCGGGGTCCTCGGAGAACAGGCGGCCCCAGGCCGCGAGCGGTCGGGTGTCGACGCCGCAGGTGCGCAGCGCCTTCCAGACGGCGGTCGACACCGTGTCGTACACCGGGATGCCGAGCTCGGCCTCCCAGCGAGGCACCAGGTGCGCCGCGTTCAGGTTCGTGCAGAAGGTGGTGATGCAGTCGGGCCGCTCGGCGGCGACCTCGCGCGCCATCCGCGTCAGCGTCGCCTCGGTGACCTCGGAGAACTCGAAGTTCACCGACTGACCGGTGTGCCGCTCGGCGACGCACTCGAAGCCCTCGCGCCGGTAGTTCTCGACGATGCGGGCCTGCACGTCGTCGAGGTAGGGCGTGACCAGCCCGAAGCGGCGCCGCCCGGTCAGCGTCATCACCTCGTTGAACGCGAGCACCGAGGTGCACGCCGGCACGCCGGTCTCGGCGGTGATCGCGGCGCACAGCCGCTCGTCGCGCTCGAAGCCGAGCCAGCCCGACGAGGTGCCGCTCCAGACGATCACGTCGACGCGGGCGTCGGCCAGCAGCCGCGCGGCGTGCAGGATCGGCTCGAACTCGAACTGGCCCTGGGAGCCCGCGCCGAGCGAGATCTCGGTGACCCGGAACCGGCCGAAGTGCGCCGACACGCCGGGCAGCGCGGCGACCATCGCCGAGGTCAGCGGCTCGAGCGCGGTGTTGGACGAGGGCGTGAGCACGCCCAGCAGGGTTCGCTTCAAGGGGGAGGTCTCCGGCGGGGTCGCGGGGGGCGGGGGGCGCGCGCGTCCGGGCCGGCCGCTCTACAATCGGCTCCGTGGCCCCACGCAGACCCCGTCCAGAATTGTCGACAATCTCGCCGAGAACGGTCAACAAGAAACCCGCCCGCCCTCGACCGGCCGGTGCTCGCGCGGCCGAGCCGGTGCCGTCGGCGACCGTCGGCGTCGCCCTGCGCGAGGCGATCTACGACCGCATCCTGAGGGCGGTGCTCGAGCACCGGCTGCCGCCGGGCACCAAGCTCGTCGAGGACCGTCTGGCCGAGCTCTTCGACACCAGCCGTGCGCAGGTCCGCGACGTGCTCGCGCGGCTCGCCAACGAGGGCCTGGTGCAGACCTTCCCGAACCGCGGCGCGTTCATCGCGGCCCCGACGGTCGAGCAGACGCGCGACGTGTTCGAGGCGCGCCGGCTGATCGAGCCGGCGCTGGTGCGTCGCCTGATCGCCCGCCGCGATCCGGTGGCCGTCGCCGCGCTGCGCGAGATCGTCGCCGATGAGCAGCGAGCACGCGCGAGGCAGGACCGCCCGACGATGGTCCGGCTGTCCGGCGAGTTCCACATGCGGCTCGCCGGGTGCGCCGGCAACCGGATGCTCGAGCGCTCGATGCGCGAGCTCGCGTCGCTGACGGTGCTCGCGATCTTCCTGTACGACGCGCCGCACGCGACCGCCTGCCGCGAGGACGAGCACGAGCTGCTGGTCGCCGCGATCGAGGCTCGCCGCGGCGAGCGCGCGGTCGCGCTGATGCTCGAGCACCTCGATCACATCGAGTCCTCGCTCGACCTGACGCCGCGCCGCGACGCGCCGGTCGACCTCGCGGCCGCGCTCGGCGCCTCCTGAGGCCGGGCCGGCGGTCGCCGCCGGCCCGAGCGTCCTCAGACCTTCACCTCGCGGTTGAACCGGTCGATGTACTCCGGCCGGCGCGGGTTGAGCTTCGCCCAGTCGACCGCGCTCATCGCCTCGAGCGCCTTGGTGTCGGCCGCGTAGGCCTGCAGGCCCTTGCTGAACGTCGCCTTCGTGCTGGTGGGCGCGATGAAGTAGGGCGCCTCGGCCATCCTCGTCTGCACCTCCGGGCTCAGCGCGGCGTTGATGTACGCCGCGGCGAGCTCGGGGTTCTTCGTGTTCTTGACGACGTGCATCGTGCTGCGGATGAACACGTAGCCGGTGTCGGGCCGCGCCAGCGCCACCGGCACGCCCTTGGCCTGCAGGTCGCCGACGTTGTTGTTGTAGTGGACCGAGATGTCGATCTGGTCCTGCTGGAACAGCGTCGCGAGCGCGCCGGGGTTGGCGGCGACCGCGCTCACGTTCGGCAGCAGCTTCTTCACGAACGCGAAGGCCGGCTCCATGTTCTCCTCGGAGCCGCCGTTCAGCCTGGCGATCTCGGCCATCCAGGCCGACATCAGCGTCGAGCCCATGCCCGCGAGGCCGACCCGGCCCTTGAACTCGGGCTTGAGCAGGTCGTTCCAGGACTTCGGCGGCGTCTTGATCTTGTCGCTGTTGTAGGCGATGCCGATGATCTGGCCGGACACGAAGGCGCCGAGCCCGCGCGAGTCGACGAACTTCGCGGGCAGGTCCTTGATGTTCGGCATCCTGTCGATCGGCAGTTTCTCGAAGATGTCGTGCTGCAGCGCGGCCAGGTACGGGCCCTCGTCGAGGATGATCACGTCGAACGGGGGGTTGGCCTTCGAGGCGACGATCTTCGACACGGTGTCGACCGCGAGCGAGGCGACCAGGTTGGTCGAGCCGCCGCTCGCCTTCGCGAACGCCGGCAGCAGGATGCCGCGGTGCGCGGACTCCCAGGCGCCGGGGTAGGTGGTGGCGGACACCGACTTCGACTGGGCGAACGCGAGACCGCCGGCCGACGCGGCGCCGGCGACGGCGGCGACCTTCAGGATCGAGCGGCGGGATTCGGACACGGGCATGACGGGACTCCTTCTGGGTGGACGCGGGGATCCGTTCGTGCGGACCGCTGTCACTGGCAAGCTTCGTGCCATCGGACGGTGCGGGCGCGCCGCACGGCGGTGGGGCGACACGCCTCGGCATGGTGCGCCGGAATCGGGTGGAATGCACCGATCGTCGGCATCCTCGGTTAGGATTGTCGACAAACGGTGCGCCGAACGTCGGCACTGAGGCGGTGCGGGCCGGTCCGGCGCCGCCGCCGGTTGGCACGTTTCTTGATCGTCGTTGGCCCCCGCGATGCCCCGCGCACGGCGATCGCGGGTCGTACCCAGAGGTCCGATGTCAGCCATCATCGCTCCGGCGTCCGCCGCCGCTCCGTCCGCCACCGCACCCGCCGCCGCCGGCGTCGAGGTCCGCCTCGACGCCATCCGCCACCGGTACGGCGACGCGTTCGCGGTCGACGACGTCGCGCTGCGGATCGGGCCGGGTGAGCTGGTCGCGCTGCTCGGGCCGAGCGGTTGCGGCAAGACCACGCTGCTGCGGATCGTCGCCGGCCTGCTGCGGCAGACCGAGGGCACGGTCCGCATCGGCGAGGACGTGGTCGACGCGCTGCCGCCGAACGAGCGCGGCGCCGGCATCGTGTTCCAGAGCTACGCGCTCTTCCCCCACATGACCGTCGAGGCGAACGTCGCCTATGGCCTGCGCGCGCGGGGCGCGCCGCAGGCCGAGTGCGAGCGCACCGTCGGGGCGATGCTCGAGATGGTCCGCATGTCGGGCTTTCGCGGCCGTTACCCGCGCGAGCTGTCCGGCGGCCAGCAGCAGCGCGTCGCGCTGGCGCGCACGCTGGCCGTGCGGCCCCGCGTGCTGCTGCTCGACGAGCCGTTCGCGGCGCTCGACAAGAACCTGCGGCTCGACATGCAGATCGAGATCCGCCGGATCCAGCGCGAGCTCGGCGTCACCACCGTGCTGGTCACCCACGACCAGGAGGAGGCGATGTCGATGGCCGACCGCATCGCGGTGATGAACGCCGGCCGGGTCGAGCAGTTCGACACGCCCGAGGCGGTCTACGACACGCCGCAGACGCTGTTCGTCGCGACCTTCGTCGGCACCGCGAACCTGCTGTCAGGGCGGCTGGTGCAGCGCGACGGCGGCTGGTCGCTCGAGGCGGAGTCGGGTGGCCGCCTCGCGCTGTCGCATGCGGCGCCGTGCTCGCGCGAGGGCCCCGCGGTGCTCGCCGCGCGCCCCGAGCACTTCGCGATCGGCGCGCCCGGGCCCGACGCGCTGCCGGCGACGGTCGGCATGGCGCTGCCGCTCGGCCCGTCGCTGGTCTACGAACTCGCGCTCGGCGACGGCCGGCCGGTGAAGGTCACGATGCCGCGCACCTCGGACGGCCCGCGCCTGGCCGCCGGCGACCGCGTCGGCGTCGCGTTGCGGCCGGGCTCGCCGGCGGCGGTGTTCGCGCGGTGATCCACCGATGAGCGCG
>JBILTM010000155.1:0-12733 GCA_044371545.1 Burkholderiaceae bacterium
GTCGGCCGAGTACGCGAGCCGCAGCGCGCGCGGCTCCGGCGGGCGCGGCCGCGCGTCCATCGCGGCGAGCCACGCCGACAGCGGACGCGGCGCGGCCGGCTCGAACAGCGCGGTGCGGACGATCCGGCAGTCGTCGACGCAGCGCGCGAGCGGGCCGATCGTCGACATCAGGTCGAAGCCGTTCGGACCGTCGGCAAGCGTGGGTTCGAGGCGCGTCGACGGGCGCATGCCGACGACCCCGCAGAAGCTCGCCGGGTTGCGCAGGCTGGCCGCGAGGTCGGAGCCGTCGGCGACGACCGCCATGCCGGCGGCGAGCGCGGCCGCGGCGCCGCCCGACGAGCCGCCGACGGTGCGGGTCGGGTCGTGCGGGTTGCGGGTGGCGCCGAGCACCGGGTTGAAGGTCTGCGAGCCGGCCGCGAACTCCGGGGTGTTCGACTTGGCGATCAGCACCGCGCCGGCCGCGCGCAGCCGCGCGACGCCGGGCGCGTCGGTGGCGGGCACCCGGTCGGCGAAGATCGGCGAGCCGAGCGTCGTGCGCAGGCCGGCGGTGTCGAAGATGTCCTTGGCCACGTAGGGCAGGCCGGCCAGCGGGCCGACCGGCTCGCCGGCCGCGATCGCGCGCCCGGCGCGCTCGGCCTCGTCGACGCAGGCCGCGCGGTCGCGGCGTGTCGGCAGTGCGTTCAGCGAGGGATCGAGTCGGTCGATCGCCCCATGACAGCGGGCGAGGAGCTCTGCGGGTGCGAGGCGGCCCGAGGCGAAGCCGGCCAGGAGCCGTCGGATGGAGGGGAGCACGTGAGCAGGTGCCGGCAGGCGTGGACGTCGAGCCCGACATGGTAGCCGCTCGCCAGAGCCCGGGCGGCGTCGTCCAGGCGCAGGCCCCGTTCCTCGGGCCTGCAGGCGTCGAGTTCGGCGCGGAACGCCTCCAGCTCGACGCGGAGCCGGTACGCACGGCTCGCGTAGTACCTGAGCATGTGCAGCAGCGCGCCGCCGCGCCAGAACTGCTTGCAGTGCTCGAGTTCGTGCACGATCGTCGGACGGTCGGCCGCGTAGTCGGTGCGGACCACGACGAACAGGCCCATGCTCAGCCCGACGAGCCGGCCCGGCAGCCGGTCCAGCGCGAACACCGGCACCGGCAGCACCCGCCACAAGCGTTCGAAGGTCAGCGTCATCGTGGGCCGAACGTGAGCAAATCCCGTGCCGAGTGGCGGCCATCCACCCCAAGTCATTGATCTGTCAAAAGACTCGATCCAGCGACATCCGGGCGGGCCGGACCGAGTGTAAACGTCGGCTACACGCCGGGGGTCGCGCGTTAGCATGGAGTGATGGTTCGACGACCCGCCCTGTCCCGCAAAGCGTTCGCGGCTGCCGCGCTGCTGGCGGTTTCGGTCGTGCTGCACGCGGTGGTGGTGACCGGGCTGGCCGGACGGCTCGGCGCGGGCGAGGGTGCGCCACCGCCCCCACTGCCGGTCGAGGTCGCGCTGCTCGCGCCACCGCCGGCGCCCGCGGTGTCCGCCCCGGCCACGCCCTTCGCCGCGCCGGCGGTCGCGCCGCGCCCGACCCCGAAGCCGCGTCCGCGGCCCGCCGCGCCGACGGCGATCGCGCCGGCGCCGGGCGATGGGACACCTCCGGCCGGGCCGGCCGATGGCGGTGCGCCGGCGGCGGACGCCGCACCGGCCGCGGTCGAGCCGACAGACCCCTCCGCCGCGGCGACGCCCGACGCGCCTCCCGCGCCGCCGGAACCCCTCGCGCCGGTGGCATCCGCCGCGCCGGGCAGCGACGCGGTCCGCGCCGCCGCGCTGCCGGACGTGCCCGAGCTGCCGGCCTCGCAGCGCCACCGCTTCCGCGTCTACTGGGGCGACTTCACCGACGAGAAATCCGTCGCGCGGCTCGAGTACCGCCTGGTGCGCGACGGCGACCGCTACGAGATCCGCACCGACGGCGAGGCCGAGGGCCTGATCTCGTTCGTGTACTCCGGCACGCTCAGTCAGGTCAGCGTCGGGCGCGTCGGGCCGCACGGCCTCGAGCCGCTGCGGTACAGCGAGCAGCGCGGCAAGCGCCCCGAGCGCACGGTGGCCTTCGACCCGGACGCACATCGGCTGACGCCCACCGGCGGGCGCGGCGCGCCGGTGCCGATGCCGCCGGGCACGCAGGACCGATTGAGCGTCTTCTACCAGATCGGCCTGCTCGCCCGCGCCGAGCCGGAGCGCTTCGTTGCCGGCGCGATCCGCGAACTGCCGGTCGCGACGATGCGCGACGTGCGCACCGAGCGCTTCGAGGTGATCGGCGAGGAGCTGCTCATGGCGCCGGGCGGTCCGATCCGTGCGCTTCGGCTGCACCGACCCCCGCCTCCCGGAACGGACGATCCGAAGATCGACCTGTGGCTGGGGTACGATTTCCAGATGCTGCCGGTGCGGCTTCGCGTCGAGGACGCGAGCCGGCGGGTGCTCGATCAGGTGATCGAGCGCGGCGGCTGACCGGCCGCCGAGGCCGTCCCGGAGATCGCACCATGTCCGATTCGTCCGGCCGTCCCGCCGGCCGCAACGTGCTCGGCGGGCCGCTTCAGGCCTGCTCGTACGACCCGCTGACCGGCTTCTTCCGCGACGGCTGCTGCAACACCGCGCCCGGCGACGTCGGCAGCCACACGGTCTGTGCACGCGTCACCGACGCGTTCCTCGAGTTCAGCCGGCGTCGCGGCAACGACCTCAGCACGCCGCGCCCGGAGTTCCGCTTCAAGGGCCTGCGCGCGGGCGACCGCTGGTGCCTGTGCGCGGCACGCTGGCTCGAGGCGTACGAGGCGGGCGTCGCGCCGCCGGTGGTGCTCGAGGCGACGCACGAGGCGGCGCTCGGCACCGTGCCGATGAAGGCGCTGCTCGCGCACGCGTGGGTGCAGAAGCCGACCGCATCGCGATGAAGCTGCTGATCGTCCCGGTCACGCCGTTCCAGCAGAACTGCTCGATCCTCGTCGACGAGGCCACGATGCGCGCCGTCGCGATCGACCCGGGTGGCGACCTCGACCGCATCGACGGCGCGCTCGCGTCCACCGGCGCGACGCTCGAGAAGGTGCTGCTGACCCATGGCCACATCGACCACTGCGGCCAGGCCGGCGAGTACGCGAAGCGCCACGGCGTGCCGATCGAGGGGCCGCACCTCGAGGACAAGTTCTGGATCGACCAGCTCCCCGGTCAGGGAAAGATGTTCGGCTTCCCGCCGCTCGCCGCGTTCGAGTCGGACCGCTGGCTCGAGGACGGCGACGTCGTGCGCTTCGGCGACGTCGAGCTGCAGGTTGCGCACTGCCCTGGGCACACGCCCGGGCACGTGGTGTTCCACCACGCACCGAGCCGGCTCGCGATCGTCGGCGACGTGCTGTTCCAGGGGTCGATCGGCCGGACCGACTTCCCGCGCGGCAACCACGCGCAGCTGATCCGCTCGATCCGCGAGAAGCTCTGGCCGATGGGCGACGACGTCGCGTTCGTGCCGGGGCACGGGCCGATGTCGACCTTCGGCGACGAGCGGGCGACGAACCCGTTCGTCGCCGACGACGCCTAGCGCAGCGGCATCACTTCTTCGCCCACGAGTCCTTCAGCGTCACCGCGAGGTTGAACACCGGCGCGCCGGGCCGGTGGTCGATGCGGTCGGCGACGAAGTAGCCGTGCCGCTCGAACTGGAAGCGGTCGTCGGCGGCGGCCGTCGCGAGCGTCGGCTCGACGACCGCGCGCACCACCCGCTTGGCCGCCGGATTCAGCGACGCGAGCCAGTCCTTGTCGCCGGAGTCCGGGGTCGGGTCGGTGAACAGCCGGTCGTACATCCGCACCTCCGCCGGCAGCCCGTGCCGCGCCGACACCCAGTGGATGTTGCCCTTGACCTTGTACCCGTCCGCGCCGGGCGTGCCGGACTTGGAGTCGGGCAGCACCGTCGCGAGCACCTTCGTCGGCCGGCCGTCGGCGTCGGCCTCGAAGCCGGTGCACTCGACGACGACCCCGTGCTTCAGCCGCACGCGGTTGCCCGGGAACAGTCGGAAGAAGCCCTTAGGCGGCTGCGGCTGGAAGTCCTCGCGCTCGATCCAGACCTCGCGCGTCAGCGCGAAGCGCCGCTGCCCGCGATCCGGGTGGTGCGGATGGACCGGCGCCGCGCACGGCTCCTCGAAGTCGGCCGGCACGTTGACGAGTTCGAGCTTGAGCGGGTCGAGCACCGCGAACGCGCGCGCCGCCTTCGCGTCGAGGTCGTCGCGCAGCGCGCCTTCGAGCACCGACGGGTCGACCCACTGGTGCGCCTTCGAGACGCCGATGCGCTCGGCGAAGAGGCGGATCGACTCGGGCGTGTAGCCGCGGCGTCGCAGGCCGACCAGCGTCGGCATCCGCGGGTCGTCCCAGCCGTCGACCGCGCCCGACTGCACCAGCGACTGCAGTTTGCGCTTGCTGGTCACCGTGTAGGTCATGTTGAGCCGCGCGAACTCGATCTGGCGCGGCAGCGGCCGCTGGAAGAAGCCGCCCTCGGCGGCCTGCTCGAGGATCCAGTCGTAGAACGGCCGGTGATCCTCGAACTCCAGCGTGCACAGCGAGTGCGTCACGTTCTCGAGCGCGTCCGACAGCGGGTGCGCGTAGTCGTACATCGGGTAGATGCACCACGTGTCGCCCGTGCGGTGGTGGTGGGCGAAACGGATGCGGTAGAGCACCGGGTCGCGCAGGTTGATGTTCGGCGACGCCATGTCGATGCGCGCGCGCAGCACGTGCGTGCCCTCGGCGTGCGAGCCGGCGCGCATCTCGCGGAACAGTGCGAGGCTCTCGTCGGGCGTGCGGGCGCGGTACGGCGAGTCGCGGCCGGGCTCGGTCAGCGTGCCGCGGGCGGCGCGCATGTCCTCGGCGCTCTGCGAGTCGACGTAGGCGTGGCCCGCGCGGATCAGGTGTTCGGCGATCTCGTAGAACCAGCCGAAGTAGTCGCTGGCGAAGTAGAGGTTGTCCTCGCCGCCCGCGTCCCACGAGAAGCCCAGCCAGCGGACCGCATCGAGGATCCCGTCGACGTACTCCTGGTCTTCCTTGACCGGGTTCGTGTCGTCGAAGCGCATGTGGCAGCGCCCGGCGTAGTCGAGCGCGAGGCCGAAGTTCAGGCAGATCGACTTCGCGTGGCCGATGTGCAGGTAGCCGTTGGGCTCGGGGGGGAAGCGGGTGCGGATCGGGGAGGGGTCCTTCGCGCCCCCGACCTGGAGCGTGGCCGGCCCCGGTCGGCCGGCCCAGCGGCGCGTCGCGTAACCGCCCTCCGCGAGGTCGGCGTCGACGGCCTGGCGGATGAAGTGGCTCGCGCGCGCGGTGTCGGCGTCGTGGGCGCGGGCAGGGGTGGTCGGGGCGGGCGAGGTCGTCGGGGCGGTCATCGAGTCGATCGTGCGGAGTCGCCCCGCATCTTACCAACCGGCGTCGCCCGACCCCTGCGAGGCCGGGCGGGTCGTGCGATCAGACCCCCAGGAGCTCCACCTCGAACAGCAGCGTCGCGTTCGGCGGGATCACGCCGCCCGCCCCGCGCGCGCCGTAGCCGAGCTCGGCCGGGATCAGCAGCTTGCGCGTGCCGCCGACCTTCATCCCCTGGACGCCCTCGTCCCAGCCGCGGATCACGTGGCCGGCGCCGAGCGGGAAGTCGAAGGGCTGGCCGCGGTCCTTGCTCGAGTCGAACTTGCGGCCCGCCTGGCCGTCGTTCCAGAGCCAGCCGGTGTAGTGGACCAGCGCGGTGCAGCCGGCGGCCGCCTGCGGGCCGTCGCCGACGACGACGTCCTCGTACTGCAGTCCGGATGCGGTGGTGGTGTAGGCCATGCGGGGTCTCCGTCGGAAGGTCGCGGGAAGATAGCATGCGATCCCGACGGGGTCGGGGCGGCTCGCGGGGCCACGTCCGACCCCGCTCGCGCCGCGGGTGTCGACGGCGCGGCGGCGGTCCGGCTCAGCGCCCGCGCGCGGTCCGGGGCGCGACGCACCGCTCGTAGCAGTCGCGCAGTTCGGCCAGCTCCAGCAGCACGTCGGGAGGGAAGCCTGCCCGCCCGCCGCGCTCGTCGTACATCAGCGCGTCGAGCGTCGCGTGCATCCGGTGCGGATCGGCCCAGTCCCGGGCGATGGCCTCGACGACGTGCGGGAAGCGGGCCGCGGTATGGCGCAGCGTGTGCGCGCCAAGACGCCGGAGCAGTTCGCGTGCCGCCGGCGAAAGCGGTGCCGGCATCGACGGCGCCCCTCGCGCGACCGCGTAGGCCGGGCCGGGGCTGGAGTTCTCCGAAGGCACGGCCGGCGTGACGCGGTTCGACTTGGCGCGCCGGAGCGCGTCGCGCAGGTCGTGGACGGTGGGTGGCGCCATCTCTGTCTCCCTGCCCGGCGCCCGGAACGGGCGCCGGCCCGCCCCGACCCGGGCGATACAATCCACGCCAGCATCCCGCCGTCGGCCGGACGCGCACAGGAACTCCATCGCATGTCCGAACACTTCATCGCCCGACCCGGCGGGGCCGTCCGCGGCAGCCTGCGGGTGCCCGGCGACAAGTCGATCTCGCACCGCTCGATCATGCTGGGCGCGATCGCCGAGGGCACGACCCGGGTCACCGGCTTTCTCGAGGGCGCCGACGCGATCTCGACGATGAACGTGTTCCGCGCGCTCGGCGTGCGGATCGACGGACCGGTCGAGGGCCGCGTGACGGTGGAAGGGGTCGGGCTGCACGGACTGAAGGCGCCCGCGGCCGACCTCGATTGCGGCAACTCGGGCACGTCGATGCGGCTGCTGTCCGGGCTGCTCGCCGGGCAGGGCTTCGAGGCGCGGCTGGTCGGCGACGCGAGCCTGACGCGTCGTCCGATGAAGCGCGTGACCGAGCCGCTGGCCCGCATGGGCGCCCGCATCGACACGAGCGACGGCCGACCGCCTCTGCGCATCCACCCGCCCTCGGGCCGGCTGCACGGCATCGACTACGCGATGCCGGTCGCGAGCGCACAGGTGAAGTCCGCGCTGATGCTCGCCGGCCTGTACGCCGAGGGCACCACGCGCGTCACCGAGCCCGCGCCGACCCGCGACCACACCGAGCGGATGCTGACCGCGTTCGGCGTGCCGGTCGAGGTCGACGGCGCCACGGTGTCGGTGCGCGGCGGCGCGACGCTGCGCGCGACCGCGATCGACGTGCCGGCCGACATCTCTTCGGCGGCGTTCTTCCTGGTCGCCGGCGCGATCGCGCGCGACGCGGACCTGCTGCTGCGCCACGTCGGCACGAACACGACGCGCACCGGCATCGTCGACATCCTCAAGCTGATGGGCGCGGACCTGACGCTGGAGAACCCGCGCACCGTCGGCGGCGAGCCGGTCGCGGACCTGCGCATCCGCTCCTCCTCGCTGCGCGGCATCGACGTGCCGCCCGAGCTGGTGCCGCTCGCGATCGACGAGTTCCCGGTGCTGTTCGTCGCGGCCGCGTGCGCGCGGGGTCGCACGGTGGTCACCGGCGCGCAGGAGCTGCGCGTCAAGGAGTCCGACCGCATCGCGGTGATGGCCGACGGATTGCGTGCCCTCGGCATCGACGCGACGCCGACACCCGACGGGATCGTCATCGAGGGCCGCGGCGACGACGCGTACGTGTTCTCCGGCGGCGAGGTCGACTCGCACGGCGACCACCGGCCGGCGATGGCCTTCTCGGTCGCGTCGCTGCGCGCCGCCGCGCCGATCCGCATCGCGGACACCGCGAACGTCGGCACCTCGTTCCCGAACTTCGTCGCGCTGGCGCGGGAGGCGGGGATCGACGTCGAGCGCGTCGGGGCGCGATGACCCCGCCGGACGTGCCGTCCGCGGGTGGCGGCCCCGAGGCCGTCGAGGCCGCGGCCCCGCGCGCGGATGCCGCGACCCGGCCGGTGCCCGCCGGGCTCGACGCGCGCACCGCGCCGGTGATCGCGATCGACGGCCCGACCGCCTCCGGCAAGGGCACGATCGCGCAGCGGGTCGCCGCGACGCTCGGCTGGCACTACCTCGACAGCGGCGCGCTCTACCGGCTCGCGGCGCTCGCCGCGATCCGCGCGGGCGCCGGCTTCGATGACCCCGGGCCGCTCGCCCGGATCGCCGCGACGCTGCCGGTCGGCTTCGCGTCCGACGGCCGGATCCGGCTCGGCGCCGACGAGGTCACCGACGCGATCCGCGACGAGGCGGTCGGCAACGGCGCCTCGCGGATCGCGGTGCACGGCGCCGTCCGCGACGCGCTGCTGGCGCTCCAGCGGGGCTTCCGGCGGCCGCCGGGGCTGGTCGCCGACGGCCGCGACATGGGCACCGTGGTGTTCCCGGACGCGGCGCTTAAGGTGTTCCTGACGGCGAGCGCCGAGTCGCGCGCCGACCGCCGCCATAAGCAGTTGATCGAAAAGGGAATTTCTGCTAGCCTCTCGTCCCTTTTGCAGGATCTTCGGACGCGGGACGCGCGCGACGCATCGCGCTCGGTCGCCCCGCTGGTTCCTGCGGAGGGCGCGCACGTCCTGGACTCCACCACGCTGACCGTCGACGAGACGGTCTCCCGCGTGCTGGCGCTCTGGTCGGCGCGAGGGTAGCGGACGGCGTCTCGTCGTTCGCGTCGTTCGTCAACACCGCTGGAATGCGGGTCGCTCCTGCCGAGCGTTCCCCTTGTCCGGCGTGCCAACAGGAAAGCACTTGAACACCACTTCCATTCCCGAGACCGAAAGTTTCGCCAAGCTCTTCGAGGAGTCGCTCTCCAAGCAGGAGATGCGCCAGGGCGAGGTGATCACCGCCGAGGTGATCCGCATCGACCACAACTTCGTGGTCGTCAACGCCGGCCTGAAGTCGGAGAGCTTCATCCCGATCGAGGAGTTCCACAACGATCGCGGCGAGCTCGACGTCAAGGACGGCGACTTCGTCTCCGTGGCCATCGACTCGCTCGAGAACGGCTACGGCGAGACCCGGCTGTCGCGCGACCGCGCCAAGCGCCTCGCGGCCTGGGTCAACCTCGAGCGCGCGCTCGAGGGCGGCGACCTCGTCGACGGCACGATCACCGGCAAGGTCAAGGGCGGCCTGACCGTCATGACCAACGGCATCCGCGCGTTCCTGCCGGGCTCGCTGATCGACATGCGCCCGGTCAAGGACACGACCCCGTACGAGGGCAAGACGCTCGAGTTCAAGGTCATCAAGCTCGACCGCAAGCGCAACAACGTCGTGCTGTCGCGCCGTGCGGTCATCGAGCTGTCGCAGGGCGAGGAGCGCGCGAAGCTGCTCGAGACGCTGCAGGAAGGCTCGATCGTCAAGGGCACCGTCAAGAACATCACCGACTACGGTGCGTTCATCGACCTCGGCGGCATCGACGGCCTGCTGCACATCACCGACATGGCGTGGCGTCGCGTGCGTCACCCCTCCGAGGTGCTCGCGGTCGGCCAGGAAGTCACCGCCAAGGTGCTCAAGTTCGACCAGGAGAAGAACCGCGTCTCGCTGGGCGTCAAGCAGCTGGGCGACGACCCGTGGGTCGGCATCTCGCGCCGCTACCCCACCGGCACGCGCATGTTCGGCAAGGTCACGAACATCACCGACTACGGCGCGTTCGTCGAGATCGAGCCGGGCATCGAAGGCCTGGTGCACGTCTCCGAGATGGACTGGACCAACAAGAACGTCAACCCGGGCAAGGTCGTCTCGCTCGGCGACGAGGTCGAGGTCATGGTCCTGGAGATCGACGAGGACCGCCGCCGGATCTCGCTCGGCATGAAGCAGTGCCGTCCGAACCCGTGGCAGGAATTCGCCGAGAACCATCGCAAGGGCGACAAGGTCTCGGGCACGATCAAGTCGATCACCGACTTCGGCGTGTTCATCGGCCTGCCGGGCGGCATCGACGGCCTGGTGCACCTGTCGGACCTGTCGTGGAACAAGGCCGGCGAGGAAGCCGTGCGCGAGTTCAAGAAGGGCGACGAGGTCGGCGCCGTGGTGCTCGCGATCGACGTGGAGCGCGAGCGCATCTCGCTCGGCATCAAGCAGCTCGACGGCGATCCGTTCACCAGCTACGCCTCGCAGCACGAGAAGGGCCACGTCGTCACCGGCACGGTGAAGAGCGTGGATCCGAAGGGTGCGGTCGTGGTGATCGGCGGCGACATCGACGGCTACCTGCGTGCGTCGGAGATCTCGCGCGATCGCGTCGAGGATGCCCGCAACCACCTGAAGGAAGGCGACACGGTCGAGGCGATGATCATCAACATCGACCGCAAGAACCGCTCGATCGCGCTGTCGATCAAGGCCAAGGACTCGGTCGAGACCGCCGAGACCATCCAGCGGATGCAGGCGGAGTCGGGCGCCGCGACGGGCACGACCAACCTGGGCGCGCTGCTGCGCGCGAAGCTGTCCTCGGGCGGCGACGAGAAGTGACGCTGGGCTGAAGGGTTCCGGCCGCGCCTTCCGGGGCGTGGCCGGAGCGACCGGTCCCGGGGCGCGAGCCCCGGTCCGGGCTCCGACAACAATGCATCGAGTGCCGCCGCGGGGCGGCTCCACCGGACCGACCGACGACCATGCTCGACATCGACGATCAGCAGTCCCCCGGGACGATGACCAAGTCGGAGCTCATCGCCCGGCTCGCCGAGCGGTATCCGCAGCTGGTCGCGAAGGACGCCGAGTTCGCGGTCAAGACCATCCTCGACGCGATGGCCAAGACGCTGGCCGAAGGCCACCGGATCGAGATCCGCGGCTTCGGCAGCTTCGCGCTGTCGCACCGGCCGCCGCGCATCGGGCGCAACCCGAAGTCGGGCGAGCGTGTGCAGGTGCCCGAGAAGCGGGTGCCGCACTTCAAGCCCGGCAAGGAGCTGCGCGAGCGCGTCGATGTGCGGGCCCGCGCCGACGGCGCCGGCCGCTGAGCGCGCGACGCGCGGAGCCGGCCCGATGCGGCTGCTGACCTGGCTGTTCCGGCTGGGGCTGTTCCTGGTGATGATGGGCTTCGCGCTGTCGAACACCGACACCGCGACGCTGCGCTTCTTCGGCATCCCCGAGTTCGAGTGGCGGGCGCCGATGGTGCTGTTCCTGTTCCTGTTCTTCGCCGCGGGCGCGCTGGTCGGCGTGGTCGCGACGATGCCGCTGGTGTTCCGACAGCGCCGCCACATCGGCCGGCTGCGCCGCGACGCCGACGCCGCGACCAAGGCCGCCGCGAAGGCCGCCACCGACCCCGCGCCGTCCGTCGACGCCGCGCGACTGCCCGCGGGCGGCGCCGGTCCGCGCGGGATCTGAGCGCCGCGATGGAGTTCGAACTCTGGTGGCTGATCGTGATCCCGGTGTTCTTCGGGCTCGGCTGGGTCGCGTCGCGGATCGATGCGCGGCACCTGATCCGTCAGTCCTCGCAGCTGCCTGACGCCTACTTCAAGGGCCTGAACTTCCTGCTCAACGAGCAGCCCGACAAGGCGATCGACGCGTTCGTCGACGTCGTGAAGCTCGACCCCGAGACCGTCGAGCTGCACTTCGCGCTCGGCAACCTGTTCCGCCGCCGCGGCGAGACCGACCGCGCGATCCGCGTCCACCAGAGCCTGGTTTCGCGCTCCGACCTGCTGCCCGAGCAGCGCGAACACGCGCTGTTCGAGCTCGGGCAGGACTTCCTTCGCGCGGGGCTGCTCGATCGCGCCGAGGACGCGTTCAACCGCCTCGAGGGCACGAGCTACGCGGCCGCCGCGCTGCGCCACCGGCTCGACCTCGCGCAGATGGTCCGCGACTGGCCGCGCGCGATCGAGCTCGCGCGGCGGCTGCAACGCGACGCGGCGGACGGTGCGCGCCCGCCGATCGCGCACTTCCACTGCGAGCTCGCCCAGCAGGCGATCGCCGGCAAGGCGCCCGACCGCGACGCGCAGGCACGCCGCGAGATCGACCTCGCGCTGCAGGCCGGTCCCGCGCATCCGCGGCCCTGGCTGCTTCGCGGCGAGGCCGCCTACGCGGCCGACGACGTCGAGGGCGCGATCGCCGCGTGGACCGAGCTCGAGCGCATCAGCCCCGCGCACCTCGGCCTGATCGGCGAGCGCTGGCTGCAGGCTCACGAGCGCGCGGGCCGGCTCGACGAGGGCCTCGCGCGACTCGAGGCGGTGCTCGCCGAGCATCCTTCGGTCGACGCGCTGCGCGCGGTCGCGCAGTCGCGGGCGCGCCGCGACGGGCCCGCGACCGCCATCGCCTGGCTGCGCGCCTCGCTCGCGCGCACCCCGTCGCTGCTCGGCCTCGAGCAGCTGCTGGAGCTGCAGAAGCAGCCCGCGGGCGGCGAGCTCGATGCGGACATCGCGCTGACCGCGTCGCTGATCCAGAAGCAGGCGGCGCGGCTGTCGCGCTTCGTGTGCGGGCAGTGCGGCTTCAAGGCGCGCCGCTTCTACTGGCAGTGCCCGGGCTGCAACCACTGGGACAGCTACCCCCCGCGCCGCACCGAGGAGCTCGAGGCCGAGTCGTGAGCCGAACGGCCTACGACCTCGGCGCGGCTTGGTCGGCGCGGAGCGCTCCGCTACAGTCGTCGCGTGTCCCCGATGCCTCGATGCGGGAGTCGACGATGAGACCGACACGGATGCTGCGCTCCACGCTGCTCTGCATGCTGCTCGCGTGCCTCGCGCCCGCGTCCGCGCTCGCTGCGGTGAACGCGAACACCGCGTCGCCGGACGAGCTGCGCACCGTGCGCGGCATCGGGCCGTCGATCGCCCAACGCATCGTCGACGAGCGCCGTCGCGGTGCCTACGCGAGCCTCGACGACCTGCCGGCGCGGGTGCGCGGCGTCGGCGAGGCGAGCGTGCGCAGGATGGCTGCGGGG
>JBILTM010000011.1:0-41078 GCA_044371545.1 Burkholderiaceae bacterium
GAAGGCCAACGACACGCTCGCCTCGCTCGCGCTGGTCAACAAGCGCATCGGCGAGGCGCGCGGCGCGAGCGGCGAGCCGAACGCGCTGCTCGATCAGCGCGACAAGCTGCTCGCCGACCTGAACGGCGCGCTGCGCGCGAACGCGACGATCGGCCAGGACGGCACGGTGACGGTGACCTCGCAGCGCGGCGAGCCGCTGGTGGTCGGCGCGGCCGCCTCGCGCCTGTCGGTGTCGGCCGACGCGCTCGACCCGTCCAAGCTGTCGATCTCGGTGGTCCGCGGCAACGGCGTGACGCTGCCGATGGAGGGCACCGAGGTCGGCGGCCGGCTCGCGGGGCTGATGCGCTTCGCGACGCAGGACGTCGATTCGGCGCGCTACGAGGTCGGCCGCCTCGTCGCGTCGGTCGCCGGCGCGGTCAACGGGCTGCAGTCGCGCGGCCTGGACGCGACCGGACAGGCCGGCCAGCCGATGTTCGCGCTCGGCGCGCCGGTCGCCACCGGCGCGCCCGCCAACACCGGCACCGGCCGGTTCGCGGTCGCGCTCGCCGATCCGTCCGTGCTGAAGGCGAGCGACTACGAGCTGTCGTGGGACGGCGCGCAGTACTCGCTGCGGCGCCTGTCCGACAACGAGGTGCAGACCCTGCCGGGCCTGCCCGCGACGGTCGACGGGCTGCAGCTGTCGTCCGCCGGCGGCACGCCCGCGGCCGGCGACCGGTTCCTGATCCGCTCGGCGAGCGCGTTCGCGGCGGGCGCCCGCTCGCTGCTGACCAACCCCGACCGGATCGCCACCGCGGTGCCGGTCACCGCCGAGACCGGCGCGTCGAACGCCGGCGACGTGCGCGCCGCCTCGCTCGACGTGACCTCGATCGTCCCGGCCACTTCGGCGACCGTGACGATCACGTTCACCGGCCCGAACACCTTCGACGTCGTCGGGCCGGGCACCGGCAACCCGACCGGGCTGTCCTACTCGCCCGGCATGACCCTCGCGTTCAACGGCTGGTCGACGACCCTCGCCGGGACGCCGGCCGCCGGCGACACGCTGCGCATCGCGCAGACCGCGAGCCCCGCGGCCGACAACCGCAACGCGCGCGCGATGCAGGCGCTCGGCGACGCGGCGATCGCCGACGGCCAGAAGGTCATCGACCGCTACGCGGCGCTGGTCGGCGACATCGGCACGCGCACGCAGTCGGCCAGGACCGCCGGCGAGATGAGCCAGCGCATCCACGAGGACGCCGAGCGCGCGCGCACCGCGATGTCGGGCGTGAACCTCGACGAGGAGGCGGCACGGCTGCTGCAGTACCAGCAGGCCTACCAGGCCGCCGCGAAGGTGATCGCGACCGCCAACGAGATGTTCCGCTCGCTGCTGCAGGCCGCGGGCTGACCCGGCACCGGGAGAACCGCATGAGGATCGCCACCGCCTACGCCCAGCAGCTCGCCGTCGACGGCATCGCCGAGCGGCAGTCGAAGCTGATCGAGGCCCAGCAGCAGCTGGCCTCGGGCAAGCGCGTCTCGAAGCCCTCTGACGACCCGATGGCCGCCGCGCAGGCCGAGAAGCTGCGCTCGCGCGAGGCCCGGATCGAGGCCGAGCAGCGGGCCGCGACGCACGCGCGGCAGATGCTGTCGAGCGCGGACGGCGCGCTCGACGACGCGACCGAGCTGCTGCAGGTGGCCCGCGAGACGCTGCTGGCCGCCTCCAACGCGACCGGGACCCCGCAGGACCGCGCGATGCAGGCCGAACAGCTGCGCCAGATCCGCGGCCAGCTGCTGGCGGTCGCCAACCGCGGCGACGGCACCGGCGGCTACGTGTTCGGCGGGCAGGGCGCGCTGGCGGCGCCGGTCGACCCGTCGGGCACCGCCTACCTGGCGCAGGCGGGCACGCAGGTGGTCGGGCAGCAGCAGCCGAACCCGGTGTCGCTCGACGGGCGCGAGAACTTCGTCGCGATCCGTACCCCGACCGGCACCGAGAGCATCTTCGAGCGCCTGGACACCGCGATCGCGACGCTGTCGAACCCGGCGACGACCCCGGCCGCCGCCGCGGCCGCGGCCGGCACCGCGATCAGCTCCGTGGACCGCGCGATCGACCGGTTCGGCGTGACCCGGGCCGTCGTCGGCGAGCGGCTGCGGGCGCTCGACGCGCACGAGCAGGCCCTCACCAACGGCAGCATCGAGAACCAGTCGCGACTGTCCGACCTGGTCGACGTCGACTTCGCCCGGGGCGCCTCGAACATGATCCAGCAGCAGACCTCGCTCGAGGCGGCGCTCAAGAGCTACGCGCAGGTCGCGCGGATGACGTTGTTCGACTACGTCTAGGGGATATCCGGGGGGCCGGCGCGCCCGCGCGCCGGCCTCGTGCGGTAGCATCGGGCCCGGATCCCGACCCCGACCGCTCTTGTCCTCACACCCACCGCTCCCGCGGCGATTCCGCATCCTGCTCGTCGAGGACGACCCGGCGTGGCAGCACCTCGTCTCGACCGGGCTGGCCGAGCACGGCATCGACGTGCATGCCACGCCGAGCGCGGGACGTGCGGTCGATGCGCTCGACGAGGTCGGGCCGGACGCGGTGGTGCTCGATGCGATCCTGCCCGACGGCGACGGCTTAGAGGTCTGCGCGCGGCTGCGGCGGCGGATCGGCGACCGGCCGGTGCCGATCCTGGTGCTGTCCGGGCGCGACGACGAGGCCTCGATCGAGCGCGCGTTCGCGGCCGGTGCGTCGGACTATTTCGTCAAGTCGCTGCAGTGGAAGCTGCTCGCCGAGCGGCTGTCGCAGCTGGTCGGCGCCGCGCAGATGCGCACCGAGCTCGCGAGCAGCCAGCGCCGGCTCGATCGCGCGAAGGGCCTCGCGCTGCTCGCGCAGGAGACCGCGCGGCGCGCCCGCGAGCTCGCCAACCGCGACCCGCTGACCGGGCTGCTGAACCGCAAGGGCTTCCTGTCGGTCGCGCAGGCACTGCTCGACGAGCCGAGCGCCGAGCCGGGCCAGCCGGCCGCGCTGCTGCTGATCGACCTCGACCGCTTCAAGCGACTCAACGACTCGCTCGGCGCGACCGCCGGCGACGAGACGCTTCAGCAGGTCGCCCGCCGGCTGCAGCAGGCATTCCGCAACCTGCCGCGGATCGCGCTCGGGCGGCTCGCGAGCGACGAGTTCGCGCTGCTGTTCCCGACGATGCGCAGCAGCGTCGCCGCCGAGCGCGCCGCGCAGATCGTCCAGTCGGAGCTGCGCCGGCCGCTCACCTGCGGCGGGCTCGAGTGCGTGGTCCGGGCGTCGATCGGCATCGCGACCGCGACCGTCGAGGCCCGCGTCGAGCCGATGCTCGCGCAGGCCGGCCAGGCGCTGTCGGCGGCCAAGTCGGTCGGCGGCAACTGCGCGCGTCGCTACCAGGCCGAGCTCGGGCACGCCGACCGCGAGCGCTTCGACCTCGAGGCGGCGCTGCACCAGGCGCTCGATCGCGAGGAGCTGGTGCTGCACTACCAGCCGATCGTCGACCCGCGCACGCGGCGGCTCGCCGGCGTCGAGGCGCTGATGCGCTGGCAGCGCGACGACCGGCTGCTGTCGCCGGGCGCGTTCATCCCGATCGCCGAGGAGACCGGGCTGGTCTACCGGATGGGCGAGTGGGCGGTCGGCGAGGCGTTGCAGCAGGTCCGCCGCTGGCGCGACGAGGGCCTGCCGGTGCCGACCGTCTCGGTCAACATCCACGCGCGCCACCTCGAGCAGCCCGAGCTCGCGCGCTCGGTGACCCAGGCGCTCGACGACACCGGCCTGGAGTCGTCGACGCTCGAGCTCGAGCTGACCGAGACCGGGGTGATGCGCGACATCAAGCGCTCGCTCGACTCGCTGCAGGGCCTGAAGCAGCTCGGCGTGCGACTCGCTCTCGACGACTTCGGCACCGGCTACTCGTCGCTCGCCTACCTGACGCAGCTGCCGATCGACACGCTGAAGATCGACCGCTCCTTCGTCGACAAGCTCGGCGAGAGCGGCCAGAGCCGCGCGGTCGTGCGCTCGATCACCGCGCTCGCACAGGCGCTCGGCCTGTCGACCGTCGCCGAGGGCGTCGAGACGCGCGAGCAGCTCGACTCGCTGCGCGCGCTCGGCTGCGACGAGGTGCAGGGCTACTTCTACGCGCAGCCGATGCCGCCGCGCGAGCTGCAGGGCTGGTGGCAGCGCTTCGACGGTGCGCCGCCCCCGGCGGCCCGCAGCGGGCCGGGCGCCGGTCGCGGTCGCTCCGGCGCGAAGGCGGGCCCGGGCGACGGCCCGGTCGACGCGATCTACGTCTGAGCGGCCGCGCGCCACCGTCCACCCGCTTCCTCGACCCCGACCCCGATGAATCAGGACACCCTCAAGCAGGCCGTCGCGCGCGCGGCCGTCGACCACCTCGTGCCCGGCGCCGTCGTCGGCGTGGGCAGCGGCTCGACCGTCGGCTTCTTCATCGCCGAGCTCGGCCGGATCCGCGATCGCGTCGCGGGCGCGGTGTCGAGCTCGGAGAAGAGCAGCGATCTGCTGCGCGCCCAGGGCATCCGCGTGCTGACGATCGACGAGGCCGGCCCGATCCCGGTCTACGTCGACGGCGCCGACGAGATCGATCCGGGGCTGCGGATGATCAAGGGCGGCGGCGGCGCGCTGACGCGCGAGAAGATCGTCGCCGCGGCGGCCGACCGGTTCGTCTGCATCGTCGATGCGAGCAAGCAGGTGCCGGTGCTCGGCCGCTTCCCGCTGCCGGTGGAGGTGATCCCGATGGCGCAGGGGCTGGTGGCCCGCTGGTTCGCGCAGATGGGCGGGGAGGCCCGGCCCCGGGCCGGCTATCTGACCGACAACGGCAACCCGATCCTCGACGTCCACGGCCTGCGGATCGACGACCCGGTCGGGCTCGAGACCGAGGTCAACCAGTGGCCGGGCGTGGTGACGGTGGGCCTGTTCGCGCGGCGCGGCGCCGACCTGGTGCTGGTCGCCGACCCGGCGGGCGTGCGCACGCGGGCGCGCTGAGCGCGACACCCAAGACCCCGCGTCGGCCTGGGCCGCCGGCGCGCAGGCATACTGCGGGCCGCGCGCCGGCGGCCGGACCGGCGCCCCGACTCCAGGAGGCAGGATGACGCAGCCCAACCCGAAAGGCGCGCCGCGCGAGACGCTCGGCCCGCGCGAGGCGATCGCGATCGTCGTCGGCATCGTGATCGGCGCCGGCATCTTCAAGGCCCCGTCGCTGGTCGCGATGAACTCGGCGAGCGAGGGGTGGATGATGTTCGCGTGGCTGCTCGGCGGCGTCGTCTCGATCATCGGCGCGCTGTGCTATTGCGAGCTCGCCACCGCCTACCCGAGCGCCGGCGGCGACTACCACTTCCTGCACCGCGCGTTCGGCCGCCACGTGTCGTTCCTGTTCGCGTGGAGCCGCTTCTCGGTGATCACCACCGGCTCGATCGCGCTGCTCGCGTTCGTGTTCGGCGACTACATGACTCAGGTGCTGCCGCTCGGGCCGTACTCGGCCGCGATCTGGGGCGCGGCGTCGATCCTCGCGCTCACCTGGCTCAACGTGCGCGGCGTGCGGCAGGGCGCGGGCACGCAGGTCGTGCTGACGACGCTCGAGGTGGGCGGGCTGTTGCTGGTGTTCGTCGCCGGCGTGGTCGCCGCGACCGCCGGGCTCGGCGCATCGGCGCCGGCCGCGGCGGCCGCGCCCGCGGCACCGGCGGCCGCGTTCTCGCTGCCCGCGTTCGGCTTCGCGATGGTGTTCGTGCTGCTGACCTTCGGCGGCTGGAACGAGGGCGCCTACATCAGCGCCGAGCTGCGCGACCGCCAGCGCAACATGGTCCGGGTGATGATCGGCTCGCTGGGGCTGGTCACGCTGCTGTACCTGCTGGCCAACTGGGCCTACCTCGCCGGGCTCGGGCTGGGCGGCATGGCGAAGTCGAAGGCGGTCGCCGCGGACCTGCTGCGCATCGTGTTCGGCAAGACCGGCGAGGTGCTGATCTCGCTGATGGTGGCGATCGCGGCGCTGACCTCGATCAACGCGACGATGATCGTCGGCGCGCGCTCGAACTTCGCGGCCGGCCGCGACTGGGCCGCGCTCGGCAAGCTCGGCGAGTGGGTCGACGACCGCGGCACGCCGGTCAACGCGATGCTGCTGCAGGGCGGCTTCGCGCTGCTGCTGATGCTGCTGGGCCTGGCGACCGGCGGCGGCTTCTCGACGATGGTCGAGTACACCGCGCCGGTGTTCTGGCTGTTCTTCCTGCTCGCGGGGCTCAGCCTCTTCGTGCTGCGTGCGCGCGAGCCGGACACGCCGCGGCCGTTCCGCGTGCCGCTCTACCCGGTGCTGCCGCTGGTGTTCTGCGGCGCCTGCGCCTACATGCTGTGGTCGAGCCTCGGCTACGTCGGCGGCAACACCTTCCTCGGCGTCAACGCCGCCTGGGTCGGCGTCGCGGTGCTGGCTGCGGGCGTCGTGCTGATGCTCGTCGTCTCGCGCGGGGCGCCGGCCGGCGCGGCCCGCTGACCGGACCCGCGCCCGGTCAGGCCGAGGGCGGCACGTAGCCCGCGGCCTGGTCGACCTGGCCGCCGCCGAAGAACCACGCCTCCATCTGCTGCGCGAGGTACTTGCGGGCGCGCGCGTCGGCGAGGTTCAGGCGATTCTCGTTGACCAGCATCGTCTGGTGCTTGAGCCAGCCCTGCCAGGCCTCCTTGGACACGTTCTCCCAGATCCGCTTGCCGAGCTCGCCGGGATAGGGGGGGAAGTCGAGGCCTTCGGCCTCGCGCTGCAGCTTCACGCACTGGACGGTTCTCGCCATGGTCGGCACTCCGGGGTCGGGGGCGGCGGCCGAGACGGCCGCACGGGGATGATTCGGGGGCGCAGGGATCGCGCTGGGCCGCCATCGTCACAGAGACTTCAGCAGCACCTGCGATTTCCTCTGCCAGTTGTAGAGGTTCTTGCGCGCGCCGGGCAGGTCATCGACGGTGCCGACCGTGAAGCCGCGCTTGAGGAACCAGTGCGCGGTGCGCGTGGTCAGCACGAACAGCCGCTTGAGCCCCGCCGCGCGCGCCCGCTGCTCGATGCGCCGCAGCAGCCGCTCGCCGTCGCCCTGGCCCTGCACGTTCGGGTTGACCGCGAGGCAGGCGAGCTCGCCGATGCCGTCCTCGGGGAACGCGTAGAGCGCGGCGCAGCCGAAGATCACGCCGTCGTGCTCGATCACGGTGAAGTTGGGCGCCTCGCGCTCGATCAGGGAGCGGTCGCGCTTGACGAGCGTGCCGTCCTCCTCGAGCGGGCGGATGATCGCGAGGATGCCGCCGACGTCGTCGAGCGTCGCCTCGCGCAGGGCCTCCAGCGTCTCCTCGACGACCATCGAGCCGACGCCGTCGTGCAGGAAGAGCTCGAGCAGCACCGAGCCGTCCATCGACAGCGGCACGATGTGCGCGCGGGCAACGCCGCCGTCGCAGGCCTTGAGCGCGTAGCGCAGGTAGTCGGCCGCGTCGGGCGTCAGGTAATCGGCCTCGAGGACCGCGCGGGCCTGGCCCTCGGTGATCTCCGTCAGCAGCCGGCCGTCGCGGTCGACGACGCCGCCGTTCTCGGTGACGAAGATCAGCTTGTCGGCGTCGAGCGCGATCGCGGTCGCGCAGGCGACGTCCTCCATCGCGAGGTTGAACGCCTCGCCGGTCGGCGAGAAGCCGAGCGGGGGCAGCAGTACCAGCGCGCCGCTGTTGAGCGCGAGCCGCACGGTCTGCACGTCGACCTTGCGCACGAGGCCGGTGTGCTCGAAGTCGACGCCGTCGACGATGCCGACCGGCCGGGCGGTGACGAAGTTGCCGGACACGACACGCACCGTCGCGTGCGCCATCGGCGTGTTGGGCAGGCCCTGCGAGAAGGCGGCCTCGATGTCCAGGCGGGTCTCGCCGACCGCCTCCTTCGCGCACTCGAGCGCGACCGTGTCGGTGATCCGGATGCCCGCGTGGTACCGGCTGGTCACGCCGCGCAGCGTCATCTGCTCGTCGATCTGCGGGCGCGAACCGAACACCAGCACCAGGCGCATGCCCATCGCGTGCAGCAGCGACAGGTCCTGCACCAGGGCGTTCAGGCGGCCGGAGACGACCAGCTCGCCGGCGAAGCCGACGACCATCGTGCGGCCGCGGAAGGCGTGGATGTACGGCGCGACCGCGCGCAGCCACGCGACGAACTGCTCGGGCTCGGAGTGGTAGGGCATCGGCCGATTATAATTTGCCGGTGCGGCTCGAGTTCCCCGATGCTCTGCCGGTCTCCGGCCGGCGCGACGAGATCGCCGCCGCGATCGCCGCGTTTCCCGTGGTCATCGTCGGCGGCGAGACCGGCTCCGGCAAGACCACCCAGCTCCCCAAGATCTGCATCGCCGCGGGGCGCGGCACGCGGGGCCTGATCGGTCACACCCAGCCGCGCCGGCTCGCGGCCACGAGCGTCGCCCGCCGCATCGCCGAGGAGCTCGGCTCGCCCCTCGGCACCGACGTCGGCTTCAAGATCCGCTTCAACGAGAAGGTCTCCAGGACCGCGCGGATCAAGCTGATGACCGACGGGATCCTGCTCGCCGAGACGCAGGGCGACCCCCTGCTGCGCCAGTACGACACGGTGATCATCGACGAGGCGCACGAGCGCAGCCTCAACATCGATTTCCTGCTCGGCTACCTGAAGCAGCTGGTCGAGGGGCCGCGGCGCGACGACCTGAAGCTCGTGATCACGTCGGCGACGATCGACGCGGAGCGCTTCGCGCGGCACTTCGCGGGGCCCGCGGGGCCGGCGCCGGTGATCGAGGTGTCCGGCCGGACCTATCCGGTCGAGATCCGCTGGCGTCCGCCGGGCGAGGCGGCGGAGCCCGCCGGCGAGGCCCCCGAGGGCGCGCCGGGCGATGCCGGCGCTGCGCGCACGGCCCCCGCGGACGCCCCGCGCCGGCCGGCGGCCGCGCCGTCGCGCGCCCGCCCGTCGGCCCGCGACGACGACGACGAGACCGACCTGCCGGGCGCGATCGAGGACGCGGTCGACGAGCTGTGGGCCGAGGGGCCGGGCGACGTGCTGGTGTTCCTGCCCGGCGAGCGCGAGATCCGCGAGACCGCCGAGCACCTGCGCCGGGCCTGGGCGCGGCGCGGAACGCGGGCCGGGCCCGCCGGCTCGGCCGAGATCCTGCCCCTCTTCTCGCGGCTGTCGGCGGCCGACCAGCAGAAGGTCTTCGCGCCCTCGGGCACGCCGCGGGTCGTGCTCGCGACCAACGTCGCCGAGACCTCGCTCACCGTGCCCGGCATCCGCTACGTGGTCGACACCGGCCTCGCGCGGGTCAAGCGCTACCGCTACCGCGGCAAGGTCGAGCAGCTGCAGATCGAGCCGGTGTCGCGCGCCGCGGCGAACCAGCGCGCCGGCCGCTGCGGCCGGGTCGCCGACGGCATCTGCATCCGGCTCTACGACGAGGCCGACTTCGCGAAGCGGCCCGCGTACACCGATCCGGAGGTGCTGCGCTCGTCGCTCGCCTCGGTGATCCTGCGGATGAAGGCGCTGAAGCTCGCCGACATCGAGGCGTTCCCGTTCGTAGACCCGCCGCCGCGCCGCGCGATCACCGACGGCTTCGACCTGCTCGCCGAGCTCGACGCGGTCGACGCCGATGGCCGACTCACCAAGGTCGGCCAGCAGCTCGCGCGGTTGCCGGTCGACCCGCGGATCGGCCGGATGCTGCTCGCCGCGCGCGAACGGGGCTGCCTGCGCGAGGCGCTGGTCGTCGCCTCCGCCCTGTCGGTGCAGGATCCGCGCGAGCGCCCGCCCGATCGGCAGCAGGCGGCCGACCAGGCGCACGCGCGCTTCGTCGACCCGCGCTCCGACTTCGCGTCGCTGGTGAAGCTCTGGGACCACGTCCGGGCGGGCAAGGGGCCGGGCGAGTCGAACCGCGCGTTCGCGTCGCGGCTGGAGCGCGAGTTCCTGTCGGTGCGCAAGCTGCGCGAGTGGGCCGATGTGCACGGGCAGCTCTCCGAGGCGGTGGCCGAGCTGCACTGGGTGCCGAACGAGGCGCCCGCGCCCTACGAGCCGCTGCACCGCGCGCTGCTCGCCGGGCTGCTCGGCAACCTCGGCACCCGCTCGCCCGACGAGCCCTGGTACTTCGGCACGCACGCGACGAAGTTCTGGCTGCACCCGGGCTCGGGGCTCTCCAGGCGCAGCTCGGCGCGCCAGCAGCAGGCGGCCGACGCCGCCCGCGCGGGCGAGAAGGCCGAGGGCTCGGCCGGCGCGCGCTGGGTGATGGCCGCGGAGATGGTCGACACCGGCAAGCTCTACGCGCGCACGGTCGCGCGCATCGAGCCGTCCTGGGTCGAGCAGGCCGCTTCGCACCTGATCCGCCGCGCGTGGAGCGAGCCGCACTGGGAGAAGAAGGCAGGCCAGGTGGTCGCGCTCGAGCGCGGCACGCTGTACGGGCTCACGGTCTACGCGCAGCGGCGCGCGCACTACGCGTCGATCGACCCGCGGCTCGCCCGAGAGCTGCTGATCCGCGAGGCGCTGGTCGCCGGCGACTGGGACAGCGACTGCGCGTTCTTCCGGCACAACCGCAAGGTGGTCGCCGAGGTCGAGCAGCTCGAGGCGAAGATGCGACGCCCGGACCTGCTGGTCGACGAGGGCTTCCTGTTCGACTGGTTCGACGCGCAGGTGCCGGCCGACGTGACCAGCGGCCAGCAGCTCGAGCGCTGGTGGCGCGCGGCGAGCCGCGACACGCCGGCGCTGCTGAAGCTGTCGCGCGAGCAGCTGATGCGCAAGGACGCCGAGGGCGTCGACCACCGCAACTTCCCCCGCCGCGTCGAGATGCGCGGCGTCGGCTTCGACGCGACCTACCACTTCGATCCGGGTGCGGACGACGACGGCGTGACGCTGCAGGTGCCGCTCTATGCGCTCAACCAGGTCGACGCGGTCCGCGCCGAGTGGCTGGTGCCGGGGATGCTCGCCGACAAGGCCGCGGCGCTGCTGAAGTCGCTGCCGCAGAAGCACCGTCGGCACCTGCTGCCGCTCGATGCGCGGGCCGCGGAGTTCGTCGCGCGCGCGGGCGAGGCGGGCGCCGCGCGGCCGCTGGTCGACGCGCTGATCGAGGACCTGCGCGAGCACGGCGGCACGCGCGTCGCGGCGACCGACTTCCGGCTCGAGACGCTGGCGCCGCACCTCTTCATGAACTTTCGTGTCGTCGACGAGCACGGCCGCTTCCTCGCGGCCTCGCGCAAGCTCGCGCAGCTGCGCGCGCAGCTCGGCGCGAGCGCCCAGGGCAGCTTCCAGGCGGCGCTGCGGGCCGCGGGGGTGGGCGCGGGCGCGCCGGCGCAAGGGGGCGCGGGCGCGCGGGGCGCACGCGGCCCGGCCGCGCCGGCGATCGCGAGCGGGGCTGCGGACGAGGTCGGTCCGGTCGACGCTTCCGCGGCCCGTGGCCCCGCGGGCGCCGCCTCGTCCGCGGCGCGCCGCGCCGGCGAGCGCTTCGTCGACTGGTCGTTCGGTCCGCTGCCGGAGCTGCTCGAGCTGGCCGGCGTCGGCCCGCGCGGCGACGAGACGCTGATCGGCTTCCCGGCGCTGGTCGACCGGGGCGACGCGGTCGAGCTGCGCGTCTTCGACGAGACCGAGCAGGCGCAGCGCGAGCACCGGGCCGGGCTGCGGCGGCTGTTCGCGATCGCGCTGCGCGAGCCGCTCAAGTGGCTCGAGAAGAACCTGCCCGATGCGCAGCGCCTCGCGATGCTGTACATGCCGTTCGGCACCGCGGAGGACCTCAAGCGCGAGCTGGTCGCCGCGGTGATCGAGCGCGCCTGCCTCGCCGACCCGCTGCCCGCAGACCGTGCCGCGTTCGAGGCGCGCGTCGCCGAGGCGCGGCCGCGGCTCGCGCTGGTGGGGCAGGAGCTCGCGCGCACCCTCGGCACGCTGCTCGCCGAGCACGCGACGCTGCAGAGGAAGCTCGCCGGCGCGAAGGGTTTCCCGCAGGTGGCGGCCGATGTGGCGCAGCAGGTCGCCGGGCTGCTGCCGAAGGGCTTCGTGTCGTCCACCGACGCCACCCGGCTGCCGCACGTGGCGCGCTACCTGAAGGCCGCGTCCGCCCGTCTGGACAAACTGCGCGCCGACCCGGCCCGGGATGCCCACAGGTTGGCCGAGATCGCGCCGATGCTTCAGAATTTCGTCCGTGCGCAGGCCGCGCTGAAGGGCCGCCGCGATCCGCGGCTCGAGGAGTTCCGCTGGCTCCTCGAGGAACTGCGCGTCTCGCTGTTCGCCCAGGAGCTGCGCACGCCGATGCCCGTATCGCTCAAGCGGCTCCAGAAGGTCTGGGAATCGATCCGCTAGGATACCGAGGACACCATCACATGAAGCCCTTGCGTCGTTCGTTCCACCGTGCCGCGGCCACGCTCGCGGCCGCGGTCTCGATCCCCTCGGTCGCGCTGCCGTCGATCGCCGAGGCGCAGGTCGCGATCGTGCTGAACTCGCGCGACGCGTCGGTGTCGCTGATCGACCAGACGACCTTCCAGGAGGTGGGCCGCGTCGACGTCGGCAAGGAGCCGCACCACCTGTACCCGATGCCGGACAACAAGACGCTGATCGTCGCGAACGCGGTCAGCAACGACCTGCACTTCCTCGACCCGATCACCGGCAAGGTGCTCGGCCGGCTGCGCAACATCGACGACCCGTACCAGCTCGCGTTCTCGCCGGACAACAAGTGGTTCGTGACCGCCGCGCTGCGGCTCGACCGCGTCGACGTGTATGCGTGGGACGGCAAGGACAAGAAGCTGGTGAAGCAGATCCCGCTGCCGAAGGCGCCGAGCCACCTCTGGTTCTCGGACGACAGCCGCTTCGCGTACGTGACCCTGCAGGACAGCGACGAGATCGCCGCGGTCGACGTGCCGTCGCAGACGGTCGCCTGGAAGCTCAAGGTCGGCAAGCAGCCGGCGGGCATCGTGGTGTCGCCCGACCAGAAGCTGCTCTACGTCGGCATCATGGGCCAGGACTATGTCGAGGTCGTCGACATCGCCAGGCGCGCGACGGTCAACAGGATCCGCACCGGGCGCGGCGCGCACAACTTCCGCGGCATGGGCGACAAGCGCCACCTGCTCGTCAGCAACCGCGTCGACAACACCATCTCGATCCTCGACATGAAGGAGCAGAAGGTGGTCGGCCAGATCCCGGTGCCGGGCGGCCCCGACTGCATGGAGCTGACCGCCGACGGCAAGCTGCTGTGGGTCACCTCGCGCTTCGCCAAGCAGGTGTCGATCGTCGACATGGCCAGCCGCAAGGTGGTTCGCACCGTGCCGGTCGGCCGTTCGCCGCACGGCATCTACCTGCACAACCGGGCGCCGCTGCTGTGACGACTCACGGGCGACCGCCGCGCGGCGGCTCGCGCGCGAGCGCGGTCGCCGCGCTCGCGGCCGGGCTGGGCGTCGCGCTCGCGCCGGCACCGGCGCCGGCCGCATCGTGCCCCGCGGGCACCGTCTACCTGACGCTGGACACCGGCAACATGCGCGAGGCCGAGCGGATCGCCGGCATCCTGCGCAAGCACGACGTGAAGGCCACGTTCTTCCTCGCGAACGAGAAGACCCCGGAGGGCGACTTCTCGCTCGACGACCGCTGGGCCACGTACTGGCGTGCGCGTGTCGCCGAGGGCCACGCGTTCGGCAACCACACCTTCGACCATGTCTACTTCCGCGGGGTCGGGACCGACGGCTCGCTGACGGTGCGCCCGCAGTTCGGCGCCGACGCGGGCCGCACGCTGCAGTGGGACGGCAAGGCGCTGTGTCGCGAGCTCGACCGGGTCGGCGCGCGCTTCGAGGCGGTCACCGGCCGCGGGCTCGATCCGATCTGGCGCGCGCCGGGCGGCAAGGCGCCGCCGCAGGCGATGGCGGCCGCGAAGGCCTGCGGCTACGCCCACGTGCACTGGGCGCCGGCCGGCTTCCTGGGCGACGAGCTGCCGTCGGAGAAGTTCCCGAACGACGCGTTGCTCAAGCAGGCGCTCGCGACGATCCGGGGCGGCGACATCCTGATGGCGCACCTCGGCATCTGGTCGCGCAAGGACCCGTGGGCGCCGACGCTCGACCCGCTGATCGCGGGCCTCAAGGCGAAGGGGCTGTGCTTCGCGACGATGCGCGAGCATCCCGAGCACCGGCGCTGAGGCAGGCAGGATGGACCCGATCGGCTGGCTCTCCGAGATCGTCGCGTGGCTGCAGCGCGGCCTCTTCGAGGGCGTCGTGCAGCCGGTGCTGTTCGCCTTCGGCTGGATGCGCTACGGCGAGGAGCTGTTCGACTTCACCGAGTGGGTGGTGCTCGGCGCGATCGAGGTGGTCGTGCTCGCGGTCGTGCTCGGCGCGCTCGAGCGCCGCTGGCCGGCCGAGCCGGTCGTCGACCGCGCGGCGGTGCGCACCGACGTGCTCTATACGCTGCTTCACCGGCTGGGCGGCTTCGCGCTCGTGGTGTTCGCGCTGCTCACGCCGCTGCTCGACTGGCTCGAGGGCGAGCTGCGGCTGCTCGGCTTCTCGAGGATCAACGTCGACCAGCTCTGGCCGGGCGTCACCGACCTGCCGCTGGTCAGCTTCGCGATCTACCTGGTGCTGTTCGACTTCGTCGACTACTGGCTGCACCGCTGGCAGCACCGCTACCAGTGGTGGTGGTCGCTGCATGCGGTCCACCACAGCCAGCGCCAGATGACGTTCTGGAGCGACCAGCGCAACCACCTGCTCGACGACCTGATCCGCGACGTCGCGATGGCGCTGGTCGCGGTCGCCTTCGGCGCGGAGCCGGGGCAGTTCGTCGCGCTGCTGATCGCTTCTCGTGTGTTGCAGAGCGTGCAGCACGCGAACCTGCGCTGGCGCTGGCCCGGCCCGCTCGAAGCGGTGCTGGTCAGCCCGAGCTTCCACAGGCTGCACCACGCGATCGGTTACGGCCACGAGGGCGCGGCGCGCGGCGTGAACTTCGCGGTGCTGTTCCCGGTCTGGGACGTGCTGTTCGGCACGGCCGACTGGCGCCCGGGCTTCGTGCCGACCGGCATCCGGGACCAGCTCGAGGGACGGGACTACGGGCGCGGCTTCTGGTCGCAGCAGGGCAGGGCGATCGGCCGCTGGTTCGGCCGCGCATGAACGGGACACACACATGGTGAACTTCGGGCTGATCATCGTCGGCGACGAGATCCTGTCGGGCAAGCGGCAGGACAAGCACTTCGCGAAGGTCGTCGAGCTGCTCGGCGCGCGCGGGCTGCAGCTCTCGTGGGCGCGCTACCTGGGCGACGATCGCGAGCGGCTGGTCGCGACGCTGCGCGAGACGCTCTCCGGGCGCGACGTGGTGTTTTCCTGCGGCGGCATCGGCGCGACGCCCGACGACCACACGCGCCAGGCCGCGGCCGCGGCGCTCGGCGTGCCGCTCGCGCTGCACCCGGAGGCCGAGCGGCTGATCACCGAGCGGACGATGGAGATGGCACGCGAGGGCAAGGCCGCCGCCGACATGGCGGCGCCCGAGAACCGGCAGCGCCTGAAGATGGGCGAGTTCCCGCAGGGCGCGCAGATCGTCCCGAACCCGTTCAACCGGATCCCGGGCTTCAGGGTTGGCGAGCACTGGTTCGTGCCGGGTTTCCCGGTGATGGCCTGGCCGATGATCGAGTGGGTGCTCGACACGCACTACCGCGACCTGTTCCATCGCGAGGCGCGCGGCGATCGCTCGATGCTGGTCTACGAGCTGGCCGAGTCGACGCTCACGCCGCTGATGGAGGCGGTAGAGCGCGAGTTCGGCGGCATCAAGGTCTACAGCCTGCCGTCGGTGGGCGAGGGCGGCACGCGGCGTCACATCGAGCTCGGCGCCAAGGGCGAGGCGGCGCAGGTCGAGCCCGCGTTCGAGCGGCTGCGCGCCGGCGTGCTCGCGCTCGGCGGCACGATCGGCTGACGCGCGCGCCGCGGGGTCCCGGAAAAAGGAAAGGCCCGGGTCCGCACTGCGGCCCGGGCCTTGGGTCGTCGCTCGCGACGCGAGGAGGAGCAGAGGCGGCGACGCCCTAGGAGATCGACGGGCGATGCGGCGAGGTGCGCCGCGATCGCCCCGAGGCCACCTCGATCAGGCAGCCTTCTTGGCGCGGGTCGCGCCGTTGGTCGCGGTCTTGCTGGCGGCGACGATGTTCGCCTCGGCCAGCTCGACGACCTGCTTGGTCGCCTTGTTGACCTGGTCGTAGGCGGTGTTGGCCGCCGAGACCGCCGACTTCATGAACGTCACGATGCCTTCGCTGCCGGCCGGGGCGTTCTTGGCCATCGCGTCGATCGCGGCGTGCAGCTGGCGGTTGCTGTCGGCGAACTGCTTCTCGACCAGCTTGGCGATCTCGGTGCCGGTGTCGCTGGTGATCTCGTACACGTGCTTGGTGTACGCGGTCACCTTCTCGGCGGTCGGCTGGGCCGAGCCGGCGGCGAAGTCGGCGAGCGCCTTGACGTCCTTGACCTCGAGCAGCGCCTTGAACTGCTCGGCGGACTCTTCCATCGTGGTCTTGGTCGCGGCCAGGTTCAGCTCGGCCAGCTTCTCGAGGGCCTCGAACGACTTGGCGGCCACCGCCTGGAACGACTCGAGCGCAGCCTTGTGCATCGCAACCATCTGATCGGGAGTGGTGAACATATCAACCTCGGCAGGAAAATTGATTTTGAGAATCAACCGCTTGCAGGGGCCTTCGCGGTTGTCGACGCAGCCTTGTGCGCTGCAACACGACGGATTATAGGGTCGTCCAGGACGATGTCAAGCGTTATTTTTGTGCAGTGCAGCACGATGCTATCCTGACCCGGTGAAGGCGTACTACAGCGACCGCTTCGTGCTGCCCCTGCCCGACGGGCACCGCTTCCCGATGGCGAAGTACCGGCGGCTGCGCGAGCGCATCGAGCACGAGCTGCCCGAGGTCTCGCTGCACGAGCCCGAGGCCGCGACCGACGGTGTGCTTGCGCTCGGGCACGCGCCCGACTGGATCGAGCGGCTGAGCCTCGGCCGGCTGACCGAGGCCGAGCAGCGCGCGATCGGCTTCCCGTGGTCGCCCGCGATGGTCGAGCGCTCGCGGCGCTCGGTCGGCGCGACGCTCGCCGCGTGTCGCGCCGCGCTCGAGGACGGCGCGGCCGCGAACCTCGCCGGGGGCACGCACCACGCGGGCCCGGCGCGGGGCGAGGGCTTCTGCTGCCTGAACGACGTCGCGGTCGCTGCGCGGCTGATGCAGGCCGAGCGGCGCGCGCGGCGCGTCGCGATCGTCGACCTCGACGTCCACCAGGGCAACGGCACCGCGGAGATCCTGCGTCAGGACGCGTCGGTGTTCACGCTGTCGATCCACGGCGCGCGCAACTTCCCGTTCCGGCACCGCTGCGACGGCGACCTCGACGTGGATCTGCCCGACGCCACCGGCGACGAGGCCTACCTCGACGCGCTCGATGCGGCGCTGCGCGTGCTCGCCGAGCGCTTCGAGCCCGACTTCGTGATCTACCTCGCCGGTGCCGATCCGTACGAGGGCGACCGGCTCGGCCGGCTGTCGCTGTCGATCGAAGGGCTCGCCGAGCGCGACCGGCGCGTGTTCGCGTTCGCGCGCGCGCGCGGCCTGCCGGTCGCGGTCGCGATGGGCGGCGGCTACTGCCCGGAGATCGAGCGCATCGTCGAGATCCACCTCGGCACGGTGCGCGAGGCGCTCGCGCACGCGCGGGCCGGCGCGGGGCGCGCGGACCCGCGGGCGGCCGCGTCGTGAGCCGCCGCGTGGCGGCCCGCCGTTGAGCGAGGCATCGCGGCCCCGGGGCGCGACCGCGTCCGACGACGGCGGCCTCGGCACCGTCGCGCCGGCACTCTTCGTGGTGCTGTGGGCGACCGGCTTCGTCGTCGCGCGGCTCGCGATGCCGCACGCCCCGCCGCTCGGCTTCCTCGCGCTGCGCTTCGCTGCGACGCTGCTGGCGCTCGCGCCGCTGATCCTGCTGGCCCGCGCGCCGTGGCCGGACCGCCGCACCGCTGGCCACGTCGCGGTCGCGGGGCTGATGATCCACGCGGCCTACCTCGCCGGGGTCTGGGCCTCGATCGCGGCCGGCATGAGCGCGGGCGTCGTCGCGCTGATCGTCAACCTGCAGCCGGTGCTCACCGCGATCTGGATGGCGCTCGGCACCGAGCGGATCGGCGCACGGCGCTGGCTCGGCCTGGCGCTCGGCTTCGGCGGCGTCGCGCTGGTCGTCGCGCACCGGGTCGGCACCGAGGGGCTCGCGCCGTCGAGCGTCGCGCTCGCGGCGCTCGGCCTCGTCGCGATCACCGCCGGCACGCTGTACCAGCGGCGGTACGCGCCGTCCTTCGACCTGCGCACCGGCTCGTTCGTCCAGTACGCGGCCGCGTTCGCCGCGACCGCGCCGCTCGCCGCAGTGCTCGAGCCCGACGCGCGCTGGGACTGGGGCGCACCGCTCGCGTTCGCGCTCGTCTGGTCCGTGTTCGCGCTGTCGATCGGCGCAGTGTTCCTGATGTACCGGCTGAACCGGCGGGGCTCGGCGACCCGCGTCGCGAGCCTGCTCTACCTGGTGCCGCCGGTCACCGCGCTGCAGGCCTGGCTGCTGTTCGACGAGCCCTTCGGCGTGCGCGAGGCGGTCGGCATGGGGCTGGTCGCACTGGGGGTCGCGCTCGTCGTGCGGCGGTGAGCCCGCTTCGCGTACCATGCGGCCGCGCATGCGCGACAGGCCGAGGGCCGGGCGCGCACGCCCTGATGGAGCCCGTCCGTTGAGCACCGCCCGTCCTGCCCCCGAGCGCCGCGCCGCCTACCGCCACGTCCTGCCGATCACCACCCGCTGGGCCGACAACGACCAGTACGGGCACGTGAACAACGTCGTGTACTACCAGTACTTCGACACCGTCGTGAACCGCTACCTGATCGAGGCCGGCGTGCTCGACGTCGCGGCCGGCGAGGCGATCGGGCTGGTCGTCGAGACGGCCCGCCGATACTTCGCGCCGGTGAGCTTCCCGGACACCGTGCACGCGGGGCTGCGGGTCGCCCACGTCGGCTCGAGCAGCGTGCGCTACGAGATCGGGCTCTTCGCGAACGACGACGAGCTCGCCGCCGCGCAGGGCCACTTCGTCCACGTCTACGTCGATCGCCTGTCGCGGCGCCCGGTGCCGCTGCCGGCGCCGCTGCGCGCCGTGCTGGAGCCGCTGCGCATCGCAGCCGACTGAGGCCGCCTGCGGCTCAGTGCCGGATGCAGACCTTGCCGAAGTGCGCGCCGGCCTTCAGGTGCGCCATCGCGTCCTTCAGCTGCTCGAACGCGAAGACCCGGTCGACCACCGGCTCCAGTCGGTGCTGCCCGATCGCGCGCAGCATCGCCTCGAAGCCGTCGCGCGAGCCGACCGTGATGCCCTGCAGCCGCACCTGGCGCGTGACGACGAGCCCGAGCGAGGCGCTCATCGTGCCGCCCGACAGCACGCCGATCATCGAGATCGTGCCGCCCGGGCGGATGCAGCGCAGCGACTGCGGCAGCGTGCGCTCGCCACCGAGCTCGAGGATGTGGTCGAAGCCCGCGCCGCCGGTGATCGCGCGGCTGGCCTTCGCCCACTCGGGCTCGGCGACGTAGTTGATCCCGGCGTCGGCGCCGAGCGCCTTCGCGCGCTCGAGCTTGTCGTCGCTCGACGAGATGACCGTGACGTGCGCGCCGGCGAGCTTCGCGAACTGCAGCGCGAACAGCGCGACGCCCCCGGTGCCCTGCACGAGCAGCCGGTCGCCGGTGCGCAGCCGGCCCTCGGTGACCAGCGCGCTCCATGCGGTCAGCGCGGCGCAGGGCAGGGTGGCGGCCCGCTCGTCGGTCAGGTGCGGCGGCACGATCGACACGCCGTCCTCGGGCAGCACCATGAAGTCGGCCATCACCCCGTCGATCGGGCCGCCGAGCGAGCCGGTGATCCGCTCGAGGTTCAGCTCGCCGCCGATCCAGCGCTGCATGAAGCTCGGGCAGACGCGGTCGCCGACCTTCACGCGCGTCGTCCCGGCGCCGACCTCGACGACCTCGCCGACGCCGTCGGAGATCGGGATCAGCGGCAGCGAGCCGGTGTACTGGCCGTAGCCGCGGTCGGGCACGACCAGGTCGCGATAGTTCAGCGACGCGGCCTTCATCCGCAGCAGCACCTGCCCCGGACCCGGCCTCGGGTCGGGCCGCGTCGACAGCCGCAAGTGGTCGAAACCCCACTCTCCTTCGATCTGGAAGACTCGCATGCCGCATTCTCTCCGGCTCCGCGCGCCGTCCGTCAGGAAGTTGATGCGACATGTTGGCTTTTGGCGCCAAGTCATTCTCCCGAGGGGCTTTTCCGGTTCGGCGACCCCTCCCGTTTGCTAAACTTCGCGCCCGTTCCGTGGGAGTGTGAGTCGATGAGTCCGGTGACCTCTGGCGCCCGCTGGCGCCGCACGTTTGCCCTCGCAACCGGATTGCTCCTCCTCCAGTTCCCGCTTCAATCGGCCGCTGCCGATCGCTCTCCGGCCCGCAAGGCCGTCCCCTCGAAGTCCGCCCCGCAGGCCGCCGCGTCGAAGAAGGTCGTCGCCGCCCCGACGGTGCGCAAGGGCACGCTGCCGCAGAGCGTCTCGCCGACCACGGTACGCAAGCAGGCTGCGGTCGAGCAGGGCGGACGCCCGGCCAAGGCCCTGAAGACCCCGCTGCGCGCCGAGCGCGCCGCCCGCAACGGCAAGCTGGTCCGCGCCTCGTACGCGCCGCGCGCCATCGAGCCGCCGCGGCTGTCGATCGGCAACGCGATCGGCCTGCACCTGGTCGACGATCCGCTGGATCTGCGCTCGTCGGTCGCGATGGTGATCGACCAGCAGACCGGCGAGACCCTGTACGAGAAGAACCCGGACGCCGTGCTGCCGATCGCCTCGATCACCAAGGTGATGACCGCGATGGTGGTGCTCGACGCGGGCCTGCCGATGGACGAGATGCTCGACATCGCCGAGGCCGACCGCGACACCGAGCGCCACAGCGGCTCGCGGCTGCCGATCGGCTCGAAGCTGTCGCGCGCCGAGATGATGCAGCTGTCCCTGATGGCCTCCGAGAACCGCGCCGCGCATGCGCTCGGCCGCCATTTCCCCGGTGGCGTGCCGGCCTTCGTCGCCGCGATGAACGCGAAGGCGCAGGCGATCGGCATGACCGACAGCCGCTTCGCCGACCCGACCGGCCTGTCGGGCAACAACGTCTCGAACGCCCGCGACCTCGCCCGGATGGTGCGCGCCGCGCACGGCTACCCGGTGATCCGCGCCTACTCGACCGCGAACGACCTGACCGTCGACACCGGTTACCGCCAGGTCACGTTCCGCAGCACCAACCGCCTGGTCGACGACCCCAACTGGTCGATCGGCATGCAGAAGACCGGCTACATCTCCGAGGCCGGCAAGTGCCTGGTGATGCAGGCGCGCATCGAGGGCCGGCCGGTGATCCTGGTGCTGCTCGACGCGGCGGGTGCGCAGTCGCGCTTCGCCGACGCGCAGCGCCTGCGCCGCTGGCTCGAGGATCAGCCGCGCACCGTGCGCACGGTGGCTGACACCCGCTCCTGAGCTACTGCTCGGGGTCGAAGCCGATCGCCGCCGAGATCTGCCCGGCGGTGCGGCACAGCAGGTCGATCCAGTCGTCCTGCAGGAAATCCGACGGCGCCGAGATCGACAGTCCGGCGACCAGCTTGCCCGCGTCGTCGCGGATGCCCGAGGCGATGCAGCGCACGCCCAGCTCCAGCTCCTCGTTGTCCCTCGCATAGCCGCGCGCGCGCACCAGCGCGAGCTCGCGCTCGAGCTTCGCGGGCTCGGTGATGCTGTTGCGGGTGTGGCCGGCAAGCCCCGTGCGGGTCGCGTAGGCGCGTACGTTGCGCGGGTCGTCGGCGGCGAGGAACAGCTTGCCGACCGAGGTCAGGTGCAGCGGCGCGCGGCCGCCGACCGCGCGGACCACCTGCATGCCGCTGCGCTCGGAGACTGCACGTTCGATGTAGACGATCTCGTCGCCCTGCCGGATCGACAGGTTCACCGGCTGGTGCGTGAGCCGGTGCAGCTCGCGCATCGGGCCGAGGGCGGCGTCGCGCACGTTCAGGCGCGCCTTGACCAGGTTGCCGAGCTCGAGCAGCCGGATGCCGAGCTGGTAGGCGCCGGGCTCGGAGCGGTCGACCAGGCGCGCGGACACCAGGTCGTTCAGGATCCGGTGCGCGGTCGAGGGGTGCAGGCCGGTGCGCAGCGACAGCACCTTCAGGCTGACCGCCTCGGGCTGTTCGGCGAGCGCGTCCAGCAGCGAGACCAGGCGGTCGATCACCTGGATCGCGGTGCGGCTGCCGCCTTCGGTGTCGCCGCCGTCTTCGTCGTGCCTGCGGGCCATCGTCGGGGTGAGGGAGGCCGGGCCCCGTCGAGCGGGACGCGATCCGTATCGTGGATGGTGGTACGTTATATCAAGGCGTGGAATCGCTGTCGAGGTCGGATCCGTCAGGCGGCCTGCGCCGGATGCGATGATCGCGGACCTGAGGAGGCGTCGCTTGAGAGTCGGATTCTTCATCACCTGCCTGGTCGACGTGATGCGGCCGGAAATCGCCGAGGCGGCGGTCGCGCTGCTCGAGGCCGGCGGCTGCGCGGTCGAGGTGCCGATGGCGCAGACGTGCTGCGGCCAGCCCGGCTGGAACTCGGGCGACACGCCGTCCGCGCGCGCGCTCGCCCGCAAGGTCCTCGACGAGTTCGAGAAGTACGACTACGTGGTCGTGCCCTCGGGCTCGTGCGGCGGCATGATCCGCACGCACTATCCGGCGCTGTTCGCCGACGACCCCGACCTGAGCGTGCGCGTCGCCGGGCTCGCGGCGAAGACCTGGGAGCTGACCTCGTTCCTGCACGAGGTGATCGGGTTGAAGAAGCTGCCCGGCCGCTTCGAGGGCGAGATCACCTACCACGACTCCTGCAGCGGGCTGCGCGAGCTCGGCGTGCAGGCGCAGCCGCGCGCGCTGCTCGGGCTGCAGCCGGGCGTGAAGCTGGTCGAGATGAAGGACGCGCGGGCCTGCTGCGGCTTCGGCGGCACCTTCGCAGTCAAGTACGGCGACATCTCCACCGCGATCGTCGACGAGAAGATCGACCGCATCAAGGCGAGCGGCGCGCCCTGCGTGGTGCTCGGCGATCTCGGCTGCATGCTCAACATCGAGGGGCGGCTGCGCCGCACCGGCGACACGACGACGCGCGTGCTGCACGTCGCGCAGGTGCTCGCCGGCGACGCGGTGCCGGGCGCGCCGTCGTCGGTGGCGAGCGCGAAGCCGGCGTCGGTGCAGCCCGCGGCTGCGCCGGCGTCGACCGCGGCGGACTCCGGCGCCGCCGCGGCGCCGACCGCGAAGGAGGCGTGATGCAGGTCCAGTCGATGCACTTCAAGGCGCGCGCCGGGCAGAAGCTCGCCGACGTGCGGCTGCAGCAGAACCTCAAGATCCTGTCCCAGCGCTGGACCGTCGGGCGCACCAACGCGATCGCCGAGCTCGACGACTTCGAGGCCACCCGCGACGAGGCGGTCGAGCGGCGCAACCGCGCGCTCGCCAACCTCGACGCCTGGCTCGAGCGCTTCGAGCAGGAGGCCACCGCGCGCGGCGCGACCGTGCTGTGGGCCGAGACGCCCGAGGAGGCGTCGCGGCTGGTCGTCGAGATCGCGAGGCGCCACGAGGTCCGCAAGGTCACCAAGTCGAAGTCGATGGTCTCGGAGGAAATGGCGCTCAACCGCCACCTCGAGGCCGCGGGCGTCAAGGTCGTCGAGACCGACCTGGGCGAGTACATCCTGCAGATCAACGACAACGAGCCGCCGTCGCACATCGTGGCGCCGGTCGTGCACAAGTCGAAGGACGAGGTGTCGGACCTGTTCGCGAAGGTGCACCAGCGCCCGCGGCTGACCGACATCCCGCAGATGACCCGCGAGGCGCGCGAGTTCCTGCGGCCGCACTTCCTGTCGTCGGACATGGGCGTCTCGGGCGGCAACTTCCTGGTCGCCGAGACCGGTTCGGTCGCCGTGTTCACCAACGAGGGCAACGAGGGCATGTGCACCGTGCTGCCCCCGAAGGTCCACGTGGTGGTCACCGGCATCGAGAAGGTGCTGCCCACGCTCGAGGACCTCGCGACCGTCGCGCGCCTGCTGCCGCGCTCGGCCACCGGCCAGTCGATCTCCAACTACTTCTCGATCCTCACCGGCCCGCGCGCGCCCGGCGAGCAGGACGGCCCCGAGCACATGTACTTCGTGCTCGTCGACGGCGGCCGCACGGGGCTTCTCGGCGGCGAGTTCCAGGACATGCTCCGCTGCATCCGCTGCGGCGCGTGCATGAACCACTGCCCGGTCTACCAGAAGATCGGCGGGCACACCTACGGCTGGGTCTATCCGGGGCCGATGGGCTCGGTGCTCACCCCCTCGTACGTCGGCGTCGAGAAGGCGCTCGACCTGCCGCAGGCGGCGACGCTGTGCGGCGAGTGCCACGTGGTCTGCCCGATGAAGATCCCGCTGCCGGACCTGCTGCGCAAGCTGCGCGAGCGCCAGTTCGATCGCGGCCTGCGGCCGTGGACCGAGCGGCTCGGGCTGAAGGCCTGGGCGTTCGTCGCGAAGCGGCCCGCGCTGTACCGGCCGCTCGCGCGGATGGGCGCGTGGGTGCTCGGGCGGCTCGGGGGCGAGGACGGGCGCGTGCGCAGCCTGCCGCTCGCCGGCGGCTGGACCGCATCGCGCGACATGCCCACGCCGCGCGGGCCGACGTTCAAGCAGCGCTGGGCCAGGCAGCGGCACTGACCGCGACGCGGCCTACTGGGGAGGAGACCCGCATGTCCGAGAACCGGATCGACCGCATCGCGCGGCGCGTGCTGCGCCGTCGGCTCGCCACCGGTCTGCTGTGGCTGCTCGCGCTGCCGCTCGGCCTCGTGCCGTGCGGCGCGGCCGCCCAGTATCCGGCGCGTCCGATCGAGATGATCACGCCGATCGCGCCCGGCGGCGGCATGGACCTGCAGGCGCGGCTGCTCGCCGAACTGGTCGAGCCGATCCTCGGTCAGCGCGTGGTGGTGCTGAACCGGCCCGGGGCGGGCGGCACGCTCGGGATGGGTCAGCTGACCCAGGCGAAGCCCGACGGCTACACGATCGGGGCGGTCTGGAACGGCCCGCTCACCGCCAGTCCGCACAGCCAGCCGGTGCCGTACACGCCCGACGACTACCTGCCGGTGGTGCAGTTCTCCAAGGCGCCGTTCGTGATCTGCGCCGCCCCGGATTTCCCGGCCTCGACCGGCCGCGAGCTCGTCGAGAACATCCGCCGCAATCCCGGCCGCTACACCTACGGTCACGAGGGCGTGGGCGGCATGCTGCACCTGGGGGCGGAGCGCCTGTTCGCCGCGCTCGGCCTGCAGGTGCGCCCGGTGTCCTTCGGTGGCGCCTCCGAGACCGCGCGCGACTTCGTCGGCGGTCACATCACCTTCTATGCCGGCGGCATCGCGAGCATCCTGCCGCATGCGAAGGCCGGCCGCGCGAAGTGCCTGCTGCTGACCTCGGCCGCCGACAATCCGCTGTTCCCTCAGGCGGTGGGCCTGGATGCGCTCGGTGTCGGCTCGACCGAGACGGTCTTCTGGCGCGCGATCGTCGTGCCGAAGGCCACGCCGCCCGAGGTGATCGCCCGGCTCGAGGACGCCTTCCTCAAGGCCTCGCAGCACCCTCGGTTCCAGTCGTACCTCGCGGGCCTGGGCGAAGTGCCCGCCGCCGCGCGCGGCGCGGCGCTCGCACGCGAGCTGCGCCGCGAGTTCGACGAGCTCGGCGCGCTGACGAAGCAGGTGGCGCCGAAATGATCCCCGCGACCCGTCCCCGGACCACGGCATGAGACTCGGATTCATCGGGACCGGCAACATCGGTCTGCCGATCTGCACCCACCTGGTCGCCCGCGGGCACGAGGTCGACGTGTTCGACGTCGACGCGCCAGCCCTCGCGCGCGCGGTCGCTGCCGGCGCGCGCGCGGTCGACTCGCCGGTGGCGGCCGCGCGGCAGGCCGACGTGGTGTTCACCTGCCTGCCCGGACCGGCCGAGGTCGAATCGGTCGCGCTCGGCCCCGACGGGATCGTGCAGGCGGCGCGCGACGGCCTCGTGCTGGTGGACCTGACCACCAACTTTCCCGAGTCCGCGCGCCGCATCGCGGCCGCGCTCGCCGAGCGCGGCGTGGGCATGCTCGAGGCGCCGGTGGGCAACGGCGTGGTGGGCGCGCGCGCCGCTCGCGCCTCGGTGATCTGCGGGGGTGACCCCGAGCTCTTCGCGCGCATCGAGCCGCTGTTCCGCTGCTTCGCGACCACGATCCACCATGTCGGTCCGATCGGCAACGCATCGATCGTGAAGTCGATCGACATCCTCGTGGCGGCGATCAACCTCGCCGGCGCCTGCGAGGGTTTCCTGCTCGGCGTGCGGGCCGGCATCGATCCCGACGTGCTGTTCGACGTGGTCAGCACCAACAGCGGCGCGAGCGAGCAGATGAAGCGGCGCATGAAGCGCAAGATCCTCGCGCGCGACTTCTCGCCCGAGGGCAGCATGACCCTCGCGCTGAAGGACCTGCGCGTCACGCTCGAGCTGGCGCAGCGCACGATGACGCCGGTGCCCTACGGGGCGATGCTGCACCAGCAGTTCGTCGCCGCGTGCGCGAAGGGCTGGGGCGCCGAGGACTGGGCCTGCCTGATGAAGGTGACCGAGCTGGGCACCGACACACAGGTCGGGCGGCCCGCCGAGCGGGGACCGGCCGCCTAGGCTCCGGTGAAGCGGGGCGGGCGTCGCTCCGCGAACGCGCGCCGGCCTTCGATCGCGTCGGCGGAGTCGCGCATCACCGCCTGCACCTCGATCTCCGCGGCGAACTGCGCGGCGAAGCTTGCCTGCTCGCCCGCATCGAGCAGTCGGCGCGTGGCGACCAGCGCGCGGGTCGGTCCGTCGGCCAGCCTGCGGGCCACCCGCAGCGCGCCCTCGAGCAGCGCCTCGTCGTCGACGACCTCGTGCACCATGCCCCACTGCAGCGCCTGCTCCGCGCCGAGCGGCTCGTTGAACAGCATCATCTCGAGCGCACGCTGGCGGCCCACCAGCCGGGGCAGCAGCCAGGTCGAGCCCAGGTCCGGGACCAGCCCGATGCGGCTGAAGACCTGAACAAACTTCGCCGAGCGCGCCGCGACGATCAGGTCCCCGGCCATCGCGAGGCTGCACCCGCCCCCGGCGGCGACGCCGTTGACCGCGACGACGACCGGCACCCGGCACTCGCGCAGCGCCCTGAACGCGGGCCAGTACCACCTCGTCACCCAGTCGGACAGCTCCGCCGAGGCGACCCGTGCCGTCTTCAGGTTCTGCCCCGAGCAGAACCCCCGGCCGGCGCCGGTCAGCACCAGCGCGCGCACCGACGCATCGTCGGTCTGCCGTGCGATCGTGCCTGCGAGCTCGGTCAGCAGCTCGGGCGTCAGCGCGTTCAGGGTCTGCGGTTCGTCGAGCGTCAGGACGGCGACCGATCCGTCGCGCTCGTGCTGGACACCGGGCATGGTTCGTGGGCTCCGTGGGTCGGCGGGCGGGTCAGAGCGCGGGCGCGACGCGCATGCGCTGCAGGCGCTCGCCGAGGATCGCCTCGGCGTCGCGCACGATGCGCTGCACGAGCTCCGCGCAGGTGGGGATGTCGTGGATCAGGCCCTGCACCATGCCGGAGGACCAGATGCCCGCATCGGCGTCGCCCGACTCGTAGACCGTGCCGCCGCGCACGCCGGCGACCAGATGCCGAAGATCGTCGATGGTCGCGTTGCCGCGCCCCTCGATCGACAGCACCTCCTGGCTGACCGTGTTGCGCGCCACCCGCGTGGTGTTCGTCAGCGTGCGCAGGATCAGGTCCGTCTCGAGTTCGCTCGCCTCGACGATCCGCTGCTTGATCCGCGGATGGATCGGCGACTCGGCCGTGCACAGGAAGCGCGTGCCCATGTTGATGCCCTCGGCGCCGAGCGCGAGCGCGGCCACCAGCCCGCGCCCGTCGGCGAATCCGCCCGAGGCGATCATCGGCAGCGTCACCCGGTCCGCGGCGGCCGGGATCAGGATCAGCCCCGGCACGTCGTCCTCGCCCGGATGCCCGGCGCACTCGAAGCCGTCGATCGAGATCATGTCGACCCCGACCGTCTGCGCCTTGAGCGCGTGGCGCACCGAGGTGCACTTGTGGATGACCTTGATGCCGTGTCGCCGGAAGTCGGCGATGTGCTCCTCGGGGCTGTAGCCGGCCGTCTCCACGACCTTCACGCCGCTCTCGATGATCGCGCGCCGGTACTCCGGATACGGCGTCGAGCGCAGCGTGGGCAGGATCGTGAGGTTGACGCCGAACGGCCGGTCCGTGAGCTCGCGGCAGCGCCGCACCTCCTGCTCGAGCCCTTCCGGTGTCGGATGCGTCAGGGCGGTCAGGAACCCCAGCGCGCCGGCATTGGCGACCGCCGACACCAGCGGCGCCCGCCCGACCCACTGCATGCCGCCCAATGCGATCGGATGTTCGACGCCGAACATCTCGGTGAACTTCGTCTTCAGCATGTCCGTCTCCCTGTCGTGTCCGCGCGGGCGCGGATCCGGCTAGCGCTGGATCGCGTCGCCGGCCTGCCCCGCGAGCTCGCGGTAGCGGTTCGTCTCGCGCTCGATCGACTCGGCGAACTGGCGGGCGTTCGCACCGACGAACTCCGCGCCTCCCTGCTTCGCGACGAATTCTCGGAACTCGGGCTGATTGGCCGCCTGCAGCAGCAGCTCCTCGAGCCGGCGCGCGACCGGCTCGGGCGTCTGCGCGTGCACCGCATAGCCCAGGAAGGTGTGCAGCTCGTAGCCCGGGAAGCCGCTCTCGGCCACGGTGGGCACGTCGGGCAGCGTGTCGTAGCGGCGGGTTCCGGTGACCGCGAGCGCGCGCAGCTTGCCCGAGCCGATCAGCGAGGTCGCCGCGCCCGGATCGACCAGGCCGGTGTCCACCACGCCGCTCACCACGTCGGGCAGCACCTGCGAGGCGCCCTTGTACGGCACGTGGTTGAACCGCGTGCCGGTGCGCCCGGCGAGCGTCATCGCGCCCAGCCGGTAGTAGTTGCCGTAGGTTGCGACGCCGAGCGAGCCCGGCTTGTCGCGGGCCGCAGCGAGCAGGTCGCCGAGCGTGCGGAATCGCGAGTCGCTGGCGGTGACGAGCGCGGCCATGTGCCGCGTGAGCTGCATCACCGGCCGCAGGTCCTGCGCCTTGTACGGCAGGTCCTTCAGGTACATCGGGTTGAGGATCATCACGCTGGTCGTGACCATCAGCACCGAGTGCCCGTCGGCGGGCGAGCCGAGCACGTTCTGCGTGGCGACCACCAGGTCCCCGCCGGGCCGGTTCTCCACGATCGCCGGTTGCCCGGTCAGGGCCCGGAAGCGCTCGGCCAGCGCGCGGGTCAGCGTGTCGCCGCTGCTGCCCGGGCCGATCGGCACGACGAAGCGCACCGGACCCGACGGATAGGCCGGGGCCTGCGCGTGAACCGGTCCGGCGATCGCGCAGGCGGCGCCGACCCCGATCAGGACAGTCTTGAGGAAGCCTCGCATGGCGTGTCTCCGTGTGTGCGTGTGTGCGTGTGTGCGTGTCTGCGTGCCGCCGCGTGCCGCGGCCTCAGCGTCGGTCCAGGGCGATCGCGTCGGCGGCAGCCCGCAGCGCGCGAAGGTGCCCGTCGAGGAGCGGCTCCATCCGGTAGGTGGGTCCGACGATGCCCAGCCCGTAGCCGTCGCCGCCGATCCGTACCGGGACGGCGATCGCCAGGGCGTCGGCGACCGCCTCGCCGGCGTTGAGAAACCAGCCGCGCGCGCGGCTGCGCTCGATGTCCGCGGCGAGCGCCTCGGCGTCGGTCAGCGTGCTCGCCGAATGCCGTTCGTAGCTCAGCTCCTGCAGCGCGCGCCGCAGCGCCGCGGGCGGCAGCGTCGACAGGATCGCCTTGCCGGTGGCGTTCGCGTGCAGCGAGCGCGTGTCGCCCGCCGCGAGCGTGAAGCGGATCGCGTGCGGCGACTCCACCACCTCCAGGAACACCACGTCACGGCCCCGGCGCACGCCCAGGCAGACCGTCTCGCCGACCGTATCGCGCAGCGCGGCGAGCTGTACGCGGATCGTCGCCGAGACCGGATCGTGCTCGAGGAGGGTGCGTCCCAGGTCGTGCAGGCGCCGGGTGGGGTAGAGCGCGCCGCGCGCGCCCGGGGCGTACAGGTAGCCCCGCTCCTCGATCGCCCGCACCAGCTTGAAGCAGCTTGAGAGCGGTGCCCCGAGCCGCTCGGCCAGCTCGGAGACCTGCATCGGCTGTCCGGCGGCGGCGAACAGCTCGAACAGACCCAGGACACGCAGCTCGGACTTGAGGTCCATATTCCACCCTGGAGGAATTCAGGTCTCCACGGGTGGAAAGAATCGGCGCTCCGGCGGGCGATGGCAAGCGTGCGCGCCGGCGCGCGTTCCGGATTCCCGGGCGCAACCGCGCAGCCGATCGGTCAGCGGCGCACCGCGTCGACGTCCGCTGCGCGCAGTGCCGCGTCGGCCGCGTGCCGCGCCTGCCGCGTCGGCCGCGTTGGCCGCGTCGGTTGCGTCGGCCCCGTCGGCCCCGTCGGCGCCGCGCGACGCCCGTCCGGCGCCCCGGCCTCGAGCCTGGGCGCGCCGCCTGCCGCGCCGAGCGTCCCGCCTGGCGCGCCGGGCGTGCTCCCCGCCTGACCGTGCGTCCCACCCGCCAGCCCGCGCGGCATGAACCCCGGCCGCCCCCGCGCTCCGCTGCCCGCATAGTCCGCCGCGATCGACGCCGCGGCCTCGGCCGCGGGCACGCCGTCGACTTCGATGCGCCAGGCGTGCAGCGCCTCCGCGATCGTCTCCGGCGCCAGCCTGTGGGTCGCGCCGGTGCGGGCCCACAGCCGGTCCGAGAACGCCATGAAGCGCTCGAACGGCGCCTCGCCGAGAAGCGCGGGCAGCGTGCGCGGGAAGCGCCCCGAGTTCCCGACCAGGTCCCAGTACCGCGCGAAGCGCGCGACGCGGGCGATCTCGTCCGCCGTCATCGTCGAGGTCTGCAGCACCTCGTACGGCGCGCGCTCGGCGAAGCGCATCGCGAAGGCCTGCGTGTGCCGCGCGATCGGCGCGCCGCGCAGCCGCTTCAGGATGCCGACCTGGATCTCGTGCGGCCGCAGCGCGACCAGCCGGTCGAAGCCCGCGCCGAAGCTCGCGAGGTCCTCGCCCGGCAGCCCCGCGATCAGGTCCACGTGCAGGTGCGCACGGGTGTGCTCGCGCAGCCAGCGCAGGTTGGCCTCGGCGCGCGCGTCGTCCTGGCGGCGCGAGATCCGCGCCTGCACCTCGGGGTTCCAGGTCTGGATGCCGATCTCGAACTGCAGCGCGCCCGGCGGGAAGCGCACGATCGCGTCCTTCAGCGCCTCGGGCAGGTGATCGGGCACCAGCTCGAAGTGCGCGAACAGCGGCTCGTCCGGAGCCGCCTCGAGCCGTGCGAGGAAGAACTCGAGGATCGCGCGGCCGGTGGCGGCCTTGAGGTTGAAGGTGCGGTCCACGAAGCGGAAGCGGCGCGCGCCGCGCGCGTGCAGCGAGGCCAGCGCGTCGAGCACGCGCTGCAGCTCGAACGGCCAGGCCGTGCGGTCGAGCGCGGACAGGCAGAACTCGCACTTGAACGGGCAGCCCCGCGAGGCCTCGACGTACAGGTGCCGGTGCGCGAGGTCCGCGTCGTCGTACAGCGCGTACGGGAGCTCGAGCTCGGCGAGCGGCGGCTGGCCGCCGTGCACGACCTTCTGCAGCGGGCGCGGCCCGTCGAGCAGCTGACGCGCCAGCGTCGCGAACGCGAGCTCGCCCGAGCCGGTGACCACGTGGTCGGCCAGGCGCACGATCTCCTGCGCGTCGGTCTCGTGGCTGACCTCGGGCCCGCCGAGCACCAGCTTCACCGAGGGCGCGGCCGAGCGCAGCGCGCGCACCAGCTCGGTCGTGCGTTCGACGTTCCAGATGTAGACGCCCAGCCCGATCACCCGCGGCGAGCCGGCGAGCAGCCGCGCCACGACATCGTCGAGGGGCGTGGCGATCGTCGCCTCCTCGATCCGCGCACGGTCGCGCAGCGGGCCGAGGTTGGCCAGCAGGCAGCGCAGCCCCAGCGACGCATGGGTCCAGCGCGCGTTCAGCGTCGTGAGCACGATCTCGGCCATCGGCCCGATTCTATGTGCGAAGATCGCCGGCAAAGGAGGCGACCCGGTGTCCGGCGATCATCCCCACGGCAGCACGCTGTCCGAGATGGAACTGCGCGTGCGCGCGCTCGAGACCCTGCTCGTCGACAAGGGCTGGGTCGATCCGGCCGCGCTCGATGCGCTGATCGAGACCTACGAGCACCGCATCGGCCCGCACGAGGGCGCGCGCGTCGTCGCGAAGGCCTGGGCCGATCCGGCGTACCGCGAGCGGCTGCGCACCGACGCCACCGCCGCGATCGCCGAGCTCGGCTGCAGCGGCCGCCAGGGCGAGCACATGGTGGCGCTGTTCGACGGGCCGGGCGTTCGCCACCTCGTGGTCTGCACGCTGTGCTCGTGCTATCCGTGGCCGGTGCTCGGGCTGCCGCCGGTCTGGTACAAGTCCGCGCCGTACCGCTCGCGCGCCGTCATCGACCCGCGCGGCGTGCTCGCCGACTTCGGCACGCCCGTGCCCGAGGGCACCGAGATCCGCGTGTTCGACTCGACCGCCGAGCTGCGCTACCTGGTCGTGCCGCAGCGGCCCGCGGGCACCGAGGGCTGGTCCGAGGCGGCGCTCGCCGCGCTGGTCACCCGAGATTCGATGATCGGCACCGGCGACCCGCTGGCCGCCTCGGCCGTGCAGGGCGCACGATGAACGGCGGGCAGGACCTGGGCGGCATGCAGGGGTTCGGGCCGGTGCAGCCCGAGCCGGGCGAGCCCTGGTTCCACGACGAGTGGGAGCGGCGGGTCTTCGCGCTCACGCTCGCGATGGGTGCGAGCGGCGCATGGAACCTCGACCAGTCGCGCCATGCGCGCGAGTCGCTGCCGCCCGGCGCCTACCTGTCGAGCAGCTACTACCGGATCTGGTTCGAGGGCGTGCTGCGCCTGCTGAAAGACCGCGGCCTGGTCACCGAGGCGGAGCTCGCCGACGGCCGCGCGCGCGGCCCCGGCGCCGCGCTGCCGCGTCGGCTCGCGGCCGCCGCGGTGCCGGCCGCGCTGGCCGCAGGCACCCCGACGCAGCGCGAGGCGCCGGCCCCCGCGCGCTTCGCGCCCGGCGACGCCGTTCGGGCCCGCACGATGAACCCGTCCGGCCACACCCGGCTGCCGCGCTACGTGCGTGGCCGCACCGGCCTGGTCGTGTCCGTGCACGGCGCGCACGTCTACCCTGACACCCACGCGCGCGACGGCGACCCCTGTCCGCAGTGGCTCTACACGGTGCGTTTCGAGGCGGCCGAGCTCTGGGGGCCCGACACCACCGCCACGTGCGTGCACGTCGACGCCTGGGAGCCGTACCTCGAGCCGGTCGCCGCGGCGCGGGCGGCGTGAGCGAACCGGTGCGACATGAGGGGCGGCCCGCCGACGCCGCGCGCGTGGCCGGCCTCGCGGTGCCCGGCCTGCCCTGCGACGCCGAGGGGCCGGTCTTCGCCGAGCCGTGGCAGGCGCAGGCCTTCGCGCTCACCGTCGCGCTGCACCAGCGCGGCCTGTTCGAGTGGGGCGAGTGGGCGCAGTACCTGTCGCGTGCGATCCGCGACGCGCAGGCCGCCGGCGACCCCGACCGGGGCGACACCTACTACCGCCACTGGCTGGCCGCGCTCGAGCGGCTGCTGCTCGACAGAGGTGTGGCCGCGCCACTCGCGCTCGCGGGCCTGCGCGAGGCATGGCGCACCGCGGCCGAGGCGACGCCGCACGGGCAGCCGGTGCGCCTGAACGCCGCCGCGCGGCGGCTGGGTCGGGTGGAGCCCGACTGAGCGGGTGAGCCGCGCGTCGGCCCGGCGCGGCCGACGGGAGCAGCCGACGCGAGCAGCCGACGCGTGCGGCCGACGCGTGCGGCCGACCTGTGCGGCCGACCTGTGCGGCCGACCTGTGCGGCCGCCGGCCTGCCGCCCCCGGCCTCAGCCGGCGCGCGCCGCGGCCTTCGCCCGCCCGGCCGGCGCGTCCGCGCGCGACGCCGCCCGCGTCTGGAGCGCGCGCGCGCACTCGCCGACCAGCGCCGGCCCGCGATAGACCAGCCCCGTGTAGAGCTGCACCACGTCCGCGCCCGCGTCCAGCTTGGCGCGTGCGTCTTCGCCCGACATCACGCCGCCCACGCCCACGATCGGGAAGCGCGAGGGCAGCCGCTCGCGCAGCGCGCGGATCACGCGGTTGCTCGGCTCGCGCACCGGCGCGCCCGACAGGCCGCCCGCCTCGTCCGCGTGCCGCAGCCCCTTCACCGCCTCGCGCGAGACGGTGGTGTTGGTCGCGATCACGCCGTCGACCGACTGCTCGACCAGTACCGTCGCGATCGCGTCGATCTGCGCGTCGTCGAGGTCGGGCGCGATCTTCACCAGCATCGGCACCTCGCGCCGGGTCGCGCGGCGCAGCGCGGTGCGTTCGCGTCCGAGCGCGGCCAGCATCGCGCCGAGCTCGTCGCCGCCCTGCAGCTGGCGCAGGTTCTTGGTGTTGGGCGACGAGATGTTGACCGTCACGTAGGAGGCGTGCGGCCAGGTGCGGCGCAGCCCCTCGAGATAGTCGTCGGTCGCCCGCTCGATCGGCGTGGCGGCGTTCTTGCCGATGTTCAGTCCGAGCACGACGTCGGAACGGCGTTTCGTCACGTTCGTGACGAACGCGTCGAGCCCGAGGTTGTTGAAGCCCATCCGGTTGATCAGCGCGTCGGCCTCGGGCAGGCGGAACATCCGCGGCCTGGGGTTGCCGGGCTGCGGCCTGGGCGTGACGGTCCCGACCTCGACGAAGCCGAAGCCCATCTGCGCGAGCGCATCGACGTGCGCGGCGTTCTTGTCGAGCCCGGCCGCGAGCCCCACGCGGTTGGCCAGGCGCAGCCCGAGCAGCTCCACCGGATCCTCGACGCGGCATCCCGCCGCCGCGCGCAGTGCACCGGTGGCGGCCAGTGCGTCGAGCGAGCCCAGCGTCAGGTCGTGGGCGCGCTCCGGATCGATCGCGAAGAGGAACGGTCGCGCGAGCGCGTACGGGCTCGGGAACATCGCGGGGGCTCAGCCCCCCTGCAGCGGCCGCCACTGTCCGCCGACCAGCTGCTCGATCGGGCGGAAGCGCGCCTTGTAGGCCATCTTCGGGCTCTGGGCGATCCAGTAGCCGAGGTACAGGTACTGCAGGCCGAGCTGACGCGCCTGCTCGATCTGCCACAGCACGTTGAAGGTGCCGTAGCTCGAGTGCGGCACGTCCGGGTCGAAGAAGGTGTAGACCGAGGACAGCCCGTCGTCGAGCAGGTCGATGATCGACACCATCCGCAGCGTGCCCTCGGCGTCGCGGAACTCCACCAGCCGCGTGTTGACCTTGCTCTGCAGCAGGAACTGCGCGTACTGCTCGCGGCTGTCGTGGTCCATGCCGCCGCCGGCGTGGCGGGTCGACTGGTAGCGCAGGTACAGCGCGTAGTGCTCGGGCACGAAGCCCAGCCGGGCCACCAGCGTGCGCAGGTCGGCGTGGCGCTTGGCCGCGCGGCGCTGGCTGCGGTCGGGCACGAACGCGGCGACCGGCACGCGCACCGGCACGCAGGCGCGGCAGCCGTCGCAGTGCGGGCGGTAGGTGAAGATGCCGCTGCGGCGGAACCCCGAGCGCACGAGCTCGGAGTAGACGTCCGCGTTGATCAGGTGGTTGGGGGTGGCGACCTGCGAGCGGGCCTGGTGCCCCGCGAGGTAGCTGCACGGATAGGGTGCTGTCGCGTAGAACTGGAGCGCCGAGAACGGCAGTTCCTTGAGATGCGTCACGTGCCTGCCCGAGTGCTGCTCATACGTCCGGGATGTCCACCTTCATCGCGGACCAGTCGGGTGGCGGCTGCGCGGTGAGATGGGCGACCCGGTCCAGGAACGCGTCGCGGGGGATCTCGCGGCCACCGAGGGATGCGAGGTGCGACGTGGCCTGCTGGCAGTCTATCACGCTGAAATCGTGCTCGCGCAGCAGCGCGACGAGCGCCGCGAGCGCACATTTCGAGGCGTCCGGGCGACGCGCGAACATCGACTCGCCGTAGAACATCCGGCCGATCGACACGCCGTACAGGCCGCCGACCAGGACATCGCCCTCGTGCACCTCGACCGAGTGCGCGTGCCCCATCCGGTGCAGCCCGACATAGGCCGCGACGATGTCCGGCGTGATCCACGTGCCGTCCTGGTCGGGGCGCGGCTGCGCGCACATCCGCATCGTCGCCTCGAAGTCGCGATCGAGCTCGACGCGCCAGCTGCCCTCGCGTCGGATGCGCCGCAGTGTCTTGGACAGCGAGCGCGACAGCTTGAACTCGTCGAGGAACAGCACCATCCGCGGATCGGGCGACCACCACAGCACCGGCTGCCCCGCGGTGTACCAGGGGAAGATGCCGCCGCGGTAGGCCTCGAGCAGGCGCTGCGGGGAGAGGTCGCGTCCGGCGGCGAGCAGACCGTTCGGCTCGCGCATCGCACGCGACGCGTCGGGCAGCCTTCGGCCGGGCTCGACCCAGGTCAGCATGCGCGGCGGGCTCGCCTCAGGCCGAGGGGCGCGGCACGTAGCGGATCGCGCTGGTGTGGAGGGCGTACGAACCCGCGCGGCGATCCTCGAAGAACCAGCGCAGCGTCTGGCCGACGGTGCGGAACGCGATGTCGTCCCAGGGGATCTCGGCCTCGGTGAACAGCCGCGCCTCGAGGCTCTCCGGCCCGGGCTCGAAGTCCAGGTGCAGCAGCGTCGCGCGGTAGAAGAGGTGCGCCTGCTCGACGTGCGGCACGTCGATCAGCGAGAACAGCGGCCCGAGCTCGATGCGCGCGCCCGCCTCCTCGAGCGTCTCGCGCGCGGCGCCCTCGGCGGTGGTCTCGCCGTTCTCCATGAAGCCCGCGGGCAGCGTCCAGAAGCCGTAGCGCGGCTCGATCGCGCGCTTGCACAGCAGCACGCGGTCCTCCCACACCGTGACCGTGCCGACCACCATCTTCGGGTTCTGGTAGTGGATCGTGCCGCACTGCCGGCAGCAGTACCTCGGGCGGTTGTCGCCGGCGGGCACCTCGTGGACGACGTCGTGGCCGCAGGCCGAGCAGAACTTCATGCGCGTGCAGGGAAGGGGTGTGCGATCGAGTGTAGCAGCGAACGCCGTGCGGCCACGCCGACGGTTTGCGGGGTGCGGTCGGAACGTGCTATAGTCATCGGTTCCAGACGCGGGGTGGAGCAGTCTGGCAGCTCGTCGGGCTCATAACCCGAAGGTCGCAGGTTCAAATCCTGCCCCCGCAACCAGATTCAGGATGACGCCGGTTCCGAGAGGGGCTGGCGTTTTTCTTTGGTAGTTTCGGTCCCGCAATCGAGCAGCGCGCGCGGCGGCGCGATCGTCGCCGCCGACCGCGCCCTCGCGCTCGAACTCGGCGATGCGCGCGTCGCTGTAGGTCTCGACCGGCAGCACCGCTGCCTGGCGCAGCACGATCGCGCCGTCGTCGGTGACGTCGAGCAGCATGGGCGTGTTCTCGACGATGCCGAGTCGGTCGAGCACGGCCCGGGGGATGGTCACCTGGCCCTTCTTGCCGTTGCCGCACTTGACGATTTTCATGGCGGACCCCGGAGTGGTTCGAGGGTCGTATCGTGCGACTCGACCGGCCGAGCGAGTCAGTTCTTCGCGTCCATCGCCGAAGGGGCGGGAGGCGGCGTCAGGGCCTGGCGCATCTGCATGTGCTGGGCCCACGCTCGCTGGACGAACGGATCCGCGACTTCGAACTGGCCGTGTCCGCGTCGCAGGATCAGGTTCGCGGCCACGAGCTTGTCGATCACCGGGATCATGTCGTTCGTCGAGATCTCCCGGCCGAGCTCGCGGGAGAACGCGGCGAGCGTGTCCGTTGCGTACAGGCCGCGGTTCTGGCCTCCTGCGATGCGCGAGAACGCGAGAACGGCGAGTTCGCCTGCGTCTTCGATCGTCCGGATTTCGATGTCGGCCGCGTTCGTGGCGATGGTCGCGCATATCGTGGCGAACGACATGGCCGGATCGACGCTCCGGCCGGCGGCCACCTCGTCCTGGAACTGGCGGATCGCCTTGGACAGTTCCTCGGGCCGGTGCCCCATCCGCTGAAAGCCTTCGAACGCCGCGTCCACGGGAGGAGGAACCAGGTTGGCGGCCTCGATGCGGCGCAGGAACCATTCGACGTACGCCTTCCCCAACGGCTCGAAGGAGGCCGTGTGGGCGCCGGCGAAGGCTTGCGATCGGCGCGTGGCCATGTCCGTGACGAGCGACTTGTGGGATCCGGTGCCGACGATGAGCAACTTGCCGGGAAGGTCGGTCGCCGTGTTGACGGTGTCCCGGGCGGCCTTGAGGGCGAAGAGCATGTCCTGACCGTCCTGCGTGGCGACGGCCTGCTGCACTTCGTCGATGATCAGCACGACGTCGCCCTCGGCCTTTCGGACGAGCTCGACGAAGACGTCGGCGAGGGACGCCCCGCCGGGCTCTCCCAGCGTGTCCAGCTGGATTCCAAAGGAAAAGCCGGCCGCGCCGAAGTTCACGCCCTTGGTCTTCCGGAGCCGGTCGAGGAGGGACGAGCCGGGCTGAACGAGGCTGGCGATGGCCTGTCGGACTGCGTCCCTCATCAGCGCCATCGGCGGGCGCGATCGGTCCGTCCACAGGTCGACGTAGAGCGTGAGCGCGCCTCGGTCCTGCAGCGCGGGGATCAGGTCCTGCCGGACGAAGGTCGTCTTGCCGATTCGGCGGATGCCCGACAGGAAGACGCCCGAGCGTAGTGCCTGGTCGAGTGGACCGGGGCTGAGCAGTTGCTGCGCCAGCATGCCGGCGTACTCCGGGCGATGGAAGATGCTGGAGTCGGCCATGACGATTTTGGATGATTTTGGATTTAGTCCAAATTTTACCCATCAGGCAAATTCTGGCAAATCCTGTCGCGACCCCAAAGCGCCTGGCGCGGGGGGGCATCGCCTGGAGACCCGCTTGCCCAGGCGCAGACAAACGCGGAATCCTGCCCCGCAACCAGATTCAGGATGACGCCGGTTCCGAGAGGAGCCGGCGTTTTTCGTTTGCGGAAGCCGCGTCGGGGAGACGCGTCCCGTGGCGCCTTCACTGCGCCTTGATGTTGTTCTTCCGTGCGACCTCGCCCCACTGCTCGTACGTCTGCCGCGCGAACGCGAGCCACTGGTCGCGCGGCATGTTGTCGACGACGAGTCCGGCGTCTACGATGCGCTGCTGCATCGCCGGGTCCGACAGCACCTTGCGCAGGTCGCGCGCGACCTTGGCCACCACGTCGGCCGGCGTGCCCTTCGGCGCGACGACACCGCCCCAGCCTTCGCCGGAGAAGCCCGGGTAGCCGAGCTCGGCGATCGTCGGCACGTCGGGCAGTTGCGGTGCGCGTGCCGCGCCGGTGGACGCCAGGGCCCGGATCTTTCCGGCCTTGATCTGGGCGAGGTGCGCGGGCACGCCGTCGATCGCGAGCTGGATGTGTCCGCCGAGCATGTCGGTGACCACCGCGGCGCTGCCCTTGTACATCACGCCCTGGACGTCGATGCCGGCGACCTGCTTGAACAGCTCGCCGGTCAGGTGCTGCGTCGTGCCGGCCCCGGGGTAGCCCCACTGCAGCTTGCCCGGTTGCTTCTTGGCGGCGTCGACGAGGTCCTTGATCGACCGGATCGGCGAGGACTCGCTGGCCACCACGATCAGCGGGTTGCGGAAGACCGGACCGATCAGCACGAAGTCGTTCATCGGGTCGTACGGCAGCTTGTCGATGATCGCCGGATTGACGACCAGCACCGCGCTGGTCCCCATCACCAGCGTGTAGCCGTCGGCGGCCTGGTCGCGGCCGTAGACCATGCCCGGCACGCCCGCGCCGCCGCCCTTGTTCTCGACCACCACCTGCTGGCCCCACTCGCGCGACAGGGCCTCGGCCACCAGCCGCGCCGCGACGTCGGTCGCCTGTCCGGTGGGGAAGGGCACGACGAGCTTGACCGGACGGTTCGGATAGCCGGCCGGGGTCTGCGCGCCGGCCGGGGCCGACGCCAGCGCCGCGAGGCAGAGCAGGGCGGCCGCGATGCGATGGAACATGGTGGGTCTCCTCCGGTGGGGCGGGCGCCGCGGCGCCCGGGCGCGGTGGTCCGCGCGCGTCAGCTCCGCACGTGCGGATCGTTGGGATTCTCGCGCGCCTTGCGCAGGATGATCTCCCGCGTCGCGCCGGCGCCGCGGTGGCTGCGCACCGGGATGTCGAGGCGCGCGCCGATCTCGTGCGCCGCCCGCTGCACGGCGAGCGGGTCGAGCCCGGTGGAGACACCGCATTCCTCGAGCATCGTCACCAGGTCCTCGGTCGGGAAGTTGCCGCAGGACCCGACGCTCTCGGGGATCGCCATGCCGCCACCGATGCCGCAGATCGCGCCCTCGAGCCAGTGCACCCCCGCGTCCAGCGCGGCGAGGATGTTGGCGGTCGCCATGCCCGACAGGTTGTGGACGTGGAAGCCGAGCTCGACGTCGGGCACCTCCCGGTACAGGCGCGCGAACAGGCGGTTCACGTGGGCCGGGTCCTCCATGCCGAGCGAGCCCGCCAGGTACTGGCGCCGGATCCCGGCATTCCGGAACCGTCGCACCAGGTCGACCACGCGATCCTCGGCGACGGGGCCTTCGTACGGGCACCAGAACGCCATGCCGATCGCCATCACGAACGGGATGCCGTTGCGCTCGGCGACCTGGAACGACAGCAGGTTCTGCTCGACCGCCTCGTCGTTGCCCATGTTCTGGTTGTGGCGCGTGTAGGTCTCGCTCGCGGTGATCAGGCCGAGCAGCTCGCCCACCTTCGCGTCCACCGCGCGGTGCGCGCCGCGCGCGTTCGGCGCCTGCCCCCGGTAGACGACGCCCGGGCGGCGGCGGATCCGCGCGAAGACCTCCTCGGCATCGCGCATGTTCGGCACGACCCGCGGGTGCGCGAAGCTCGCCACCTAGATCACCGGCATGCCGAGCTCGGACAGGCGGTCGCACAGCCAGACCTTGTCGTCGGTGTCGACCCAGCGGGGCAGGCTCTGCAGGCCGTCGCGGGGGGCGACGTCGACGAGCAGGGTCTTCTCGGGC
>JBILTM010000012.1:0-41042 GCA_044371545.1 Burkholderiaceae bacterium
CCGCGGCGGGGCTCGCCGCCGCCCTGGACGCCGCCGCACCGGCCGCAGGCGCCACGGGGTCCGGAACGCCCGCGTCGGCGCACGGCGCCGCGCGCCACGGCGCGGCCCGCGCGGGCGGCCTGCCCGCCACGCCGTCCGCCGGCGGCCGCACGAGCGCGCACGGCGCCGAGATCGCGGCGGCCGCGGTGCCGCCGCCCGGCGCCGAGATCGCAGACGCGGCCCGCGCGATCGGCGAACGACTGCGCACGGCGGGCGCCGAGCCGGCCACCGGCGCACCGACGCCGGCCGTCGCGATCGCCGCACCGCAGCCCGGCGCCACGCCGCGCGAGGCCGCCGCCGCCGAGGCCCCGCTCCCGTCCTTTCCGGTCACCGTGCCGGTCCACGATCCGCGCTTCGGCGACGCGTTCGGGGAGCGGGTCACCTGGATGGTCCGCGAAGGCCTTCAATCTGCCGAGCTCACGCTGCATCCGCAGGAGCTCGGCCCGATCCGTATCGAGCTCTCGCTCGACGGCGACGCGGCGTCGATCGGCGTGGTCGCCGCCCAGGCCGAGACGCGCGGCGCGATCGAGCAGGCGCTGCCGCGGCTGCGCGAGTTGCTGGCGCAGCAGGGCCTGCAGCTCGGTGGCACGATGGTCGACGGCGGCACGCACCACCCGGGCCGCGACGCCGAGCGCGGTCGCGACGGGCGAGCCGACGCGCGTGCGACGTCGGACGGCGCGATCGGCCCCGGGGGCCTCGACCCCACGGGCGCTCCGACCGCCGTGCGCGCCGCGCGTGCGGGACGCGTCGACGTCTTCGCCTGAGCCGCACGCGACCCGCGGCCGGGGCGCCGCAGACCCCGAACGACGCACCGGACGGCCGTGCGCGCGCGCCCGGCCGACGCACGGCGGCAGCCTCCGAACAGGCCGGCGCGCACCGGCCTTTTCCGGGCTTGCCGGCCCTCAAGTCTTCCTAAGATCACTTTCGTCAACCCGATCGACGCCACCGTCGGCCCAGCCGGAGAGCGCATGAGCGACGCCGCAGAATCCAAGGACAAGGATGTCCCGAAGAAGCGCAAGAAGGGGCTGATCATCGCGATCGCCGCGGTCGTGCTGCTCGCGGGCGGCGGCGGCGCGGCGTTCTTCCTGATGAAGGGCGGCGAGCACGACGAGGAGGCCGCGGCCGCTAAGGCAGAAGAGAAGCGCAAGGCCGCGCGCGTGTTCGTCACGCTCGAGCCCTTCGTCGTCAACCTCGCCGACCGCGAGGCCGAGCGCTACGCGCAGGTCGGCCTGGTCCTCGAGGTCGAGGGCAAGGAGGCCGAGGCGAAGCTCGCCGCGAAGATGCCGGCCGTGCGAAACGAGATCCTGCTGCTGATCTCCTCCAAGCGCGCCTCGGACCTGACCACGCGCGAGGGCAAGGAGGCGCTCGCCTCGCAGATCGTCGTCTCGGCGGCCCGCCCGCTCGGCTGGACGCCGCACGAGGACGAGCCCGAGGAGGAGCCCGTACCGAAGGTCAAGACCAAGGACGGCGGCAAGGACAAGGACAAGGACAAGGACAAGGGCAAGGACGCGAAGGCGAAGGCCAAGCCGAAGAAGGTCGTCGAGCCGGTGCCGAATCCGGTCGCCGCGGTCCACTTCTCCTCGTTCATCGTCCAGTAGGTCACGGGATGGCAGAGCAGTTCCTGTCGCAGGACGAGGTCGACGCGCTGCTCGAGGGCGTCGACGAGACACCCGCCGCCGCGTCGAGCGGACCCGGCGGGCCGATCGCCTACGACCTCGCGAAGCAGGAGCGGATCGTCCGCGGGCGGATGCCCACGCTCGAGATGATCAACGAGCGCTTCGCCCGGAACCTGCGGATCGGCCTGTTCAACTTCATGCGCCGCAACCCCGAGATCTCGGTGGGTCCGATCAAGGTGCAGAAGTACAGCGCCTTCCTGCGCGGCATCGCGGTGCCCGCGAACATCAACGTCGTCGCGGTCAAGCCGCTGCGCGGCAACGGGCTGGTGATCTGCGACCCGAAGCTGGTCTTCACGATCATCGACAACCTGTTCGGCGGCAGCGGCCGGATGCAGTACCGCATCGAGGGCCGCGACTTCTCGGCAACCGAGCAGCGGATCATCCAGCGCATGCTCGACGTGACGCTCGAGGAGTACCGAAAGGCCTGGCAGGGCATCTACCCGCTCGTGCTCGAGTACGCGCGCTCCGAGATGAACCCGCAGTTCGCGACGATCGCGACGCCGGGCGAGATCGTCGTCACCACGACGTTCTCGCTCGAGATCGGCGAGCTCGGCGGCGAGCTGCACATCTGCATCCCCTACTCCACCCTCGAGCCGATCCGCGACGTGCTGTACTCGACGCTGCAGGGCGACTCGATGGAGACCGACAAGCGCTGGGTCAACCTGCTGACGCAGCAGATCAAGGTCGCCGAGATCGAGCTGACCGCCGAGCTCGCGCACGCCCGGGCGACGGTCGGCGAGCTGATGGCTCTGAAGGCGGGCGACTTCATCGAGCTCGACCTGTCCGACACGGTGACCGTCAAGTCCGACGGCGTGCCGGTCTTCGAGTGCCGCTTCGGCACCTCGAACGGGCGCTACGCGATCCGCATCCAGGACGTCCTCAGTACCCCGCAGCCGCAGTCGTGACGATGCGGCCGGCACACCAGACACGGAGCAAGCGATGAGCACCGACACCCCCGCCGAAGCCGGCGACCAGGACGCGCTCGCCGACGAGTGGGCGGCCGCGCTCGCGGAGCAGAAGCCCGAGGGCGAAGTCGGGGCCGAAGGCCGTTCCGGCGCGCTCGAGCCGTCACCGCGCGTGGAGGACGCGAGCCACGTGTTCCAGCCGCTGTCGGGCGCCGCCGTTGCGGGCGCCGGACGCCAGGACATCGACATGATCCTGGACATCCCCGTCCAGCTCACCGTCGAGCTCGGACGCACCCGGATCCCGATCAAGCACATCCTGCAGCTCGCGCAGGGCTCGGTGATCGAGCTCGACGCGCTGGCCGGCGAGCCGATGGACGTGCTGGTCAACGGCTGCCTGATCGCCCAGGGCGAGGTGGTCGTGGTCAACGACAAGTTCGGCATCCGCCTCACCGACATCGTGACGCCGTCCGAGCGCGTGCGTCGCCTGAACCGGACCTGACGATGCAGGACGCCCCGTCGGTCTGGCCCGCGCTCGCCGCGTTCGTCGCGGTGGTCGCGCTGATCCCTGCCGCGCTGTGGGTGCTCAAGCGCCTGCAGACCGGCGCGGGACGCTCGGGCCGCGCCGTCACTCTGGTCGGCGGCCTGAACCTCGGGCCGCGCGAGCGCATCGCGATCGTCGAGGCCGAAGGCCGGCGCTGGATGCTCGGCGTCACCGGCCAGTCGATCTCGCTGCTCGCGGAGCTGGAGCGGCCCGACCCGTCCGATCCCGCGTCGCAGGCGGCGCCGACCTCGCCGAGCGGCGCACCCGCCTTCCCCCCGAATCCCTTCGCCCAGATGCTCGACAGGCTCAAGCGCCATGGCTGAACGCGCCCGCACCCCCCGGGCGGCCGTCGTCGCCGCCCTGCTGCCGCTGCTTCTCGCGGCCGCCCCGCTCGCTGCCCAGACCACGCTGTCGGTCGACGCCCGACCCGCGGCCGGCGGCGGCACCAGTTACTCGCTGCCCGTGCAGACCCTGCTCGCGTTCGCCGCGCTGTCGTTCCTGCCGGCGGTGCTGCTGCTGATGACGAGCTTCACCCGCATCGTCATCGTGCTGTCGCTGCTGCGCCAGGCGATGGGCCTGCAGACCACGCCGCCGAACCAGGTGATCGTCGGCCTGTCGCTGTTCCTCACGCTGTTCGTGATGGGGCCGACGCTCGACAGGATCTACCAGGAGGCCTACCGCCCCTACACCGAGCAGAAGATGAGCTTCGAGGCCGCAGTCGACCGCGGCAGCGACCCGCTGCGCGCCTTCATGCTGCGCCAGACCCGCGAGTCTGACCTCGGGCTCTTCGCACGTATCGCGAAGGTCGACCCGGCGACGCCGGCCGCGAAGATGCCGATGCGCGTGCTGATCCCGTCGTTCGTCACGAGCGAGCTGAAGACCGCGTTCCAGATCGGCTTCCTGGTCTTCATTCCGTTCCTGATCGTCGACCTGATCGTCGCCTCGGTGCTGATGTCGATGGGCATGATGATGCTCTCGCCGGTGCTGGTCGCGCTGCCGTTCAAGCTGATGCTGTTCGTGCTCGCCGACGGCTGGACGCTGCTGGTCGGCTCGCTCGTCGCGAGCTTCGGCTGAGGGCCGCGCGATGACCCCCGAGACCGTCGTCACCATCGGGCGCCAGGCGCTCGAGCTGATGCTGATCGTGTCGGCGCCGCTGCTGCTGGTGGCGCTGTTCGTCGGCCTGGTGGTCAGCTTCTTCCAGGCGATCACGCAGCTCAACGAGCAGACCCTGTCGTTCCTGCCGAAGCTGATCGCCGTCGCGGCGACGCTGGTGGTCATCGGCCCGTGGATGATCACGACGCTGGTCGACTACCTGCAGCGCACGCTGATCGGCATTCCGCAGATGGTCAGCGGCGGCTGAGGCGCACGCGGATGGTCGCGTTCTCCGACGCACAGCTGCAGGCCTGGATGGCCGCGTTCCTGCTGCCCTTCTTCCGGATCCTCGCGCTCTTCACCGCGGCGCCGGTGCTGTCGCTGCGCACGATCCCGGCGCGGGCCCGCATCGGCCTGTCGGTCGTGCTCGCCGCGACGATCGCGCCGTCGGTGGCCGCGCCCGTCCAGGTCGACCTGATGTCCTACGCGGGCCTCGGCTTCGTCGCCCAGGAGGTGGCCGTCGGCCTCGCGATCGGGTTCGCGGCGCGCCTGGTGTTCGCCGCGTTCGACCTCGCCGGCGAGGTGATCGGCCTGCAGATGGGCCTGTCCTACGCGGGCTTCTTCGATCCGCAGGGCGGCCAGGGCACGGCGGTGGCCAGCTTCATGAACGCCACGGCGACGCTGCTGTTCGTCACGATGAACGGCCCGCTGCTGCTGATCGCGGCCACGTTGCGCAGCTTCGCGACGCTGCCGGTCGGCCAGGTGCCGTTCGAGTTCGCGCGCCGCTTCGACCCGGTGGCGCTCGGCGCCGAGGTGTTCGCGCTCGGGCTGCTGATCGCGCTGCCCTTCCTCGCGCTGATCCTGTTCGTCAACCTGCTGCTCGGCGTGATGTCGCGCGTCGCACCGCAGCTGTCGCTGTTCTCGATCGGCTTTCCGGTGACGATCTGCGCCGGACTGGTGCTGCTGGTGGTGGGCCTGCCGTGGATCGAGCGGCCGCTGGCCGAGGGCTTCACGCGGCTGTTCGTGCTGCTCGGGGGCTGAGCCCGGCCGGGCGCCGGGCGCCCGGATCCGTCCCGCCCCCGCCGGTCAGACCCGCGAGAGCGCCGGGCCCGCCGCCTTCAGCTGGTCCAGCACGTGCCCGGCGATCTTCTGAAGCGGCAGCACCTCGTGCACCCCACCGCTCGCCACCGCCTCGCGCGGCATGCCGTAGACGACGCAGCTCGCCTCGTCCTGGGCGATGTTGTGGGCGCCGGCGTCGCGCAGCTCCTTCATCGCGTCGGCGCCGTCGCGGCCCATGCCGGTCAGCATGATGCCGATCGCGTTGCGGCCGGCGTGTCGCGCGACCGACTTGAACAGCACCTCGACCGAGGGCCGGTGCCGGTTCACCGGCGGGCCGTCGCCGAGCTCGACCACGTAGTTCGCGCCGCTTCGCCCGAGCGCCAGGTGGCGGCCGCCGGGCGCGACGTAGACGTGGCCCGGCAGCACGCGCTCGCCGTGCTCGGCCTCCTTCACGTGCATCCGGCACAGCGAGTTCAGGCGGTCGGCGAAGCTCTTCGTGAAGCCGGGCGGCATGTGCTGCGTGACCAGCACAGCGGGGCAGTCGGCCGGCAGCTGCGTCAGCACCTCGCGCAGCGCCTCGGTACCGCCCGTCGACGATCCGATCGCGACGATCTTCTCGGTGCTCGAGCGCGAGTACGCGACCGGCACCGCCTTGACCAGCGGCGGGGCTCCGGCCGGCGCGCCGCCCGCGCCCGCCGCCCGCGGCGTCGCCGCCGGCGGCGCCGGCCGCACGACCGTCCGCCGCTCGATGCGCGCGCGCGCCGCGATCCGGAGCTTGTCGGCGATCTCCGCCCCCATCTCCTGCAGGCCCTGCGCGATGCCGATGCGGGGCTTGGCGACGAAGTCGATCGCGCCGAGCTCGAGCGCGCGCAGCGTCGTCTCCGCGCCGCGCTCGGTCAGCGTCGAGACCATGACCACCGGCATCGGGCGCAGCCGCATCAGCTTCTCGAGGAAGTCGAGCCCGTCCATCCGCGGCATCTCGACGTCGAGCGTGATCACGTCCGGGTCGAGGTTGCGGATGATCTCGCGCGCCTGGTACGGATCGTTCGCCGTGCCGACGCACTCCATGTCGGGCTGCGAGTTGATCAGGCTCGACAGCATGCTGCGGATCAGCGCCGAGTCGTCCACCACCACCACGCGGATCTTGGCCATGTCTTTCTCCGTGCCCCCCGGCCTGCTCAGAACAGCTCGACGCTGCCGGCGCCGGCAGCGGCAGCGGGCTGCTTCGCGAGCCGACCCCGGAACGCCGACTCCTCGGACGCGATCGCGTCGACCTGGGTCGACGCCAGCTTCTTGCACAGCGCCCGCGTGCTGCCCGGGAACAGGCAGACCTTGCGCGGATGGATGTCGAGCACGTCGCGCGAGACGATCGTGATGCGCTCGTCCGCGAGGAACTGCTCGACGAACTTCACGTTCTGTTCGCCGACGTTCATCGTCGAGAAATTGCGCATCACCTGGCCGCCGCCGAAGATCTTCGCCTCGAGCCGGTCTCGCCGGGCGCCGCGCTTCATCATCTCGTTGATCAGCAGCTCCATCGCGTACGTGCCATAGCGGCCCGCGCTGCCACCGTCCGGCAGCATGAAGTGGTTCATGCCCCCGAGGCGCGCCGTGCGGTCGATCAGGCAGGCAGCAACGCACGAGCCCAGCACCGTCATCAGCAGCAGGTCGTCCGCGTCGTGCACGAAGTACTCGCCGGGCAGCAGCTTGACCGCGTCGCACTTGAACGCGGCGTCGTAGTAGAACGTGTGCGCTTCGTACTCGCGGGCCGGGCGCTCGCGCAGCGCGCGGATCCGGTCGGAGCTCTTCGGGAACAGCCCTGGCGCGGTCTGGCGCAGCGGCAGGCCGGTCGTCGGCGCGGGCGTCATCGGATGCATTCGGGCTCCCGCGCCGACCGTTCGGCCAGCCGTTCGTAGACGGTCTTGCCGCGCAGCACGAACAGGTCGCTCTGCGCGGAGAAGTTCTCGGAGTGGCCGACGAACAGCAGCCCGCCGGGCCGCATCGTCGCGTGGATCCGCGCGAGGACGGCGCGCTGCGTCGGCGCGTCGAAGTAGATCATCACGTTGCGGCAGAACACGACGTCGAACGGCTGCTGGAAGCGCAGCGCGTCGTGCACCAGGTTCACCTGGCCGAACTCGACGATCCGCGCGAGTTCCGGCCGCACCCGCATCAGCCCGGCGTTCGCGCCGGTGCCGCGCAGGAACCAGCGCTTGAGGCGGGCCGCATCCAGCCCCTTGTCGCCGTCGACCGGGTACACCCCGGCGCGAGCGGTCGCCAGCACGTCGGTGTCGATGTCCGACGCGTAGATCGACACCTGCGCACCCGACCCGAGCGTCTCGAGCGCGGTCATCGCGATCGACCACGGCTCCTCGCCGGTGGAGGCGGCCGCGCACCAGATCCGCACCGGCCCGGCGTGCCGCTGCAGGCACTCGGCGAGCAGCGGGAAGTGGTAGGTCTCGCGGAAGAACGAGGTCAGGTTGGTGGTCAGCGCGTTCACGAACGGCTGCCACAGCGGCGAGTCGCGGCGCTCGACCGAGTCGAGCAGCGCGGCGTAGCTCGGCAGCCCGTGTTCTCGCAGCAGCCGGGCGAGCCGGCCCTGGACCATGCTCTGCTTGCTCGGCTGCAGGTGGATGCCCGCGCGCTCCTTGATCATCCGGCGCACGCGTTCGAAGTCGCCCGGCGCGAGCGCGACGTCGGTGCCTTGCAAGGTCGGAAGGGTCATGGCGTTCGGGTTCTCATCGGACGGTCTGCGGCCCGCTCCGGGCAGCCGCGCGAGGACCGACGGGTCCGCGTGCCGCCCGGGCGGTCAGAACTCCTCCCAGTCGTCGTCGGGCGCCCTCGTGGCCGGCGCGCGGGCGGCCGGCGGCGGCGCGGGGCGCGCGGGCGCCGGTGCGGCGCGGGGCGCGGTGCCCTTGTCGGCCGACGTCGCGGACGCAGCCGTCTTCGGCGGCTCGGCCGGCGTCGGACGTGCCGCCTTCGTGACCGCGGGCTTCTCGGGCGACGCGGCGCTCGCGGACGGGTCGGACGCGGCGGACCGCGCCGGCACGGCGTTCGACGCAGCCGGCTTCGAGGCCGGCGGCGACGCGGCCGGGGCGGCCGGGGCCGTCGACGCCGCGGCCGGGGCCGTCGGCGCCGCGGGCTTCGAGGCGACCGGCTTCAGGGCCGCCGGCTTCGGGGGCGCAGGCTTCGAGGCCGCAGGCTTCGAGGCCTGCGGCACGGATGCAGCGGGCGTGTGGACGGCCGGCATCGCCGACGCCGACGAAGCCTTCGCGGGGACCGCGCTCCCGGCGAACGACGCGGCCGGATCGGCCGGCGAGAGGCGCGCGTCGCCCTCGAGCCGGAACGCGTCGACCGCCGCGGCGAGTCGGCGCGCCTGCTCCTTGAGGCTCTCGGCCGCGGCCGCGCTCTCCTCGACGAGCGCCGCGTTCTGCTGCGTCACCCGGTCGAGCTGGCCGACCGCGGTGTTGACCTGGCCGATGCCGGCGCTCTGCTCGCCGGTCGCCGACGAGATCTCGCCGATGATGTCGGTCACGCGGCGCACCGAGACGACGATCTCGTCCATCGTGGTGCCCGCTTCCTTGACCAGCCGGCCGCCCGACTCGACGCGCTGCACGCTGTCGCCGATCAGGCCCTTGATCTGGCGGGCCGCCTCGGCGCTGCGCTGCGCGAGCGAGCGCACCTCGCCCGCGACGACCGCGAAGCCGCGGCCCTGCTCGCCGGCGCGCGCCGCCTCCACCGCCGCGTTCAGCGCGAGGATGTTGGTCTGGAACGCGATGCCGTCGATCACCGAGATGATGTCGGCGATCTTGCGCGAGCTGTCGCTGATCTCGCCCATCGTCGCCACCACCTGCTCGACCACCTCGCCGCCGCGCCGCGCGACCTCGGAGGCGCCGAGCGCGAGCTGGTTCGCCTGGCGGGCGCTGTCGGCGTTGGTCGCGACGGTGCCGGTCAGCTGCTCCATGCTCGAGGAAGTCTGCTGCAGGCTCGCGGCTTGCTGCTCGGTGCGGCGGCTGAGGTCGTTGTTGCCCACCGCGATCTCGATCGACGCGGTGGCGATCTGCTCGGTGGAGTCTCGGATGCTGCCGAGCGTGCGCGACAGGTTCGCCGACATCCGGCCGAGCGCCGAGATCAGGTGCCCGACCTCGTCGCCCGACGGCTCGGGCAGCTTCACCCGCAGGTCGCCGTCGGCGATCGAGTCGGCGGCGGCGCGCGAGGCATCGAGCTGCGAGAGCAGCCGCGCATTGACCACCCAGCCGACGCCGAGCGCCAGCAGCGTGCCCGCGACCGCGGCGCCCCAGGTGAGCGCGACGCCAGCGCCCCCGCCCGAGGCGGACGTGGCGATCGCCGCGACGGCGATCACCGAGACGCCGGCGAGCGCCGGCGATAGCAGCAGCTTCGCACGAAGGTTCATGGTGTCGTCGGTCCGCGGATCAGGCAGGCTGCTCGGCGAGCGCCATGTCGGCGGCGCTCATCAGCTGTTCGATCTCGATCAGGATCAGCATCCGGTCGTTGAGCGTGCCGAGCCCGGTGATGAAGTCCGCCTCGACCGACGAGCCGACCTCCGGCGCGGGTCGGATCTGCTCCGGCGCGAGCTCCATCACGTCGGACACCGAGTCGACGACGATGCCGACGACCCGCGAGCCGAGGTTCAGGATGATGACCACGGTGAAGTCGTTGTACTCGGCCGAGCCGAGGTTGAACTTCAGCCGCAGGTCGACGATCGGGACGATCACGCCCCGCAGGTTCACGACGCCCTTGATGAACGACGGCGTGTTGGCGATGCGGGTCGGCTGCTCGTAGCCGCGGATCTCCTGCACCTTCAGGATGTCGATCCCGTACTCCTCCTCGCCGAGCCGGAAGGTCAGGTACTCGCGGGGGCGCGCGGCGCCCGCCGGGTGATCGCGATCGTGTGCTGCCATGGAAGCTCTCCTGTCCAAAAAAGGGCTCAGTGACGGGCGCGGCGAACCAGCCACGACACGTCGAGGATCAGCGCCACCCGGCCGTCGCCTAGGATGGTCGCGCCGGAAACGCCCGGCACCTTGCGGTAGTTCGCCTCGAGGTTCTTGACGACGACCTGGTGCTGCCCGATCAGCTCGTCGACGACCAGCGCGATGCGGCCGCCCTCCGCCTCGACGACGATCATGATCCCGCCCGAGACGGGCTCGGCACGCGGCACCGCGAACAGCTCGTCGAGCGCGACCAGGGGCAGGTACTCGTTGCGCACCTCGACGACGCGTCCGTTGCCGCCGATCGACTTCACGTCGTCGGCCGACAGGTGGATCGACTCGACCACCGAGGCGAGCGGCACGATGTAGGTCTCGTCCTCGACGCCGACCGACATGCCGTCCATGATCGCCAGCGTCAGCGGCAGCCGCACCGACACCCGCATGCCGCGCCCCTCGGTCGAGTCGATCTCGACCGAGCCGCCGAGCGAGGTGATGTTTCGCTTGACGACGTCCATGCCGACGCCGCGGCCGGACACGTCGGTGACCACCGCCGCCGTCGAGAACCCGGGCTCGAAGATCAGCCCGTAGACCTCCTGGTCGGTCATCTGGTCGTGGACCGCGAGGCCGCGCTCGGCCGCCTTCTTCAGCAGCTTGCCGCGGTTCAGCCCGCGGCCGTCGTCGCGGACCTCGATGACGATCGAGCCGCCCTGGTGGGCGGCCGAGAGCGTCACCGTGCCCTGAGCCGGCTTGCCGGCGGCGATGCGGTCCTCGGGCTGTTCGATGCCGTGGTCGGCCGCGTTGCGCACCAGGTGCGTCAGCGGGTCGGTGATCTTCTCGATCAGGCCCTTGTCGAGCTCGGTGTCCTCGCCGATCGTCTGCAGCTCGACCTGCTTGCCGAGCTTCGAGGCGAGGTCGCGCAGCATCCGCGGGAAGCGGTTGAAGACGACCGCCATCGGGATCATCCGGATGGCCATCACCGCTTCCTGCAGCATGCGCGTGTTGCGCTCGAGGTCGGTGAGGCCGGTGGCCATCGACTGGTGGATCACCGGGTCGAGGCCGCGGCCGGTCTGCGCGAGCATCGCCTGCGTGATCACCAGTTCGCCGACCAGGTTGATCAGCTGGTCGACCTTCTCGATCGGCACGCGGATCGTCGAGCTCTCGAGGCCTGCGGCGCTGGCGGCCGGCTTGTCGCCGGCCCGGGCCGCGCGCGGCGCCGGCGCGGCGGCCGGAGCCGTCGCGGCCGCCGCCGCCGGCGCAGCCGCTACGGGCGCGGACGCGGCGGCCGGAGCCGCCTCGGACAGGTCGACGAAGAAGCCGAAGTCCTCCCGCTCGGCGAGCACGGGCTTCGCGGCGGCCGGCTCGGGCGCGGCCGGCGCGGCCTCACCGGCGGGGGCGAGGCGCACCTGCTCGCGCGCCACGTGGAACGAGAACAGGTCGAGCAGCTCGGCATCCGCCGCGCCGGTCACGGCGCGGAACCGGCGCAGCCCCTGCGCATCCGGCGTGCCGCCGTCGAGCGCCTCGATGCGGCCCAGGCCCGGGATCTCGGCGAACAGCTCGGCGAGGTGGTCCGCGGCCTCGGGGCGCTCGAGCGGCCCGACGAAGACGTCGAGCGCGCGCTCGCCCGGCCCGGCCACGAGCGTCGGCGCGGTCGAGGCCGGCTGCGACCCGGGCGATGCGGGCACGGCCGTTGCCGGCGCGGCGGCGGGCGACGTGATCGCGACCGGCGCCGCGGCGGCGGTGCCGTTCGCCAGCGCGCCGATCCGCGCGACCAGCTCGCTGCTGTCGATCGCCTCGCCGGTGCCGGCGCGGTGCCGTTCGAGCAGCTGCTCGAGCACGTCGCCGGACTCGAGCAGCGTGTCGATCATGCCGGCGGTCGCGACCAGCTCGTGCCGACGCAGCTTGTCGAGCAGCGTCTCCATCACGTGCGTGAGGTCGGCGACGTCCTGGAATCCGAAGGTCGCTGCGCCGCCCTTGATCGAGTGGGCGCAGCGGAAGATCGCGTTCAGCGTCTCGTCGTCCGCGGCGTCGACGTCCAGCCCCAGCAGCAGCGTCTCCATGTTGGCGAGGTTCTCCCCCGCCTCCTCGAAGAAGACCCCGTGGAACTGGGACAGGTCGAACGCGGCGCCCTGCCCGCCGGTCTGTGTCTCGCTCATCGTCGCTCCGATGCCAGGTTACTGGGGCAGGACCTTGCCGATGACCTCGAGCAGCCTCGCCGGGTCGAAGGGCTTCACCATCCAGCCCGTCGCGCCCGCGGCACGGCCGGCCTGCTTCATCTCGTCGCTGGACTCGGTGGTCAGCACGAGGATCGGGGTGCGCTTGAAGCGATCCTGCCCGCGCAGCTGGCGGATCAGCGTCAGCCCGTCCATCCTCGGCATGTTCTGGTCGGTGAGCACCAGGTCCACCTGCCGGTCACCGATCTTGTCGAGGGCGTCCTGGCCGTCGACCGCCTCGATGACGTCGTACCCCGAGCTGCGCAGGGTGAACGACACCATCTGGCGCATCGAAGCCGAATCGTCCACTGCCAGAATCGAACGCATCGTCATTTTCCGCTCCGGATCTTCAGAAGAGCTCGACCGAGCCCGCATCCACCGCACGCTGCGCGACCGGGCACGCACGCCCGACCCACTGCACCTCGGCCCCGTCATCGCCGCCGTCCGCCGCGTTCCCGAGGCAGTCCGCGACCGAGGCCAGCCGACGCCGCGAGTGCGAGATCAGCTGCGACGCCATGTCCTGGAACTGCAGCGCCGTCATCGCCGCGCGCAGTTCGGCCGCGAGGGCCGGCTGCCGCGCATCGTGGAGGTCGCCGCACAGCGCATGGGCCCGGCCGAACCGGTCCAGCAACTGGTCCACCGCATCGGAGAGCAGGCGCTCGAGCCGTTCGAGCTCGGTGCCCGCGGCCAGCAGCTCGTCCTGCATGTCCGCGGCGAGCCGTGCGGGCACCGCCTCTTCGCCGTCTTGGGAGTGTTGATCGCTCATCGCGCTTGTTCGCCTAGGGAATCGCGGAAATCAACGCGTGCTACCATCGACACGGTCGAGACCGCACCGAACCGGATTGTCCGGTCGAGCTGGATCGGCCAACTGCAGATAAGACCGGGTGCATCCGACCAATTCCGCCGAGCGGATCGACGGGCCGGACACCGGCGACACGCCGATCCGGCTGCTGGTCGTCGAGGACTCCGAGCTCGATTACGAACTGCTGCTGCGTTCGCTGCGCAAGCAGCGGCTCGCGCCCGACGCCGTCCGCGTCGAGGACGCCGGCGGCCTGCAGGCGGCGCTCGCGTCGCGCCGCTGGGACGCGGTCGTCTCCGACCATCACCTTCCCCGCTTCTCCAGCGGCGAGGCGCTGCGGATCGTCCGCTCGTCCGGCCACGACCTTCCGTTCATCATCGTCTCGGGCACGATCGGCGAGGAGGCCGCGGTCGCCGCGATGCAGGCCGGCGCCGACGACTACCTGATCAAGGGTCGCCTCGCCCGGCTCGGCCCGGCCCTGCGCAACGCGATGTCCGCGGCCGCCGCCCGGCGCGAGCGCGAGGCCGCGCAGCGCGCGCTCGCCGAATCCGAGCGCCGGCTGCGCGCGCTGACCGACCACCTGCAGCAGGCGGTCGAGGCCGAGCGGGCCGCGATCGCGCGCGAGGTCCACGACGACGTCGGCGGCATGCTGACCGCGCTGCGCTTCGACCTCTCGTGGCTCGAGCGCCACGGCGAGGAGCCGGTGCGCGCCCGGGCGCGCCAGGGCCTCGACACGCTGAACCAGGCGGTGCTCGCGGTGCAGCGGCTGCTGCGCAACCTGCGCCCGCCCGCGCTCGAGGCCGGCATCGTCGACGCACTCGAGGTGCTGGTGCAGCAGTTCTCCAGCCGCACCGGCATCGATGCGCAGCTGACCTCCAACCGCGAGCACGTCGAGCTCGCCGAGCCGGTCGCGATCACCGTCTACCGCGTCGCGCAGGAGTCGCTGACCAACGTCGCCAAGCATGCGAACGCACGCCGCGCGAAGGTCGACCTGGTGCTGCAGGACGACACGCTGTCGCTCGAGATCACCGACGACGGCGTCGGCATCCGCGCCGAAGACGTCGACAAGCCCGGCTCGTTCGGGCTGCGCGGCCTCACGGAACGCGTGCGTCAGGTCCACGGCTGGCTCGACATCGCGGTCGGCGAGCGCCGCGGTGCGGTGATGCTGACGATCCCGCTGACCGAGCGCGCCGCCTCACGGCTGCTGGACGAGTCGGACGCATGATCCGCGTCGTCATCGTCGACGACCACGCGCTGATCCGGCGCGGGCTGCGCGACTCGCTGCACGAGGCCGGCGACATCCGCGTCGTCGGCGAGGCGTCCGACTACGGCGAGCTGCGCCAGCTCGCCCGCGACACCGAGTTCGACGTGCTGCTGCTCGACATCAACCTGCCGGGTCGCAGCGGGCTCGACGTGCTGCACTCGCTCGCCGAGGACGCCGCTCGCATCCGCGTGCTGGTGCTCACGATGTACCCCGAGGACCAGTACGCGATCCGCGCGCTGAAGGCCGGCGCCATGGGCTACCTGAACAAGTCGGCCGACCCGTCGCAGATCGTCGCCGCGATCCGCACGCTGCACGCGGGGCGCAAGTACATCACCCCGGCGATCGCCGAGGCGCTCGCCGCGCGGCTTTCGGTCGACGACGCCGAGAAGCCGCACGAGCGGCTGTCCGACCGCGAGTTCCAGACGCTGATCCGGCTCGCCTCCGGGCAGCGCCTGTCCGACATCGCGACCGAGCTGAGCCTGTCGCCCAAGACCGTGTCGGTCTACCGCGCCCGCGTGCTCGAGAAGCTCGGCATGCAGTCGAACGCAGACCTGACGGCCTACTGCCTGAGGAACGGGCTGATCGACTGATCTCACGCGATGGCCACGCAGTTCTTGCCGGCGTTCTTCGCCTGGTACATCGCGTCGTCGGCCCGCCCGATCGCCGACTCGAGCGAGTCCTGCGGGTCGATCCGCGTGGTGCCGGCCGAGAACGTGATGAAGATCTGCTTCGACTCGTACAGGTAGACCTCGCGCGTCAGCTCGCGCTGCGCGCGCACCAGCATCTCGCGCGCCTGCACGTCGGTCATGCCGGGCAACAGGATCACGAACTCCTCGCCGCCGTAGCGAGCGACGGTGTCGCCGGCCCGCACCTTGCCCTGCAGCAGCCCGGCGAGGTGGCGCAGCGCGCCGTCGCCCGCCTGGTGGCCGAGCGCGTCGTTGACCTTCTTGAAGTCGTCGATGTCGAGCAGCGCGATCGCGAGCGGGTCGCCGGTCGCGCGCAGCTGCTGCATCGCGCGGTCGAACGCCCGCCCCAGGCCCGCTCGGTTCGCGGTCCGGGTCAGGTGATCGGTCAGCAGCCGCTCGCTCGCCTGCGCGAGCTCGCGCTCGAGCTGCTCGATCTCGATCTCGAGCGCCGCCGCCCGCTCGGAGCGCTCGCCGAGGTCGCGCCGGGCGTCGTCGAAGGTGTGGTGCACCGCACGCGTGTCGGTGATCAGCCCGCGCACGCGCTCGGCGATGTGCTCGAGCGAGTCGGCGTTCGAGATCGCCTCCAGGTGCTCGTTCAGCGTCTCGCCGAAGTCGTTCGCGTGCTCGCCGAGATGGGTCATCTGCAGCACCAGATGCGGCAGCAGGTCGCGCAGCGCGACGACCGCGTCGCGGCGGCTGCGCACGATCGACTGCTGGGTGACCAGCGCATGCTGCAGCAGTTGGCGCGCCGCGGCGAGCAATCGGCGGTCCGAGCCGTCGCGCACCGCGTCGCGCACCGCGTCGACCTGCGAGACGATCCAGCTGCCCTCGTCGGCGACCGTCTCGAAGCTGTTGCACAGCGACATGACGATCTCGGTGAGCTCGGCGTTGACCTTGCGCAGCTTCGCGAGATCGCGCCGGGCGACCAGCGCGTCGTTCGCCGCATCGATCTCCGAGGCCGCGTGCGCCTCGGCGGCCCCCTCGTCGTGCGCTCCGGCCCGGGCCACCGTGTCGCCCTGGGCGAGCCTCGGCTCGACGGACGCGGGCGCGTGCGCCCCGGAGCGCGGCTCCGCCGGGTCTATCCGCCACTGCACCAGCAGCAGCTCGAGCTGCGCGCGCAGCGCCGAATCGTTCGAGACGTTCTCGTGCGCGGCGGCCACGATCGCGTCGAGCCGGCGCGGCGTCGGCCAGTCGCGCCCCGACCCCATGGCCAGCTCGACGACCGAGGCCACCAGCGTGCCCCAGCGGCCGCGCGGCGACTGCTTCGCGATGTGCAGCAGCGTCGACAGCGCCTCGCTCCAGCGCTGCTCGCGCACCGAGGAGGACAGACCGGCGAAGCCGGGCTCGCCGGGCTCGGCACGCTGCGTCAGCAGCCGCACCGCGGCCTGCGCGACCTGCTCGGCGTCGGCGCCGCTCGCGGGGCCGCCGACCTCCGCCCAGGCCTTGCGGTAGTTGCCCGGGGTGGGCGCGAGCTTGCGCTCGGCGAGGTAGCGGATCGCGGCGCGCGCGGCCTCGGTCGCCGAGGGCGACGCGTCGTGGCGCACGGCGCCGGCGGGGCCCTGCGCGGCGTGGGCGACGGCTTTCACGATACGGACTCCAGGGAAGGTCCGTGCGGCGCGATCGCGCGCCGGTCGGCGAGCGAGAGCGCCTCGTCGAACGGCACCGCCCGACCGTAGAGGAAGCCCTGCTGCAGTTTGCAGCCGAGCGAGATCAGCGCGTCGCGCCGGGTGACGGTCTCGACGCCCTCGGCGACCGCGCGCAGCTGCAGGTTCGCGCCGAGCGCGACGATCGCGCGGGCGACCGCGCTGCTGCGCTCGGACGCATGCTCGTCCTGCACGAACGAGCGGTCGATCTTCAGCGTCGCGAGCGGCAGCCGCGTCAGGTAGGCGAGCGACGAGTAGCCGGTGCCGAAGTCGTCCACCGCGAGGCCCGCGCCGAGCGCGCGCACCGCCTTCAGCTGCGCGACCGCGACCTGCGGGTCGGCCATCATCCCGGACTCGGTCAGCTCGACCTCGAGCCGGTCGGCGGGCAGCCGGTGCGCGGCGAGCGCGTCGACCTCGACCTCGCGGCGCACCGCGGCGCCGCCGCCGCGCATCGTCGCGAACGCCCGACGCAGGCTGCGCCGGTCCGGCGGCGCGACCGTCGCGAGCAGGCGCCGATCGGCGACCGACGCCGGCGCGTCGGCCCAGCCGAGCAACCGGAACAGGTCCGCCGAGCCTCGCAGCCGTCGCTGCGCGGGCTGCCATTCGAACCCGGCGGCCGGCGTCACGCCCGCCGGGCCCGAGGCGCCCGCCTCGCGGCCGTCGCCACGCTCGAGCCACCGCAGGTGCATCGCCTGGCGGATCCGGTGCACGAGCAGCGTCCAGTCGACCGACTTGATGACGTAGTCGGTCGCGCCCGCCTCGCAGGCCCGCTCGGTCGCCTCGGCGTCGTCGAGCGAGGTCAGCATCAGCACGGGCAGCGCCGCGCCGCGAGTCGATGCGCGCACGCGCCGGCAGAACTCGATGCCGTCGATGTCGGGCATCGGCAGGTCGCAGACCGCGCAGTCGAACCCGCCCCCCTCGATCGCGTCGAGCGCCTCCCGCGCCCGGTCGAACTCCACCACGTCGAAGCCGCGCTCGCGCAGCGCCCGGCCGGCCAGCAGCCGTCCCAGAGCGTCGTCGTCGAGCAGCGGCACCCTCGGCGGGAGCTCGGGCGGACTCACGGAGGGCATGGCGGACATGCGCGGCATCGGGGCGGACGAGTGTCGACCGGGTTGTTGTCGGCAGGCGGGCCGCCTTCTCGATGCCCGCGGCCGGCCTCGACCGACGGACGGCGCCCGGCGTCCGAGGGGGTGCGGCGCCGCGTTTTCGGGTAAGGTGGCGGCCTCCCCGAGCCGCATGACCCCGCCGTTTCTCCGCCGCCCGTCGCCCCGCGGCCGCCGCCCGTTCCCGGGCGCGGTCCGCAGCGCCGTCCTCGGCGCGGCCGGCACGATGGCGGGGCTGCCCTGGGCCGCACACGCGACCGACCCGTCCGCGGGCGACGCGACCGTGCCGGTGCTGGTCATCGCGGTGTCGGTCGCGGCGCTGGCCGGGCTCGGCACCCTCGCCGCGCGGCGCCTGTTCGCGGGCGCGCGACGCACTGGGCGGACCCCGAACGCCGCAGCCCGCGCGCCGCTCGCGACCGCGGTGGCCGCGCCCCGCGACGACGCGCGGCTGGATCCCCCGACCGCACCGATGGCGACGCCGGCGGCCGTGCGTCCCGAGCCTCCCCTCTCCGCCCCGCCGACCGCCGTCCCGGCCGCGGTTCCGGCCACCGCCGAGCCCTCGGGCCGGCCCCGCAGCGAACTCGACACGATCCGACTGCTGTCGCGCGAGGTGTACTGGGAGCAGGATGAGCACGGCGTCGTGACCCGCGTCGATGACGGCCCGGTCCCCTCGCCGCTGAAGCTCAAGCTCGGGCGACGACGCTGGGACGACGGCGCGACGCCGCTCGACGCGCCCGACTGGGACGCGCACCGGCAGGCGCTCGAGCGTCGCGAGCCGTTCTCGGAGCTCGCGTGGGTCTGGGTCGACCCGAGCGGGCGCGTGCGCGTCGCCGTCGACGCGGGCCTGCCGCGGCACGACGCCTCGGGCCGGTTCGTCGGCTACGCCGGCGTCTCGCGCGATGCGGGCGCCGAGGTGGTGTCGGAGCGCGCGCGCCGGCTGGCGGTCGCGGCGCTGCTCGCCGCCGCGGAGCCGGTCGTCTGGATCGAGGCCGGCGCGGCCGGCACGACGGGCTGGCACGTGATCTGGGCCAACGCGGCGGCGTGTCGCCTGTTCGACCGCACCGAGCGCGAGCTGCGCCAGCTGCCGTGCCGCACGCTCTTCGGGGCCGACTCGCAGGGCGTTCCGGCCGGGCTCGAGCTCGCGCTGCGCGCGCGCCGCGAGACGCGGATGCACGTGGACATCGCGCGCAAGTACGGCGAGACGCGCTCGGTCGAACTGCGCCTCGAACCATTGCCGGGGGGCGGTGCGCTGCGCCCGTGCGCGGCGCTGCTGATGCACGACCGCTCGGCCGACCAGGCGCGCCTGCAGCAGGACGGCCGCGCGATCGAGCGGCTGCGCGAGAAGATGCGCGAACGCTCCCTCGAGCTCGAGGTGACCGCCAAGGAGCTCGAGTCGTTCACGTACACGGTGTCGCACGACCTGCGCGCGCCGATCCGCGTGGTCGAGGGCTTCGCGCGGATCCTGCAGGAAGACTACGGCGATCGGCTCGACCGGATCGGCCACGACCACCTGCAGCGCATCCTGAGCGCCGCCGCGCGGATGACGCAGATGATCGACGCGCTGCTCGGCCTGTCCCGGCTCTCGGGCCAGCCGGTCGTGCCGGAGCAGGTCGACCTCTCGCGACTCGCGGACACCATCGTCGAGGAGCTGCGCGCGGGCGACCCGCAGCGGGCCGCGAACGTCGTGGTGCAACCGGGCATGACGGTCGAAGGCGACCGTACGCTGCTGCGCGTGATGCTCGAGAACCTGATCGGCAACGCCTGGAAGTACACCGGCAAGCGGCCCGAGGCGCGGATCGAGTTCGGTTGCACCGGCACGGGCGTGGAGGCCGTCTGGTGCGTCGCCGACAACGGCGAGGGCTTCGACATGCGATTCGCCGACCGGCTGTTCGGGGTGTTCCAGCGCCTGCACGGCTCAGCCGAGTTCCCCGGCACCGGGGTCGGCCTCGCGACGGTTCAGCGGATCGTGCGCCGGCACGGCGGCCGGGTCTGGGCCGATTCGGAGCCCGGGCGCGGCAGCCGCTTCTACTTCACGCTGTGGGAGAAGGCGGGGCGCTGAGGAGCGCCACCGCCGACACGATCTCGGCGGCCGCGGCCGCCTCGGTCCGGCTGCGCGCGGCGGCGATCGTCGCGAGCATCCGGCGCGCGGCGGCCGGCGACAGCCGGTGCCGCTCCATCAGCACGCCGACGGCGACCGCCTCGGGCGGCAGCTCGGGCGCACCGCGGGCCCGTTCGATCAGGTCGATCGCGACGCCGAACGAGTCGGACGGAAGCGGAACGGCGGCGGCCGACGCGGTCGCCGCGTCGGCGGCCTCGGCGCTCGCCGCGGCCGCGCCGCGCGCGCCGGAGCGCCCGAGCGCCGCCTCCACCGCGGGCACGATCTGCCGCACGTCGAGGGGCTTGACCAGGTAGGCGAGCGCACCGAACTCGACCGCCTGCCGCACGATGCGCTCGTCGTTGAAGGCCGACAGGAACATGAACGGCGTGCCGACGTGGTCGCGCAGGTATGCCGCGACGTCCAGGCCGGTCTTGCCGTTCATCCGCATGTCGAGCAGCGCCAGGTCGGGCCGCCGCTCTCGGGCGAGCAGGATCGCATCGTCGCCGTTGTCGGCCTCGACCACGTCGTAGCCGGCGCTCTTGAGCCCGTGGACCAGCGTGGCGAGCACCAGCCGGTCGTCGTCGCACACCAGGATGGTCGCGCGGGTATCGGTCATCGAATCCTCGTCGGGGGCGGGTCGGTCTCGGGAGGGCGCTCCCGCACCGCGGGGGTCGTCAGCTCGGTCCGCGCGACCACTCGGTCGTCGCGCTGGGCGAGCTCGAGGCGCGCGCCGCGGCGCGGCAGCAGCGCCTTCACCAGTCCGAGCCCGGACGGCGACGGCCCGAGCCGCGCGAAGTCGAAGCCTTCGGGCAGCGCGCCGGTGCTGGCGATCTCGAGCGCGATCCCGTCGGGCAGCGCGCACAGCCGCACGCCGACGCGCGAGCCAGGGCGACGGTGCTTGATCGCGTTGGTGCCGAGCTCGTTGAAGACCAGCGCGAGCGGCACCGCCTCCTGCTCCGGCAGTGTCCAGCGCTCGACCGCGTCCGGGTCCTCGACCTGCACCGCGAGCTCGATGCCGAACGTGCGGCCGAGGTTGTCGAAGACCGCGGCCGCGACGCGGCGCACGACCAGCGCCTCGCCGTCGCGGACCTGCAGGCCGTGAATCTGCGCGATCGCCTGGATGCGCCCGACGACCTCGGCGAGCGGCTCGGCGAGCTCGGGGCGCGTCGAGGCGCTCTGCTGCAGCAGGCCGGCGACGCCCTGCAGGTTGTTCTTGATCCGGTGGTGGACTTCCCGGACCAGCATGTCGCGCTGCTTGATCGCGTCCTCGAGCCGCGCCTGCTCGAGGCGCAGCGTCTCGGTCACGTCCTCGGCGACCGCGAACAGCCGGTCGGCCGCGCCGTCGCCGGGGTCCTCGGTGGTCGCGACGCGCCGGCCGAACACGCGCAGCCGGATCGTGCGGGTGCCGGTCTGCGGATGCTCGAGCCGGATCAGCGCCTCGTTCGCGTGTCCGGCTGCCTGGCCGTCGAACAGCGCGGCGACCTCGTCGCGCTGCGCGGGCAGCACCGCGTCCAGCAGCCCGCGCGGGTCGCGCACGAGCTCGCTGCGCGCCATGCCCCAGGTCGCCTCGAAGCGCCCGTTCACGTAGTGCACCTGCTCGAGGCCCGGTTCCGCGACGAAGATCGCGTCGTCGACGAGTTCGGCGAACTGCCGGAAGCGCTCCTCGGTCTCGATCAGTTCGTCGCGCAGGTTGCGTTCGCGCGTCGCGTCGTGGACGACGGTCAGCCGCATCGGACGGCCGTCGAGGTCCTCGAGCTCCCGATCGATCCGGTCGATCCACCGCGTCGAGCCGTCGTCGCGCAGCAGGGTCGTGCGTTGCCGGGCCCCGCTGCGGCCGCTCGCCTCGAAGCGCGCCTCGCCGAGCGCGTCGGGCGAGCCGATCAGCCGGTCGCGCGGCCGCCCGACGATGTCCTCGAGCATCCGGTTGACCAGCGCGACGCGCCCCGCGGCGTCGGAGATCATCAGCCCGACCGGCGCCTGCTCGAAGAAGCGCTCGAAGCGCTGCCAGTAGGCCCGCAGCCGCTGCTGCATGCGGATCTCCTCGGTCTCGTCGTGCAGCGTGATCAGCTCGATCCGCGTGCCGTCGGAGGCGTGCGTCGTGTGGCGCATCAGCCGGCAGATCCGCATCGAGCCGTCGCGGTGCGTGATCCGCCGCGTCAGCGTCGCCGGCAGGTGCTCGCCGCGCATCGCCCGCTGCCGCTGCTCGAGGATCATCTCGCGGTCCTCGGCGGCCGCCCACTCGATCGGGTCGCGCCCGAGGATCTCCGAGGGCTGGTAGCCGAACATCTCGCAGTAGGCGCGGTTGACCTTGAGCAGCCTGAAGGACGCGTCCTGGATCGACTTCGGCGACGGCGACTCCTCGAAGAGCAGCCGGAACATCTCGTTATCCCGGATCACCTCGTCGACGCGCAGCCGGTCGGCGGTCTGGTCCTCGGTCAGCGAGCAGACGAGGAAGCCGTGCCGCGGGTCCGACATCACGCGCGTGTGGACCCGCAGCAGCAGCGGCCGGCCGTCGCGCCGCACCCAGCGCCGCTCGTGGATGCGCGCCGTGCCCTCGGCGGCCATCCGGGCGAGCATGCCCCCGTCGGCCCGCGTGCGCAGCAGATCCTCGACGTAGTCGGGCGCGATCATGAACACCGGGTCGCGCCCGACGAGCTCGCGCGCCTCGTAGCCCATCAGCTCGCAGTACGCCGGGTTGACGGCGACCAGCCGCCAGTCCGCCCCCTGCACGCAGGCGGGCAGCGGCGCGAGCTGGAAGAACGCCTCGTGCCAGCGCCGCAGGCGGTCCATCTCGGCGAACGCCGGCGTCGGCTCGGGCAGCGGCGTCGCGCAGCACAGCAGGCGCGGCCCGCTCGCGTGCGGCTCGAGCTCCACGGCGACGCGCACCCGCACGCGCCGCCCGTCGGCGCGGGCCCACGCGGTCTCCCAGGTGACCGGGCCCCGCGCGGCGATGCGGCGCGCGAGCCCCGCGGCGCCCTCGCCCGACAGCGCCGGATCGAGGCGCTCGCCGTACAGGCCACCGTCCCAGCCGAGGGTCTCGCGGGCGGCGCGGCTCCAGGCGAGCACACGCCCGTCGAGCGAGACGTGAAGCAGCATCACGCCGAGCGCGTCGAGCGCCGAGGCGAGCGGCGCGGGACGAGGCACCGCCCCCGCCGTGGTCGCCGTGGGCGACGCCCGCCCCGCGTGCTCGGCGGCGAGGTCGGGTGCTCGGGGATCGACGGAGGACTCGGTGGGCAGGACCGCGCTCATCGGTGAAGCGGCGTCGTCGCGGGCTGCGCGGCGCCTGCCGGATTCTGCCATGCCCGGCCCCGCGCGGCGCGGCGGCGCGAGGCATACTGCGCGCCTCGACCAGGAGAAGCGATGGACACGACGAACGTCGACGCGCTGCGCGTCGATCTGGCCGCGGCGCTGCGCGGCGCAGCCCGGCACGGGCTCAACGAGGGGGTCTGCAACCACTTCAGCCTCGAAGTGGGCGAGGACCGGTACCTGATCAACCCGCAGGGCCTGCACTGGTCCGAGGTCACCGCCGGCGACATGCTGCTGATCGACGGCGCGGGCCGCGTGATCGAGGGGCGCCACCCGCTGGAGCCGACCGCCTTCTTCATCCACAGCCGCATCCATCGCCGCCACCGCCATGCGAAGGCGGTGCTGCACACCCACATGCCGTACGCGACCGCACTGACGCTGGTCGAGGGCGGCCGGCTCGAGTGGTGCAACCAGAACGCGCTGCGCTTCTTCGGGCGCGTCGCGTACGACGACACCTACAACGGGCTCGCGCTCGACGCCGCCGAGGGCGACCGGATCGCCGCGCAGCTCGACGGCGGCTACACGGTGATGTTCATGGCGAGCCACGGCATCACCGTCGTCGGCAGGTCGCTCGCGTGGGCATTCGACGACCTGTACTACCTCGAACGCGCCTGCATGCACCAGGTGATCGCGGTGCAGGCGGCCGCCGGACGGCCGCTGCGCCGCGTGCCCGACGCGCTCTGTGCGCGGGTCGCCTCGCAGATCGAGGGCGAGCGCCAGCAGTCGGACCTGTTCCTCGAGGCCACCAAGCGGCTGCTCGACCGCGACGCGCCCGGCTGGCGCGCGCTCTGACGGAGAGGCCGATGGCCACGATCCTGCGCAGCCACGTCGCCGGCCGGTGGGTCGGCGAGACCGCCGACGCGCCGCTCTCGAGCGCGGTGAACGGCGACGTCGTCGCCCACGTGCCGAAGGAGCGCCCGGACTTCGGCGAGGCGGTCGCGTACGCGCGCGCCACCGGCCTGCCGGGCCTGCTCGCGATGGACTTCCAGCGGCGCGCCGGCGTGCTGCGTGCGCTCGGCAAGCACCTCGCCGAGCGCAAGGAGGCGCTCTACGCGATCTCGGCGTGGACCGGCGCCACGCGCCGCGACGGCTGGATCGACATCGAGGGCGGCATCGGCACGCTCGCCGCCTACGCGGGCATCGGGGCGTCCGAGCTGCCCTCGGGCAACCTCGTGCACGAAGGCCCCGCGATCCCGCTCGGCAAGCGGGGCACGTTCGCCGGCACGCACGTGCTGGTGCCGCGCCGCGGCGTCGCGGTGCACGTCAACGCGTTCAACTTCCCGGTCTGGGGGCTGCTCGAGAAGTTCGCGCCGGCCTTCCTCGCGGGCATGCCGTGCATCGCGAAGCCCGCGACGGCGACCGCGTACCTGACCGAAGCGCTGGTGCGCGAGATCGACGCGAGCGGCCTGCTGCCGCCGGGCGCGCTGCAGCTCGTCGTGGGCGGCGTCGGCGACCTGCTCGAGCGGCTCGACGGGCGCGACCTGGTCACCTTCACCGGCTCGGCGGACACCGCCGCGCGACTGCGCACGCATCCGAACCTGGTGCGGCACTCGGTCCCGTTCAACGCCGAGGCGGACTCGCTGAACGCCGCGATCCTCGCGCCCGACGTCGAGCCGCACAGCGCGGAGTTCGGCCTCTTCGTCGACGAGGTCGCGCGCGAGATGTCGGTCAAGGCGGGCCAGAAGTGCACCGCGATCCGCCGCGCGATCGTGCCGCGCGCGCGGCTCGACGCGGTCGCGCAGGCGCTGCGCGCGAAGCTCGCCGCGCTGGTCGTCGGCGACCCGGCGCTCGAGGGCGTGCAGATGGGTGCGCTCGCCTCGCGCGAGCAGCAGCGCGACGTCGCCGGACAGGTCGCGCGGCTCGCGCGCGACTGCGAGACGGTGTTCGGGGCGGCCGACGGCTTCGCGCCGCGCGGCGAGCGCGTCGAGGCCGGCGCGTTCTTCGCGCCGACGCTGCTGCTCTGCGCGCGCCCGCGCGAGGTCGCCTCGGTCCACGAGATCGAGGCCTTCGGTCCGGTCGCCACGCTGATGCCCTACGACGACCTCGACGACGCGATCGACCTCGCCGCGCGCGGCCGCGGCAGCCTCGTCGCGACGCTCGCCACCGCATCGCCCGCGATCGCGGCCGAGGCGATCCCGCGCCTGGCCGCGCTGCACGGCCGGCTGCACGTGCTCGACGCCGAAGCGGCGGCCGAGTCGACCGGCCACGGCTCGCCGCTGCCGGTGCTCAAGCACGGCGGGCCGGGGCGCGCCGGCGGCGGCGAGGAGCTCGGCGGGCTGCGCGCGGTGACGCACTACCTGCAGCGCGCGGCGGTCCAGGGGTCGCCCACGATGCTGACCGCGATCACCGGCGAGTATGTGCGCGGCGCGAAGGTGAACGAGTCCGAGGTCCATCCGTTCCGCCGGCACTTCGAGGACATCCGCGTCGGGGACTCGCTGCTGACCCATCGGCGGACGGTCAGCGAGGCCGACATCGTCGCCTTCGGCGGCCTGTCGGGCGACTACTTCTACATGCACTTCGACGAGCCCGCCGCGAAGGCGAGCCCGTTCGGCAAGCGCATCGCGCACGGCTACTTCGTGCTGTCGGCGGCCGCGGGCCTGTTCGTCTGGCCCTCGCCCGGCCCTGTGCTCGCCAACTACGGGCTCGACACGCTGCGCTTCGTGAAGCCGGTCGGCATCGGCGACACGATCCAGGCGCGGCTCACCTGCAAGCGCCGCATCGACCGACCCTCGAAGGGCGACGGACCCGGCCAGGGCGTCGTCGCCTGGGACGTCCAGGTGACCAACCAGGACGGCGTGCTGGTGGCGTCGTACGACATCCTGACGCTGGTGGCCAAGCGCGGCGAGGGCTGAGCGCCGACCGACGGCGGGGCGGTGGGCGCGGACGGCTCGCGCCGTCCGGCGGGCCGGCCGAACAGCCGGTGCGAGCCCGCCCTTATCGCGCTTTAGGTCGGCCGGGCCGCGCCGTACCGTGGCGGGGTTCGTCGTCCCGACCCCATCCGAGCGCGAGGCCCGCCATGCACCTGCCTTCCGTCAACCTGACGATCGTCCAGCCGACCGGGTACGTGCACTCGCTCGGGTTCCTCGACCAGGCCCGATTCTTCCGCCACCAGTTCCGGCGCATGGGCGCCGAGGTGACGATCTCGAAGAACCGGCTGCGCGAGGACGCGGTGAACTTCGTCTTCGGCGCCCACCTCGGCTTCCCGGCCGAGCTGCGTCGCCGCCACGCGTGCGTGTTCGTCAATCTCGAGCAGCTCGGCGACGGCGGCGCGGCGGTGAGACCCGAGTACCTCGCGCTGCTGCACGGCGGCGCCGTCGTCGACTACGACGCCTCGAACGTCGTCGCCTATGCGAGCGACCCGGCGGACGTGCCGGTCGTGCCGTTCCTGCACGCGCCCTACCTCGACGACGGGCAGGCTGCGCCACTCGAGGAGCGGCCGATCGAGCTGCTGTTCTTCGGCAGCATGAATCCGCGCAGGCAGGCGTTCGTGCAGCGCGTCGAGGCCTGCGGCGTGCAGGTCTCCTTCCTCGACCAGCCGCTGTACGGCGCCGAGCGGGACCTGTTCGTGCGCCAGGCGCGCGCGGTGCTCAACTGCCACTTCTACGGGACGAGCCGCTTCGAGCAGGCGCGCGCATTCCAGTGCCTGTCGCTCGGCACCCCGGTGATCTCCGAGCGCACGCCGCACACCCGCGCGCCGGCCGCCTTCGACGACGCGGTGTTCTGGATCGACGAGGGCTCGATCGAGCGGTTCTTCGTCGAGACCTTCCGCTCCGCACGCTTCGCCGACGCCGCGCGTGCGAAGCTCGACGCGTTCCGCCGCCACGATCCGATCGAGGCCTACGCGGACGCGCTGGCATTCGCCTCGGGTTACCTGCGCGGCTGGCAGCAGACCTGCACGCCGGGTCCATGGCGGCCCGATCGCCTGAACCTCGGCTCCGGCCGCGATTACCGGCCGGGCTGGCTGAACGTCGACGTCGTCGCGCGCACCGAGCCCGACCTGGTGCTCGACCTCTCTCGACCGCTCGCGCTGCCCGCGGTGCTGCCCGGCGCGCGCGGCGGCGATGTGCTGCTCGAGGCCGACAGCCTCGAGCGCGTCCACGCGAGCAACGTGCTCGAGCACGTCGCCGACCTGCCGGGCCTGATGACCACGGTGCTCGCGCTGCTGCGCGAGGGCGGCGAGATGGAGATCGAGGTCCCCTACGAGCGCGCGCCGACCGCGTGGCAGGACCCGACGCACCTGCGCGCGATGAACGAGAACTCGTGGCTCTACTACACCGACTGGTTCTGGTACCTCGGGTGGTTCGAGCACCGCTTCGAGCTCGCCGCCTCGCAGTGGCTGGACATGAACCACGCGCCGGCCTCGCGCGAGCAGGCCGCGTTCATGAGCGTGGTGCTGCGCAAGGTCGCCACGACGCCCGGCGAGCGCACGCTCGCGCGCACGCTGCAGGCGGACTTCGGCGGCATCGACCACGACGTGCCGCAGGACCCCGCGCAGGCCGTGGCCGCAGCGGCCCTCGCCGAGCCGGCGACCCTGGCTGTCCCAGCACCGGCCGCGTCGCCCGTCCGGGTCGCTTCTCAAGCGGCGTTCGCGTCTCCCGCATCGTTCACGCCTCCTGCGTCGGTCGCGTCGGTCGCGTCGTCCGCCCCGGTCGCACCGCCCGCGATCCGCCCGGATCCGGTCACGGCCGCGTCGATCAGCGAGGCGATGAGCCGCGTGCTGGTCACGCTCTCGAAGTAGGCCTGCGATGAGCGCCTACCACGACGGCCTGAACGCTAAGCTCCTCGACGCGATCCCGACCGACGCCCGTCACGTGCTCGAGCTCGGGTGCGCCAGCGGGCGCCTCGGCGAGGCGTTCTCGAAGCGACACCCCGGCGTGCGCTGGACCGGCGTCGAGCGCGATCGCGACGCGGCCGCCCGCGCCGCCGCGGTGCTCGACGCGGTGCACGTGCGCGACATCGACCGCGACGGGCTGGCGGGCATCGGCGAGGGCTTCGACACGATCGTCGTCGGCGACCTGCTCGAGCACCTCGTGCAGCCCGAGGCCGCGCTCGCGGCGCTGCACGACCTGTCGGCGCCCGGGGCGCGGCTCGTCTGCTGCCTGCCCAACGGCGTGCACGCGAGCATCGTCGAGCGGATGCTCGCCGGCGACTTCAGCTACGACCCGATGGGGCTGCTCGACCGCACCCACGTGCGCCTGTACTCGCCCTCGTCGGCGTTCAAGCTGTTCCTGGACGGCGGCTGGCTGCCGGACCTGCGCGACGCGTACCGCGTCGAGCCGCCCGCGGGGCCCTTCGTCGACGCGCTGCTGCGCGCCTCGGAGTCGCTCGGCGTGCCGCCGGCGACCGCGCGCCACCGGCTCGGGCTCTACCAGATGATCGTCGTCTGCTCGAAGTGGACGATCACCGAGCTGTCGGGCGCCGGGCCGATGGCGCCGTTCACCGTGATCGTCCCGGTCAACCGGCCCGGGCAGTTCGAGCTGAACGTCGCGCGATCGCCCGGCCTCGCGGAAGCGGGCGTGCAGCTCGTGCCGGTGCAGGGCGCCACGAGCGCCGCGCACGCGTGGCGCGAGGGTGTCGCACGCGCCGCCCACTCGTGGCGGGTGATGCTGCACCAGGACGTCTACTGCCCGGTCGGCAGCGGCTTCGCGCTGTCGCGGCGGCTCGGCGCGCTGCAGGCCGCCGGGGTCACGATGCTGCCGGTCGGCTTCGCCGGGCTGGAGGCTGCCGGTCGCGGCGCGGTGCGCTACGCCGGGATGGTGGTCGACCGCACCCGTCTGTTCGCGCACCCGGGCTCGAACGCCGGTGCGTCGATCGACGAATTCGCCGTCGCGATGCACGCCGACGCGGTCGTCGAGCCCGATCCATCGCTCGGCTGGCACCTGTGGGCGACCGACCTGTGCCTGCAGGCCCGTGCCCTCGCGGGCCGCGACGTCGCGCAGATCCTCGAGGTCCCGCTCTTCCACAACTCGACGACCGACCACGTGCTGCCGGCCGCCTTCCACGACAGCGCCGCGCGCCTGCTCGAGAAGCACCCCGCGCACGCGTCGATCCCGACGCTGTGCGGCGAGCTGCGCCGGCCTGGGCCCGGTCCCGGGCCCGGGCCCGGGACCGTGCCCGCCGCGGCGGCGTTCGCCGGCATCGCCTGACCCGCTTCCGGAGCGTCCATGTCCGTCACGATCACCGAAGACTATCGCGCGCTGCAGGCCGCGCTGCACGCGCAGGGCAACTACGGCCTGGCCGCGCTGCGCTACGGGCCGACCGTGCTCGAGCTGCTGCGGGTCGGCGGCGCGCGCACCCTGCTCGACTACGGCTGCGGCAGCAAGCGCAGCCTGCTGGGCGGGATGCAGCTGCCCTCGGGCGTTCGCTACGAGGGCTACGACCCCGCGGTGCCGGCCTACGCGGCGCGTCCCTCACCGGCGGAACTGGTCGTGTGCATCGACGTGCTCGAGCACATCGAGGAGGCCTGCCTGGACAGCGTGCTCGACGAGCTCGCCACACTGTGCCTCGCGTTCGGCTTCTTCACGATCCACACCGGCCCGGCGGGCAAGGTCCTCGCCGACGGCCGCAACGCGCACCTGATCCAGCAGGGGCCGCACTGGTGGCTGCCTCGACTGCGGCAGCGCTTCGTGCTGCTCGCGGTCCAGCCCGTGCCCAACGGGTTCGCGGTCACCGTCCAGTCGCCCCGCTGGGGCCGGGCCTGACGCGGCGCGCGGCGCATCTCGCGCTGCAGGCGCGGGCCCGCCGAACGGCCGCAGGCTCAGGCGGGCTGCACCGCCGGGGCCTGGGCGGGCACCGCCGCGGCGGCCGGCCGGCCCTCGTCGGCGCGCTGGTCGACGCGCAGCATCCGGGCGCGCTCGAGGAACCACTCGCCCGCGTACTCGCAGCCCCGGTACTCGTCGAAGTACGGACCGCCGTCGGTGAAGTGGACGTTGGCCGCCTCGGGGTCGTGCGCGTCCCAGCCGACCAGGTGATTCCAGCGCCGCGGCAGTTCGCCGATCAGCGACTCGGATGCGAGCCACTTGAACTGGTGCAGCTCCAGCCCGCTCGCCGTGTCGACGTACTCGGCGGTCAGCGCGCGGCAGCGCGCGTTGTTGAACAGCATCAGGCTCGACCAGTTCTTCTTCGGATAGATCGTCTGGCGCGCACCGAGGAACTTGACTGTCTCCGTCGGACGGTGGTCGTGCTTGACGCACATCACCGCGCAGCGCTCGTCGCGCAGCGCCCAGAGCTCGGCGACGTCGCGGCGCACGAGCATGTCGCAGTCCATGAAGACCGACCAGCCCTCGTAGCCGGACAGGTGCGGCACCAGGAAGCGCGAGAAGGCGAAGTCGGTCGACTGCAGGGGGCTGCGCTCGCGGCGCATCAGCCCGCCAAGACCGCCGAGCGCCAGCGGCACGATGGACACGGGCTCCGAGGCCCGCGCGAGGATGCTGTGCGACAGCACGTGCCACGCGACGGTCTCGCGCGGATCGAAGCCGACGAAGATGCGGATCATGGGGCGCTCCCTGAGTCGTGCTCCGATGGTGGCCTCGCGCGCGGCGCGCGAAGCACCGAAGAGCGGCGTGCCCGCGCCGCATTTCGCCGGACCCGCAGCGCGCGCACCGGCGTCCAATCCGACAGGTCTTCCCCTTCCCGACGGAGCCGTCGCGGCCCCCGCGGCCGTGCCGCACCACGATGAACGTCGATGCGCTGCTACTGCTCCAACCGAGCGACCTGACCCACCTCGCCGCGCATCCGGGCCGGTGGGACGGCCTGCGCCGGCTGATGATCGACCCCGGACTGGTCGAACAGGCGGCCGCCTCGGGGATCGACGTGCAGCCCTTCGAATTCCGCTCGCTCGACGTGCCACCGCACTTCCAGGCACGGATCCTGACCGAGGCGGCGACGCGCGCGGCCGCGCTCGATCTCGCGCTCACCCGGCACCGCGAAGCGCTGTTCGGTCCCGGCGCGCTCGCCGGCTGGGACCAGGGCCTGCTCAGGCAGAGCTTCGTGCGGGTGCTGCTGTTCGCGGCGCTCGGCCGCGCCTGCGAGGCGGCGTTCCCGGAGCGTCGGATCGGGCTGTTCCGGCCGTCGAACCCGCAGCTCTTCTACTTCGACTCGCGCCTGACCACCGACGCGTTCGCGGCCGGCTCACCGCGCTGGCACCTGCTCGACGAGTATCCGGCGGCCGCGAACTGGCAGCCCGACGCGTTCGGGCAGTGCTTCGACTTCGACGCGGTGCGGCGCATCGCAGGCCGCGACGCGCCGCAGGCGGGCGTGCACGTGCCGACCACCTACCGCCACGCGAACGAGTACGCCGGGCAGATCGCGGCCGCCTTCGAGCGGTTCGTCGACCTGCCGAGCGCGTTCTGGGACATCCCGCTGCGGCGCGACGAGCCGCTGCTGCAGCCCGTCGCGGCAACCCGCGGCGCGCCGTTCCACGAGGCCTGCGTCGTCTATGCAGAACGCGCCCGCGCGACGCTGCGCGAACACCTGCGCGAGGTGCTGCCCGACGAGGCGGGGCTGGCCGCGCAGGTCGACCTGCTGTCGCGGCGCGCGCTGATGCAGGCACTGAACTTCCACGGCCTGCGCGACGTCCTCGCCGGCCACCGTCCGCGCTTCGTGCTCACCGACCACGACACCGGCAACAACGGGCCGCTGTTCGCCGTGGCGGCGGCGCTCGACGCACCGATCACCGTCGTGCCGCACTCCTCGTACGCGACCGGCGCGATCCCGCACGCGCGGCGCGTCGAGGTGATCGAGCGCGACGGCTTCGCCACGCCCATGCGCAGCGTCTGGGGCGAGGCGGTCGCGCGCCGCGGCGTGGCGCTCGGCCCGCAGGTCGAGCGGCGCCCACGCGCGCAGGTGCGCACGGTCTGCATGCTGGTCAATGGCATGGTCAGCAACGGGCTGTTCCACATCGATTTCCTCGGCACGGTGCGCTTCCACCAGGAACTCGCCCGGCTGTGCGCGGCGCGCGGCGCGCGGCTGCTTCTGCGCTTGAAGCCGACCGCGCCGGGGCTGCACCTGTTCGCCGCCGCCACGGGCGTGCCGGCCGACGCGCTCGCCCGCGGGACGCGCCCGACGCTGGAGGCGGTGGCCGCCGAGACGGACCTGTGCGTGAGCTTCGGCCAGCCGACCACCGGCACGATCAGCTTCCTCGCGGCCGGGGCCTACCTGATGCACGCGGCGGCGATGGCCTGGTCGACCGACCCGGCGTTCTCGCCGGCCTATTTCTCCGACGGCACCGTGCCGTGCACGACGCCGGACGACGCGCTCGCACGGATCGAGGCGCTGCTCGCGTCGCCGGACGCGTTCGCCGCCTGCGCTGCCCGCCAGTACGCGGCGTTCGGTGCGCGGCTCGACGGCCCCGGACGCATCTTCGCGGACCGACCGGAGCCGGGCGACGCATCGCGCGCCCCGGCCGCCGTCGGGACGGCGGGGACCCAGGGCGAAACGCGGTCCCGCGCGGCCGCTCCCGGCGCGCCCGTACCCGCATAACACGACACGATCGCGGTGCCCGCGTCGGGACGGCGCGTCCCGCGACGCGGCCCGGCCGCGCCGCTCAGCGCACCGAGGCGACCACCCCCGCCACCGCCGCCGTCAGCCGCTTGCCGGCGTCCAGGTGCAGGAACTCGTTCGGCCCGTGCGCGTTCGACTGCGGCCCGAGCACGCCGGTGATCAGGAACTGCGCCTCGGGGAACTTCTCCCCGAGCATGTTCATGAACGGGATCGTGCCGCCTTCGCCGATCCACGCGGCCGGCCGGCCCCAGGCGGCCATCGAGGCGGCGTCGGCCGCCTGCTTGAGCCACGGCGCGGTCGGCGGCGCGTTCCAGCCGGTCGCGCCGTGCGCGTCGGAGAAGCTCACCTTCGCGTTGTACGGCGGGTCGGCCTCGAGCACGCGCTTCATCAGCGCCGCGGCGCGCTCGCCGTCGACGGTCGGCGGCAGCCGCAGCGACAGCTTCAGCGAGGTCTTCGGGCGCAGCACGTTGCCGGCCATCGCGATGCCGGGCAGGTGCTCGGCGCCGACGACCGACAGCGCCGGGCGCCAGGTGCGGTTCAGGATCGCCTCCACCGGGTCGGTCGTCGTCGGCATCGCGTGCGCGTGCGCATCGGGGCCGTGGTTGCAGCCGACCCACGGGAACTGCTTCCAGACCGAGTCGCCGAGGATCGCGCCGGCCGCCTTCGCCTGCTCGATCCGCTCCTCGGGGATCGACGCGTGCAGCCCCTCGGGGATCAGCCGGCCGGTGTCGACGTCGTCGAGACGGTTCAGCAGCTTGCGGGCGATGCGGAACGACGAAGGCACGAGGCCGCTCGCCGAGCCCGAGTGCACGCCCTCCTGCAGCACCTCGACGGTCAGCACGCCGCCGACCAGCCCGCGCAGCGAGGTCGTGACCCACAGCTGCTCGTAGTTGCCGCAGCCCGAGTCGAGGCCCGCGACCAGCTGCACCTGGCCGAGGCGCGGCGCGAGCTTCGCGAGGTACGCCGGCAGGTCGGGGCTGCCGCTCTCCTCGCAGGTCTCGATCAGGCCCACGCATCGCGGGCGCGCGACCTTGCGCGCGTCGAGCGCCTGGATCACGGTGAGCGCGGCGTACAGCGCGTAGCCGTCGTCGGCGGCCCCGCGGCCGTAGAGCCTGCCGTCCTCGATCACCGGCTTCCAGGGCCCGAGGTCCTCGCGCCAGCCGGTCATCTCGGGCTGCTTGTCGAGGTGGCCGTAGAAGAGCACCGTGCGGTCCTCGCCGAGCCCGTGCGTCGCCGGCACGTCGAAGAAGATGCACGGCGTCATCCCGTCGATGGAGATGACCTCGACCTTCAGCCCGGCGATCGGCTGCGCGCGCGCCCACGCGGCCGCCGCCTCGACCGCCGCGGCGATGTGCCCGTGCGCGGCCCAGCTCGCGTCGAACGACGGCGACTTGGCCGGCAGCTTCACGTACTCGACCAGCCGCGGCACCACGTCGGTGTCCCACTTGGCGTCGATCAGGGGGCGCAGGTCGGACAGGTTCATCGGACGGCTCTCCAGGGGATGTCGGCCGATGATAGCGGCATTCCCGGACCGGCCGCGCCGCGGCCGACGAGCGCGCGGCCGGGTCGCCGACCTATACTCGGCCGGGCCGTCCGGGCCACCCCGGGACCCGGATGTCTCCGATGAACCTGCGCCGCCTCCGCATCCACCGCATCGCACCGGGCCTCGCCGGCTCGGGCGCGGCGCTGCTCGCGGCGGCCGTCGTCGTCGCCGCGGTCGCCGCGCTGGTGGCCTGGCCGCACGGCGAGCGCTCGGCCTCGCGCCTCGATCCCGCAGCCGCCGCACCGGCCGACGGCGAGCACCCGGCGCTCGCACGGCTGCGGGCGCACTCGCGCGAATTCGCACCGCAGCTGCTGAAGGTCGCCGACGGCGTGCACGTCGCGGTCGGCCACGGGCTCGCGAACTCGATCCTGATCGAGGGCAACGACGGCGTCGTCGTGGTCGACACGATGGAGAGCGCGGAATCGGCGCAGGCGGTGCTGAAGCTGTTCCGCACGGTCACCGACAAGCCGGTCCGCGCGATCGTCTACACGCACTACCACCCCGACCACACCTTCGGCGCCGCGGTGTTCGCCGAGGGCCGCCCGGTGGAGGTGATCGCGCACGAGAAGACCGACGCGCTGCTCGACGAGGTGCTCGACGTCGTCTCGCCGACGATCTATCCGCGCAGCATGCGCCAGTTCGGCACGCACCTGCCGCCGACGAAGGTGCCGAACGCAGGCATCGGGCCGCGGCTCGACTTCGTGGAGGGCCGCAACCGCATCGCGCTGCTGCGGCCCACGCGCAGCTTCGCCGACGCGCTCGACCTCGAGATCGCCGGCGTGCGGCTGCAGCTGCGCCACGCGCCCGGCGAGACCGAGGACCAGATCCTCGTGTGGCTGCCCGAGACGCGCGTGCTCCTCGCCGCCGACAACTTCTACCGCTCGTTCCCGAACCTGTACGCGATCCGCGGCACGCCCTATCGCGACGTGCGCAGGTGGATCGCGAGCCTGGACGCGATGCGCGCGCTGCGCCCGGCCCACCTCGTGCCGAGCCACACGCGCCCGGTGTCGGGCGAGGACGCGGTGATGCGCGCGCTGACCGACTACCGCGACGCGATCCAGTACGTGCACGACCAGACGATCCGCTGGATGAACGCGGGCCTCGGCGTCGACGAGATCGTCCAGCGCGTGGTGCTGCCGCCGCACCTCGCCTCGAGCCCGTACCTCGCCGAGCACTACGGGCGCGTCGACTGGAGCGTGCGCTCGATCTTCGCCGGGCAGGTCGGCTGGTTCGACGGCGACGCGACGCGGCTCTTCCCGCTGCCGCCCGCCGAGCGCGCGAAGCGGCTGCAGGCGCTCGCCGGCAGCGGCCGCACGCTCTCGCAGGAGGCGGAGCGCGCGCTCGGCGCCGGCGACCTGCAGTGGGCCGCGGAGATGGCCGAGGCCGCGCTGCGGCTCGCGCCGGACGACCGGGCGGCCAAGGCGGCCAAGGCGCGCGCGCTCGCGGCGCTCGGCGAGCGCCAGGGCAGCGCGAACGCGCGCAACTACCTGCTGACCGCCGCCGGCGAGGCCTCGGGCGAGCTGCGCATCGCGCCGCGCGATCCGTCGCGCACGCCGCCCGAGCTGCTGCACGCGTTCCCGATCGACGCGTTCATGCGCGGCATGCCGGTGCGGCTGCGCGCCGAGCGCGCGCTCGACGTCGAGCGCACGATCGGCTTCTCGTTCCCGGACGCGGGCGCGTACTGGACGCTCGAGGTGCGGCGCGGCGTCGCCGAGATGCGCCCCGGCCGGCCCGAGCGCGCCAACGCGCGGCTGACCCTCGCCGCGGACCGCTGGAAGGAGGTCGCCGCCGGCGTGCGCGGGCTGCCGGTGATGCTCGCCACCGGCGACGCGAAGCTCGAGGGCTCGCTGCTCGACCTGATCGCGACGCTGCGGCTGTTCGCCGAATGAGCGCCGCCGCTTCCCCGGCTCCCGGCGCGCCCGCCGCGCCCGCAACCCGCCCGCGCCTCGCGCTCGCGACGACGCTCGGCGTGCAGGCGATGGCGACGCTGTCGCTGACCGCGCCGTCGGTGATGGCGCCGGCGGTCGCGCCGCTGCTCGGCGTGCCGCCGCAGCGGATCGGCTGGTTCGTCGGGCTCGCCTACCTCGCGGCGATGTTCTCGGGGCTCGCGGCCGGCGCGCGCGTCGCGCGGGTCGGCGCGATCCGGATGAGCCGCCTCGCGCTCGTCGCCTGTGCGGTCGGGCTCGCCTGCGGCGCCGCGGGCGGGACGTCCGAGGCGCTGATGCCGCTGATCGCGCTCGCGGCGATCGCGATCGGCTGCGGCTACGGCCTGCCGAACCCGGCCGCCTCGATGGTGCTCGCGGTGCACGCGCCGCCGACTCGGCGCGGCCTGTTCTTCTCGATCAAGCAGAGCGGCGTGCCGATCGGCGTCGGGCTCGCCGGGCTCGTCGTGCCGCCGCTGCTCGCCGCGATGGCCTGGACATGGGCGCTCGCGGTGCTGTCGGCGGCCTGCCTGATCCTCGCGGTCGCGCTGCAGCCGGCGACGGTGCTGGAGGCACACGCGCCGTCCGGCGGACCGCCGCCGGCGGGGCTGGGCGCGACGCTGCGCGCGCTGGTGGCGCCGCTCAAGCGCGTGTGGCGCGAGCCGACGCTGCGGCGGCTCGGCGTGGCGTCGCTCGCATTCTCGATGACGCAGCTGTGCTTCACCACCTTCCTGGTCTCGTACCTGAAGCTCGAGCTCGGTCGCAGCCTCGCGGCGGCGGCCGGCGTGCTCGCGATCTCGCAGGTGCTGAGCGTCGCGTGCCGCGTGCTGTGGGGGCAGGTCGCCGATCGCTGGGTGTCGCCGCTGCGACTGCTCGCGGCGCTCGGCCTCGCGATGGCCGGTGCGGTCGTGCTGCTCGGCGTGCTGCCGCCCGACGCGCCGCCCTGGATCGCGATGGCCGCGGCGCTCGCCTGCGCGGCGACCTCGATGGCCTGGAACGGCGTCTATTTCGCCGAACTCGCGCACCGGGTGCCTGCGGCCGAGCTCGGCACCGTGACCGGCGGCACGCAGTTCCTGACCTTCTTCGGCGGCATGATCGGCCCGGTCGCGTTCGCGTCGCTGGTCGGCGTGACCGGCAGCCACGGCGCGACCTACGTCGGCATCGCGATCGCGCCGGCGCTCGTCGGCGCGTGGCTGTGGATCGCCTCGCGCGAGCCCTGAGGCCGGCTCAGCCGAGCGTCATCCGCCGCCAGGCCCCGGAACGCCAGCGCCACGCGAGCGTCGAGCCGAGCAGCGCGACGTAGACCACCGCAGCGATCCATCCGCCGAGCGCCCCCCAGCCCGCGCCGGGCGCAGACGCGATCCAGCCCTGCCCCGGCGCGAACGCGAGCGCGTGGACCAGCGGCACGAACACGCCCCAGGCGAGCACCAGCAGCACGAGCGCCGGGAAGCGCGTGTCGCCCGCACCGCGCAGGCAGAACCCGCAGCCGAGGTTGAGGCCGTCGAAGAACTGGTAGGCGGCGGCGATCCACAGCAGCGTCGCGCCGAGCGCCACCACCGCCGCCGCGTCCGGGTCCGACGCGGCGACGAACCACGGCATCAGCCACGGGCCCGCGGCCGCGATCACGAAGCCGGTCAGGAACATGTAGGCGACCGCGAGGCCGATCGTCACGTCGCCGACGCGACGCGCCCAGTCGCGGTCGCCCGCGCCGATCGACTGGCCGACCAGCGTCGTGCCCGCCATGCCGAGCCCGACCGCCGGCATGTACGCGATCGAGGTCAGCATCATCACGATCTGGCTTGCCGCGCCGGGCACCGCGCCGAGCCGCGTCAGCATCGCCTGGAACGCGGCGAGCCCGAGCACGTCGAAGGCGATCGACAGCCCGACGGGCAGCCCGACGCGGACCGTCGCGACGATCGCCGCGCCGTTCGGCCGCCAGGTCCGCGTCGACGCGAACGTGCGCCGGTAGCGCCCGGAGAGGAACATCGCGAGCGCGAGCACGAGGCCCGCCGCGATCGACGCGCTCGTCGCCCACGCGGCGCCGGCGACGCCCCAGCCGAGCCCGAACATCAGCCACTCGTTGAGTACCGCGTTGAGCACCGCGACGAACGCGTTGACCACGAGCGCGTGCCGAACGTGGCCCACCCCGTTGAAGAACGACAGCACCGCCCACAGCGCGATCGCCGGCCCGCCGCCGAGCATCCGCGGACCCCAGTACTCGAGCGACAGCGCGCCGACCTCGGCCGGCAGCCCGAGCGCCGGCACGACCCACGGCCCCGCCGCGGCGATCGCGACGAACACCGGGACCATCGCGAGCGCGGCCCACAGCCCGGACCACGCGGCCTGCGCCGCACGCCGCAGCCGACCGGCGCCATAGGCCTGCGCGGCGAACGCCTGCACCACCATGCCGACCCCGCCCAGCAGCAGCAGCGTGCCGAGCACCACCCAGTAGACGCCGCCCACCCCCGCCACCGCCTGCGCCGAGATCCGGCCGATGAACCAGGTGTCGGTCAGGTTCAGCACCGCCTGCAGGCTCGAGTTGACGAACAGCGGCAGCGCGAGCGCGACGATCGCGCGGGCGTCGACCCGCGCGCGGCCGCGTGCGTCGACGCGGCGCGCGGGCAGGCCGGAACCTCGGGGTCCCCGGTACGGGGACGGGGACGGGGACTGCGCGGGACCGCCGGCGGCGACGCTCGCGCCGGACTCAGCCGACACGCACGATGTCCGGCGGCCGCCACCGCCCGTCGAGCAGCTCGGGGCGCGGCTGGTAGGCGCGCAGGCACAGGTAGAACGGCCCCTCGGGCGCCGGCAGCCAGTTGGCTTCGTCGGCGGCGCCGGGCGACGCGTGCTGCAGCCGGATCGTCAGGCCGCCGTCGGCGTCGCGGCGCAGGCCGCGCGAACGGTCGCCGATCCGGTAGCGGTCGATCGGGTTGGGCACCAGCATGCAGTCGCGGCTGTCGTACATCGTGAGCGACCAGAAGCAGTCGACCGGTGGCTCGCCCCCGGCGGGAAAGCGGATGGTATACCGGTGCGCGCCCGACAGCGGCCGGCCCTCGCTGTCCGCACGCGCCATCGGATAGGCCGCCTCCGCGCTCGCGAGCGCGCCGATGTAGCGCCGCGCGACGATCGCGCGCCGATGCCAGTCGCAGCCGAACGATTCGCCGAGCACCATCGGCACGCTCCAGCCGCCGCGGCCCGCCGGCGCGTCGTCCGCCGAGGGCGCGTCCAGCAGTGCGTCGACGGTGGCGAGCGCGTGCCCGACCGCGGCCGAGGCGAGGGCCGCGGGCAGCCGCGGCACGTCGCCGGCGAGGCCGCCGTCGAGCCCGAGCCGCGCGAAGTCGGCGAGCAGCGCGCGCTCGTCGTCGGGCGGCGGGTTCCCGCGCAGCATGCGGCCGACCGCCTCGGCGAAGCGGGCGGCGTCGCGCGGCGCCTTGGGATCGAGCGCGACGTCGAGCACCTCGGGCACATCGGTCTCGCCGCGGTGCCACGCGTCGAGCGGCGCCATCGCGAAGGTGTCCTGCAGCGCGTGCACCGCGGGCAGGTCCTCCGGCCCCTCGACCATGATCCGGCCGATGATCCACACGGTGTCGGTCGGCGACGCGACGCGCGTCATGCCGGCGGGCACCTCGCCGCGCCAGCTCGGCCCGGTGACGAGGAAGGTGCCCTCGCCGGTGCCGGTGGTGCGGCGTCCGACGTGGGCGAACGGGTTCGTCCACGCGTCGAGGAACCCGAGCACGTAGTAGCGGTCGGCGGTGTCCGGCACGCGGATCGCGACCGGCCCGCGCGACAGGTCGAGCCAGGCGTTGGTGTAGAGCGTGTCGTGGTTCGGCGTGACCACCCGGCTGCCGCCGGCGCCGAGCAGCCTGCGTGCGTGCACGAAGGTGTTCACCCAGCGCTTCGTGCTCGCCGGATCCGCGTCGACGAAGCGGCCGCGCGCGTCGCGCCGCGGCGAGGTCGCCGCGCGCATCCGCGCCATCTCCCAGAGCGGGTACAGGTAGACGACCGCCTGGATCGCGAGCGCCTCGGCCCAGGCGCGCAGCGGGTCGTCGGCCGGGACGGTCTCGCTCATCGCGCGCCCTGCGGGTCCGTCGCGCGGCCGATCACCACCGCGTCGAGCGCGAGCGCCGACGCGCCGCCCGGCCCCGCGCCGCGCGCGAACGCGACGAACGGATTGACGTCGACGCTCTCGAGCGTGCCGCGCGCGTCCATCGCGAGCCGCGCGAGCGCGAGCAGCGCGTCGGCGAGCGCGTCGAGATCGCAGCGCGGCCGGCCGCGTGCGCCGTCGAGCAGCGGGAACGCCCTCACCTCGCGGATCATCGCGAGCGCGTCCTCGCGCGAGATCGGCGCGACGCGGATCGACACGTCGCGCAGCACTTCGACGAACGCGCCGCCGAGGCCGAACATCACCACCGGCCCGAACACCGGGTCGACCCGCGCGCCGAGGATGCACTCGACGCCGCCCGCCACCATCGGCGCGAGCAGCGCGCCGTCGATCCGCGCGTCGGGGCGCGCGGCGCGCGCGGCCGAGGTCACCGCATCGAAGGCCGCGGCCGCGCCGTCGGGCGCGACGCCGAGCTTCACGCCTTCGACATCGGTCTTGTGCAGCAGGTCGGGCGACACCACCTTGACCGCCCAGCGTGCTCCGGGCCCGGCCGCCGCCGCGATCCGCGCGGCCTCGGCCGCGTCGTGCGCGACGCGCGCGTCGACCGTCG
>JBILTM010000322.1:0-3661 GCA_044371545.1 Burkholderiaceae bacterium
CCGGCCGCGCGTGTGGCGCAGCGCGGTCTTGATGATCGTCGACTCGAAGGTGCGGGTCAGCTGGTCCATCACGTCGGACGCGCTCGGCGGCTCGCCGCCGCGGGCCGACTGCGCGGCGAGGATCTGAGCGACCTCGGCCTCGAGCAGCGACGCCCAGCCGGGCCGCGGCGGCGGTGCGGGCACCGCGCCGACGCCCGGCATCGCGCCCGGGCGTGCCCCGCCGTAGCCGGGGTCGACCGACCCGAAGGAAGGCGGTGCGCCGAACGACGGGGGTGCGCCGAACGGCGCGGGCCCCGGCCGCGAGAGCTCCGCGTGCGGTTCGCCGTGGACCGCCGCGACCGGCGTCGAGGCGCCGGCGAATGCGCCGACCGGCGCCTCGATCGCATGCGCGACCGCCGGCTGCGTCGCGGCCGCCAGCGCCGCGAGCCCCGCGGCGTCGGGCGCCTGCGTCGCCGCGAGCACGTCGGGCGGCAGGTCCTTCGCCTCGATGGTCTGCGCCGGCGCCATCACCGTCAGCCAGTGGCAGACGTTCTCGAGCTGGCGCACGTTGCCCGGCCACGAGAAGGTCGCGAGCCGCGCGAGCGCCTCGTCGGACAGCCGCTTGGGCTCGACGCCGAGTTCGCGCGCCGAGCGCTGCATGAAGTGCCGCGCGAGCAGGGGCACGTCCTGCACGCGCTCGCGCAGCGGCGGCAGCCGCAGGCGGATGACGTTGAGCCGGTGGAACAGGTCCTCGCGGAACAGGCCCTGGCGCACGCGCTCCTCGAGGTTCTGGTGCGTCGCCGCGATGACGCGCACGTTCGCCTTCATCGGCTGGTGGCCGCCGACGCGATAGAAGTGGCCGTCGGACAGCACGCGCAGCAGCCGAGTCTGCAGCTCCGCCGGCATGTCGCCGATCTCGTCGAGGAACAGCGTGCCGCCCTCGGCCTGCTCGAAGCGGCCGCGCCGCATCTGCTGCGCGCCGGTGAACGCGCCGCGCTCGTGGCCGAAGAGTTCGCTCTCGAGCAGGTCGCGCGGGATCGCCGCGGTGTTCAGCGCGACGAAGGGCTGCGCGCCGCGCGGCGAGTGCTTGTGCAGCGCGCGGGCGATCAGCTCCTTGCCGCTGCCCGACTCGCCGGTGATCATCACCGTGACGTTCGACTGCGAGAGCCGCCCGATCGCCCGGAACACCTCCTGCATCGCGGGCGCCTGGCCCATCATCTCCGGGGTCTCGACGAGCGTCTCGTCGGCCGCGGCTTCGCGCTCGCTCTCGGCGACCGCGCGACGGATCAGCTCGATCGCCTTGGGCAGGTCGAAGGGCTTGGGCAGGTATTCGAACGCCCCGCCCTGGAACGCGGACACCGCACTGTCCAGGTCCGAGAACGCGGTCATGATGATCACCGGCATGCCCGGCCGGCGCTGCTTGACCTGCTGCAGCAGCTCGATGCCGGATTCGCCCGGCATCCGGATGTCGGATACCAGCACGCGCGGCGAGTCGAGGTCGAGGGCGCTCAGGCAGTCGCGCGCGGTCCCGAAGGCCCGCACGTCGAACCCCTCGCGGGACAGCGCCCGCTCGAGCACCCACCGAATCGACTGGTCATCGTCGACGATCCACACTGCGTTCATGCGCGCTGGCGTCCCTTGGCTGCATCACCCGGAAACGCCCGCATGGGCGGTGCTCAGGGCAACGGCAGCAGTATCCTGAAATCGGTCCGGCCCGGGCGACTGTCGCACTCGATCACTCCGCCGTGCTGCTGGACGAAGGTCTGCGCGAGCGTCAGCCCCAGGCCGCTACCGCCCTCACGGCCCGATACCAGCGGATAGAAGATCCGATCGCGGATCTCGTCCGGGACACCGGGGCCGTCGTCGATCACATGCAAATCCAGTGCCAGGCGATAGCGGACCTTGTCGACGGTGACCTGGCGGGCGATCCGGGTGGTCAGCAGGATGCGCCCGCGGCCGCGCATCGCCTGCGCGGCATTGCGCACGAGATTGAGCACGGCCTGGATCAGCTGCTCCTTGTCGCCGCGGAAGTCGGGCAGGCTCGCGTCGTAGTCGCGCTCGATGGACAGGCCCTGGGGGTACTCGGCGGTGACCACCGAGCGCACCCGCTCGAGCACCTCGTGGATGTTCACGTCGCCCACCAGCCTCGGGTGACGGTGCGGCGCGAGCAGCCGGTCGACCAGCGTCTGCAGCCGGTCGGCCTCCTTGATGATGACCTGGGTGTACTCGCGCAGGCTCGAGCCGCCGACCTCCGACTCCAGCAGCTGCGCGGCCCCGCGGATGCCGCCCAGCGGGTTCTTGATCTCGTGGGCGAGGTTGCGCACCAGCTCGCGGTTCACGCGGACCGACTCGAGCATCCGCGACGCGCGGTCCATGCGGATCCGCTGGTCGATCTCGCGGAACTCGAGCAGCAGCGAGCCGAGGTCGCTCTCGAGGACCACCGCGACGCAGTGCACGGCGAGCGGGTCGCGGCCGATCCGATGCAGCTCGATGTCCTGGCGCTTCTGCCCGAACGCGTTGTTGCACGCCTCGGCGAGGAGGCCGTCGATGATCCCGCCGTTGGAGAACTGGCGCGCGAACGGCGCGCCCTCGAGCACGCGCTGCGGCAGCTCGAAGAGCTGCTCGGCCGACTGGTTCAGGAAGACGGTGCGACCCTGGTCGTCGAGCAGCACCACCGCGCAGGCGAGCAGGTCGAGGCCGGCGAGGCGCGAGGCGGGGTCGCGGCGGCGTTCGGTGCCGTCGGGCAGCCGGGCGGTCGGGGTCATCGGGGCGGCCCGCCTTCGCGCGGGGCCGCGGCGCGCAGGCGGCGCAAGCTCAGTCCTTCAGCGCCGCCATCTCGCGGCGCAGCGACGAGACGGCGCTCTCGGAGCGCGCGATGTCGTCCTTCAGGCGCTGCACCCGGTCGAGGTACCGCTGGTAGTTGCGCTCGTCGCCCCGGCGCTCGGGCTCGCCGCCGTTGAACTCGGAGCGCAGCTCGGTGAGCCGCATCTCCTCCTTCTTCAGCTCGTCCTCGAGGATCTTGCGCCGCTCGGAGTCGCGCGTGCGCTGCGCGCCGGTGTCCACCCGCGGGAAGCTCGCGGGCGTGGGGTTCGCCGAGGCGCCCGGCGGCCGCGCGGTGCCGCCGCCGGCCGGCTGCGCCGGCAGCTTCGGCGCCGGGATCGTGGTGATGTTGGGCAGGTCGACCGTGCGGCACTTCGTGTCGCGGCCGCTTGCCGGGTTGTTGCTGTACTCGACGACGCCGTTGTTCTCGCAGCGGTAGATCTGTGCGGACGCGACCGAAGGCATCGCGGCGAAGAGCGCGCAGGAGGCGAAAAAGAGGGGTCGAACCCGGACCATGCGGCGAGTGTAAATGAAAAAGGGGACGGTTCCCCGTCCCCTCGTCGGCCCGGGATTCCCGTACGGGAACCCGGTCCGCGTCCGCATCGCGTCGCCGCGATCAGAGCGAGTAGTACATGTCGAACTCGACCGGGTGGGTGGTCATCCGGAAGCGGGTGACCTCCTCCATCTTCAGCGAGATGTACGCGTCGAGCATCGCGTCGCTGAACACGCCGCCGCGGGTCAGGAACTCGCGATCGCGGTCCAGGTAGTCGAGCGCCATGTCGAGCGACGAGCACACGGTCGGGATCTTCGCGTCCTCTTCCGGCGGCAGGTGGTAAAGGTTCTTGTCGGCAGCCTCGCCCGG
>JBILTM010000013.1:0-40989 GCA_044371545.1 Burkholderiaceae bacterium
CCCGCCCGGCCCCGACGCGCGCGCGCACAGCGAGGCGCTCGCGGGGCGGATCGCCGACGCGATCCGCGCGGGAGGCGGCTGGATCGGCTTCGACGCGTGGATGGCGCGCGCGCTCTACGAGCCCGGTCTCGGCTACTACGCCGGCCCCGCGCGACCCTTCGGCGCCGAGGGCGACTTCGTCACCGCGCCCGAGCTGTCGCCGCTGTTCGCCGAGTGCGTGGCGGTGCAGGTGTCGCAGTGGTTCGGGCACGCGTCGCCCGAGGTGCTCGAGTTCGGCGCCGGCACCGGGCGGCTCGCGGCGGGCGTGCTCGGCGCGCTGCGCGCGCTCGGCACGCCCGCGCGCCGCTACGCGATCGTCGAGGTGTCCGGCGCGCTTCGGGCGCGCCAGCGCGAGACGATCGCGCGCGAGGCGCCGTGGGCGCTCGACGCGGTCGAGTGGCTCGACGCGCTGCCCGCGTCGATCGACGGGGTCGTGCTCGGCAACGAGGTGCTCGACGCGATGCCGGTGCGCGTGTGGGCGCACGAGGCGGGCGCGCTCGTCGAGCTCGGCGTCGCGCTCGATGCGGACGGCGGCTTCGCGTGGGCGGCGCGGCCGGCCGACGCGGCGCTGCGCGACGCGCTCGCCGACGCGCTGCGCGCGGCGCACGAGGGCGACGGCGGCGCGGGCGACGGCGCCGCGGGCGTCGACGGTGCGCGCGCCGGCGGCGGGCCGGGCGGTGCCGACCCGTTCGCACGTCTCGGGCGCGGGCGCTACCGCTCCGAGCTCGGCGAGCAGGCCGCCGCCTGGGTCGCGACCGTCGGGCGCGCGCTGCGCCGCGGCGCGATGCTGCTCGTCGACTACGGCTTCCCGGCCCGCGAGTACTACCACCCGCAGCGCGACGGCGGCACGCTGATCGCGCACCGGCGTCACCACGCGCACGGCGACGTGCTCCGCTGGCCGGGGCTGCAGGACGTCACCGCGCACGTCGACTTCAGCGCGGTCGCGCGTGCCGCCGCCGAGGCCGGGCTCGCGCCGCTCGGCTACGCGTCGCAGGCACGCTTCCTCCTCAACTGCGGGGTGCTCGAGCGCCTCGCCGCCGACGCGCGCGACGGGTCGCCCGACCCTGCCCGCGTGCGCGCGCTCGGCGCGGTGCAGACGCTGCTGTCCGAGGCCGAGATGGGCGAGCTCTTCAAGGCGATCGCGTTCGGCCGCGGCGTGCCCGACGACGCGATCGGCTTCGCGCGCGGCGACCGCAGGGGCGCGCTGTGAAGTGGTTCATCGCGACGGTGATCGCGCTGTTCCTGTTCTCGGGCGCGATGCCCTGGCTGCGGCGGCTCGGCATCGGCCGGTTGCCGGGCGACTTCAACTTCCGGCTGTTCGGCCGCGACTGGTCGATCCCGCTGACCTCGACGATCCTGCTGTCGCTCGCGGCGGCGCTGATCGCGCGGATGCTGTAGCTTCGTCCTGCCAACGGAGGAGACGCGCCCGATGCACCACTACACCCACGCCCAGCTGCCCGGCCTGGTCGGCCAGGACCTCGCGCTGACCGACTGGCTCGAGATCACGCAGGACCGCATCGACCGGTTCGCCGATGCGACCGACGACCACCAGTGGATCCACGTCGACGCCGAGCGCGCGAAGGCGGGTCCGTTCGGCGCGACGATCGCCCACGGCTACCTGACGCTGTCGCTGCTCGCCGGCTTCTCGCAGCGCAACCTGTCGATCGACGACGAGACGATGTCGATCAACTACGGGCTGAACAAGGTGCGGTTCCCGTCACCGGTGCGCGTCGGCAGCCGCGTGCGGGCCCGCTTCGCGCTGCAGTCGTGCACCGCGGTCGACGAGGGGCCGGGCGGACGGCCGGGGCTGCAGCTGGTGATGCGCGCGACGATCGAGATCGACGGCTCGGACAAGCCCGCCTGCGTCGCCGAGGCGGTCCGGCTGACGTTCAGGTGAGTCCGCCGAGCCCGCGCCTCGCCGCCGCGATCAGCGGCGGCAGGTCCCAGGGCGTCGGCAGGAAGCCCTGGATCGCGCGCCCGCCGAGGCGTTCCCGCACGAGGCCCTCGGCGTAGCCGCTGGTGAGCCGGATCGGCAGGTCGGGCCGCAGCACGCGGGTCGCGTCGATCACCGCGATCGCGTCGGCCCGCGGCATCACCAGGTCGAGCAGCGCGAGCGCGTAGCGAGCGGGCGAGGCCTGCCGCGCCTCGATCGCCTCGATGCCGTCGACCGCGATCTCGACCGACCAGCCCGCGCCGGCGAGCACCTGCCGCGCGAGCAGCGCGCCGAGCGGATCGTCCTCGGCCACCAGGATCGCGCCGGGCGGGGCGGGTCGCATGCCGAGCTCAGGCGTCCTGCTCCGGCTCGCGATACGCCGAGGGGTAGCGCTCGGCCGAGCAGTCCGGGCAGATGTCGTGCGAGACGGTGGCGGCGGAGTGGTCGCGGATGCAGGCATCGACCGGCATCCAGCGCCCGGCGGTGTCACGCACGTTCTTGCACGACGCGCAGAACGGCAGCAGGCCGCGCAGCGTGCGGATCTGCGCGAGCGCCGCGCGCAGCTCGCCGATCAGGCGCTCGCGCTCCATGCCGACGCGCTCGGTGAGGTCGTGCAGCAGCATCAGCCGCCCGCGAGGGCCGCCGGCCTTGGCGGCGAGCGGCGCGGCCATTCCGGCCGCCATCGCGCGGCCCTGCGCACGCTGCAGCGGCCCGCCGCGCAGCGTCCAGGCCAGCGCGAGCACGATGCTCCCGCAGATCAGCAGGATCGTCGCGGTCCAGCCCGCGCCGCAGGCCGAGAAGGCGGCGAGCGCGGCGGCGCAGCGCGATCGCGCCCATCGTGGCGAGCGCGAACAGCGTCACCAGCGACGCGAGGAGGTAGGCGATCTGCCGGTCGGGCGCGTTCAAGGTCCGGTGCGACTCAGCCGGTGCCGGTGTCGAGCGCGGCTCGCACCGCGGCCTCGCGGGCGGCGCGCACCGCCGCGGCGATCCGCTCGGCCGCCGGAGCGCAGTCGCGCGCGCGGGCGACCTCGGCGGCGATCGCGCCCGCGTCGACCGCCCGCGCGGCCCGCAGCGCCGCCTCCAGCCGCCGCGCGCCCGATGCGGTCGCGGCGCCGGCGGGCAGGCCCTCGCGGATCGCGTCGCACGCGCGCAGCAGCAGCGCGAAGCGCGCGGGCTTGCGGACTGCGTCGCAGCGCTCGATCAGCGCGAGCGTCGCGGCCGCGTCGAGGGTGTCGGCGCGCGCGACCGTCGCGTGCTCGGCCGCGACGAGCCGCGCGAGCTCGCGGCAGTCGTTCGGTGCGCGCATCCGGGCGCAGACGGCCTCGACCGCGGCGGGGTCCAGGCCGTGCAGCAGCGCGGCGAAGCGCGCGGCGAGCGGCGCGCCGACCCGTGCCGCGGCGTCGACGACGCACGCGAGCCGCGTGTCCCAGCGCGCGTCGAGCTCGGGGGCGAGCCTCACGAGCGCGCCCGCGTCGCGCAGCACGTCGAGCATCCGCGACGGCCGCGCTTCGCCGAGCCCGCGCGAGACCTCCTGCCAGACCCGCTCCGGCACCAGCGCGTCGACCTCGCCGCCGGCGACCATCGCACGCATCAGCGCGAGCGTCTCGGGTGCGACCGCGAAGCGCTCGAAGCGTGCCGCGAAGCGCGCGAGCCGCAGGATCCGCACCGGGTCCTCGGCGAAGGCCTCGCTCACGTGGCGCAGCACGCCGTCGCGCAGGTCCCGCTCGCCGCCCCACGGGTCGACCAGCGTGCCGTCGGCGGCCCGCGCCATCGCGTTGATCGTCAGGTCGCGCCGCCGCAGGTCGTCCTCGAGGCTCACGTCGGGCGAGGTGTGCACCGCGAAGCCGCGGTAGCCGCGCGCGGTCTTGCGCTCGGTCCGCGCGAGCGCGTACTCCTCGTGGGTCTCGGGGTGCAGGAACACCGGGAAGTCGCGGCCCACCGGCCGGAAGCCGAGCTCGACCATCCGCTCGGGCGTGGCGCCGACGACCACCCAGTCGCGGTCGTTGACCGGCAGGCCGAGCAGCGCGTCGCGGACGGCCCCGCCGACCTCGTAGGCGACGAGCCCCCGCCGCGCTTCCATCAGCGTCGCGCCTGCGCCCGCCAGCCGTCGAAGCGCGCCTCGCGGGTCGCCCCGTACAGCGTCGGGCCCATCGCCGACAGCGACGCGGGCACGACGCCGAGCTCCGGGTCGATCGGCCGCGCGCTGACGTTGTCGATCGTCATGGAATCGAGGTTGTCGCGCGTCATCAGCGGCTCGCCCGGCGCCCACTCCATCGCGAGCGCGGTGAGGTGCCCGAGCCCGGCGGGCAGCGCCAGGATCGGGCGCGAGCGGCCGCGCGACCAGACGCCGGCGAGCTGCACCAGCTGGCGCAGCGTGAACACCTCGGGGCCCGCGAGCGCGCAGGTGCGCCCGGCCGTCGCCGGGTTGTCGAGCGCGTTGACGACCGCCTGCGCGACGTCGCCGACCCAGACCGGCTGGAAGCGCGCCTCGGACTTGGCGAGCGCGAGCACCGGCAGCATCCGCTGCAGCCGCGCGAACAGGTTCAGGAAGCGGTCCTCGGCGCCGAACACCACCGATGGCCGCAGGATCGTCCAGTCGAGGTCGCGCGCCTGGCGGACCTTCTCCTCGCCGGCCGCCTTCGAGCGCAGGTAGCGCGACGGCAGCGTGTTCTTGCCGCCGTCGGTGACGCCGAGCGCGCTGACGTGCACGAGCCGGTCCACCTTCGAGGCGCGGCATGCGCCGATCAGCGCGTTGGGCACGTCGACGTGGGCGCGCGCGAAGTCCGGGCCGAAGGGATCGCCGGCGGGTCCGGCGCGGCCGTGCAGCACGCCGACGAGGTTGACCGCGGCGTCGCAGCCGGCGGCGAGCGACTCGAGCGCGATCGGGTCGCGCGGATCGGTCTCGACGACGTCGACGGTCGGCAGCAGGATCAGGTGCCGCGCGCGCTCGCGCCGACGGGTCGGCACGACCACGCGGCGGCCCTGCGCAACCAGGCGCGAGACCACGTGGGTGCCGATGAAGCCGGTGCCGCCGACGACGAGGATGCGCGAATAGAGCATGGAACGGGCCGCGTGGGCGGCGTGTCGGTGAGGGGAGAGGGAGCGGCGTGGCGCCCGGATGCCCGATCGTAGCGCGAAGCCGACGACCGAAGGCCGGAATCCCGGCCGGCCGTCGAGACCGGGCCGCGGGTCAGTCGCCGCCCGGCGACGCGGTCGAGGCGAACGACGGGCCCGGCTGCACCTCGCCCAGCATCGCCTTGAGCGACTGCGGCTCGCCGGTGAACAGCGCCGCGTACCACGCCGCGTTCGACAGCACGTGCTTGACGTAGCCGCGCGTCTCGTTGAACGGCACGATCTCCGCGAAGATCGCGCCCTCGACCGGCTGCGGCAGCGTGCCCCGCCACGAGCGCGGCCGTCCGGGGCCGGCGTTGTACGCGGCCGAGGCGAGCACCGGCGAGCGGTCGAGGTCGTCGTGCACCGTCTTCAGGTAGAAGGTGCCGAAGCGCAGGTTGGTGTCGAGCTCGTTGATCTGCGAGGGCGTGAAGTCGCGCTCGCCCATCTTCTTCGCGATCCACTTCGCGGTGGCCGGCATGATCTGCATCAGCCCCGAGGCGCCGACGTGCGAGCGCGCGTCCATCACGAAGCGCGACTCCTGGCGGATCAGCCCGTAGACCCAGGCCGGGTCCAGCCCCTGCGAGCGTGCGACCGGCACCAGCCGCTCGGCGAACGGCGACGGGTAGCGCAGCCTGAAGTCGTGCTCGTGCTTCGTGCGGTCGGCCGCGTTGACCGTGCGGTCGAGCAGCCCGATGCGCCGCGCGTGCTCGGCGGCCGCGAGCAGTTGCCGGTCGCCCATCGTGCGGACCGCGAAGTTCCACTCGCGGTTGCCTTCGGTCCGCAGGCCGAGGTCGTAGAACTTCTGCATCCGCGCGAACGCGGGGTTCGCGCGGGCGTCGGCGAGCTCGGCCTCGTTCGGGGGCACGGCCGCTTCGGGCACGGTGACCCGCAGGCCGAGCTCCTCGCCGGCGAGCTGCGAGTAGAAGTCGGTGCGGCCGACGATCGAGGTGTAGAGCACCTTGGCGCGGTGCTGCGACTCCTCGGAGCCCTGGGCCTGCAGCGCGCGGGCCAGCCAGTAGGTCCAGGTGGGGTCGGCGCGGCCGGGCTCGCTCATGCGCTCGATCGTCGAGCGGACCGCCGGCCAGTCGCGCGCGCGAAGCGCGGCGCGCGTCATCCAGGCGAGCGTCTCGTCGGTCGCGCGTGCGCTGCGCGCCTGCTGCGCCCACGCGTGCGACTCGGGCAGCAGCCGGCGCATGCCGGCGGCGGCGACCTGCGACCACGCGAACGTCCGGTCGGCGGGACGCATCTTCGGCGCGAGCGGCTCGAGCCTCGAGGCGGCCTCGGCCGGGTCGGTGCGGGCGAGCAGCGGGATCGCGATCGCGACGACCTCGCGGGTCGGCGAGGCGTCGAGCGCCGCGGCGGGCTTCGACAGCGCGAGTTCGAGCTGCTTCGGCTCGAGCCGCGGCGCGGCCGCGTTCGCGGCCCTGCGGATGGCCACGGCGGAGCCGGACTCGATCGCGGCCTCGAGCCGGTGCCACAGGTCGTTCGCCCCGGCCTGGCCGTTGGCGACCAGCGCGCCGAGCAGGCCGTTGCACGCGTCGGGCAGCTCGCGCGGCTGCATCAGCAGCTCGCGGGCCTCGGCCATGACCGGCTCGCCGCCGGCCGCGCGCGACTGCAGCGCGTAGCAGCGCAGCCCGAGGTCGTCGCGCTGCGAGAGGCCGGCCCAGGCCTCGTCGAAGGTGCCCCAGACCTGCCTGCGGCCGAGCGAGGCGAGCCAGTCGCGGCGCGCGATCTCGCCGGCGAGCGAGCCCGCGTGGCGCGCGACCAGTGCGCGCGCCTCGGCGTCGAGCGGGCCCGCGGTGTCGGCGCGGTAGTCGGCGAGCTGCAGCCGCAGCCGCCACGCGTCGAGGTAGGCGGCGAGCGGATGCGAGGCGCCGACCTGCGGGGCGAGCTGCTCGAGGCGCGCCGTGTCGCCGCGCGTCGCGGCGGCGCGCGCGGCGAGGAACGCCTCGTCGGGGCCGGCGGACTCGGGCGCGCGAGGGGGCTGCGGTGCGGGCTTCGCGGCGGGCGCAGGCTTCGCGGCGGGCGGGCAGTCGCGGGTGCAGGGCCGGGGCGTCGAGGCGTCCGCGGGCAGGCCGGCGGTCGCGAGGATCGCGCCTACAATGATCGCGGCCATCCCCGCGTGCGCACGCGACCGGAGACGCCCGGGGGCTGCTGTCGTGTCGATGCGGTGCACTGCGAGGAGGAGGCCGTCGGGCGGCCATGACAGACCGGGAAGACGAATCGAGGATAGCACGCACCCCCGCCGCGGATCCGATGCGGACCGCCCTGCGGCAGGCCCTTCTCGATGCGCGCCGACGACTGTCGGCGCCACGGCGACGCGCGGCGAACGAGACCCTCGTCGAACGCCTCGGCGCGTTGCTCGGCGACGTCGCGGGCCGCTCCATCGCCCTCTACTGGCCGATCCGCGGCGAGCCCTCGCTCGAGCCGTTGCCGGGCCTCTGGGCTGCGCGCGGCGCGCGCACCGCGCTGCCGGTCGTCGATGCGCCGCGCACGCCGCTGCGCTTCGTCGCCTGGCGTCCCGGCGAGCCGACGGTGCCCGGCCTCTGGAACATCCCGCGGCCCGCGGCGGACGTCGCGCTGCGGCCCGACGTGGTGATCGTGCCCTGTGTCGGGTTCACCGCCGACGGGCACCGGCTCGGCTACGGGGGCGGCTTCTACGACCGCAGCTTCGCGGCGCTCGACGCCGACGGCGCCGCGCGGCCGCGCGCGATCGGCGTCGCGTGGGACGAGGCGCTGCTCGAGGCGTTCGACCCGCTGCCGACCGACCGCCCGCTCGACGCGGTGGTCACACCGTCTGCGACGTACCCGCAGGACGCGCGTCGGTCGCCAGCGCGCTGACCCAGCCGAGGACCTCCTCGGCCGGCATCGCCTTCGCGAAGTGCCAGCCCTGCACCATGTCGCAGCCGAGCGACTCGAGCACCCTCACGCCCTCGGCGTCCTCGACGCCCTCGGCGAGCGCCCGCAGGCCGAACGCGTGCGCCATCTCGATCAGCACCTTGACGATCCGCCGATCGGCGGCCTCGGTCGCGAGGCCGGCGACGAACGCGCGGTCGATCTTCAACTCGTTGACCGGGAACTGGCGCAGGTACGCGAACGACGAGAAGCCGGTGCCGAAGTCGTCGATCGACAGCTCGCAGCCGAGCTCGCGCAGCCTGTGCATGAACTCGAGGGTCGCGCGCTCGTTGCGCGCGATCGAGCCCTCGGTGAGCTCGAACAGCAGGCGGGTCGGCGGCACGCCCCAGGTGTCGCAGGCCTGCGCGACCTGCGTCGGGAAGCTCGCGTCGGCGAGCGTCAGCGCCGAGAGGTTGATGCCGACCTGGGGCTCGAAGCCGGTCGCCGCCCAGGCCATCTGGTGCCGCAGCACGGTATTCAGGCAGAAGCGGGTGAGATCGCCGACGAGCCCGTTCTCCTCGCAGATCGACACCACCGTTCCCGGGCTGACCGGCGGCACGCCCGCCGGCTGCGGCCAGCGCACCAGCGCCTCGAGCGACGGGCAGCTGCGGTCGGACAGGCGAATCTGCGGCTGGTACCAGATCTCGAACTCGTTCGCCTCGAGCGCCTCGCGCACCCGAGCGGCGAGCCGGATCCGCGCGTCGCGCCCGTCGCTGCTCGCGCTGCGCAGCGCGATCCGCCCCTCGGCGCCGCGTGCTTCGGCGACCGCACGGCCGAGGGTGCTCGCCAGCGAGACGAGATCGCCCGGCGGCCGGTCGACCCAGGCGCCGGCGATCGCTCCGCGCACGCCGACGCGGCACGGGGTGCCGTCGTCGAGGCGCCCGTCGTAGTGCCCGTCGACCGCGTCGCGCAGCGCGGTCGCCGCGAGCCGGACGATCGCCTCGGACGGCGCGTCCGCCAGCACGACCCACAGCTCGTCGGTCGCGACCACCGCGTACCGGTCGCCGAGCCGAAGCGTCTGCTCGACGCGGTCGAGCACCGTCGCCAGCACCTCGAACGCGTCGTCGCGGCCGGCGAGCGCGCGCATCCGGTCGTCGCGAAGGAGGGAGACGGACAGCAGGGCGGGGCGGGGGGCGCCGGCGCGGGCCAGCAGCGCGCTCGCGTGGCGCTCGAGGTCCGCGACCCGCATCCGCTTGGGATGCCGGACCGCGACCTCAGGCCGGGACGCCATTCGCCCGCGCGACGTCGGCCATGTAGTAGTCGCGCAGCTTCAGCCCGTAGGCGCCCGCGGGCAGCCCGCGCACGATCCGCAGCCGGCCCTGCGCGGTCTTGCCCTGGCTCAGCAGGTCACGCTCGATCGGCTCGGCGAGCGGGGACTTGTCCGGCCAGGTCAGCACGAGCACGCGCGGCTCGAGGCGTCGCACGCGGTTGTGCGCGACGACGATCGCGACCTCGCCGCTCGACAGCTCGATGAGCGAGCCGACCGGGAACACGCCTACCGCCTGCACGAACTGCTCGACCAGCGGCTCGTGGAACGAGGTGCCGGCCCACTCGTACAGGTTCATCAGCGCGTCCTGCGGCGCCGACGGGTTCGCGTAGGCGCGTGGCGTGATCAGCGCGGCGAAGCTGTCGGCGATCGCCGCCATCCGGCCGTAGATGCTGATGTCGTTGCCCTTCAGGCCCTTCGGGTAGCCGCTGCCGTCGAGGCGCTCGTGGTGCTGGGCGATGCCGAGTTCGGCCTCGGGCGGCAGCGTGCCGGCCTCGCGCAGCGCGTCGAGCCCGAGGCGCACGTGCTCCTTGATGAGCCGGAATTCCGGCGGCGCGAGCATGCCCGGCTTGTCGAGCAGCGCGCGCGGCAGCTTGATCTTGCCGACGTCCGCGAGCACGCCGATCAGCCCGAGGTGCGACAGCTCCTTCTTCGGGAAGCCGAGCTGGCGGCCGAGCGAGATCAGGTACAGCGCGACCTTGACGCCGTGGTTGTAGGTGTTGATGTCCTCGTCGCGCATTCGCCCGACCCACATCAGCGCGTCGGGGTTGTCGATCATGCTCGCGACAATGTCGTCGACCGCCGAGGCGACCTCGGCGATCTGCGGGATCCGGCCGATCCTGATGTCGGCGGCGAGGGTCCTCAGCACGTCCTCGCAGCGCGCGAAGGTGCCGCGCGCGCGCGGGAGCTCCTGCTCCATCGACCGGGCGTCGGCGTATTCGGTCAGCGCGAGGTCCGCCGGCAGCCACCCGCGGATCGCGTCGCGGCTCGCGCGGTCGCGCTCGACGAAGCCCGTCTTCGGGCGCGGGTCGCCGGCGAAGCAGCGCTTGAGCCACGCGAGCGCGCGACCGAGCGGACTTCCGTCGTCGACGTCGCCGAGGCCCATCGGCGAGGAGGTCGCGCGGACGAACTGCCGGAACCGCTGGCGCGTGTCCGAGCTGATCCGGACGTCCGCGCGGGTCTTGTAGACGCGGTTGCCGCGCGGCGCGCGGCTCGGCGTCGCCAGGTGCTCCGGGATCGGCCGGGTCGGCGGATCGGCGGCCGCCAGGGTCGGCTCCGGGGCGGAGGGCTTCTCCGACGACTTGGACTGCGGCGGGACGTCGCCCTCGGGCTGCTGCGACTCGGTGCGTCGGATCGCGTCGACGACCTCGGGGCTCGACTGTTCGAGATCGACGTAGACGTAGCTGCAGCACTTGCGCAGCGTGTCGATCTCGACCTGGCTGTCGGCGAGGAAGCCCTGCAGCAGGAACGGCGTGTCCAGCCACGGCCGGTCGAGCTCGGCGATGAACATGCCGAGCTGGAGGTCTGTGGTCGCGACCTGATAGCGGCGGTTCGCGGTGATCAGCGTCACCGCATCGTCGCCGTCCATCAGCTGTTCCCGGCTGGCCTGCACCGATCCGTTCCTTCAAAGTTCCGCGCTCGCCTGCTACGCGCACGCACCGTCGTTCCGGACGATGGTAGTCAGCACGCGGATCTGCGCGACAGGATTAGCGGCCGGGCGGTGCTCCACCCGCAACAGCACCCGACGGGCGGGCGGCCGCGCGTACCGGACGGTCAGCCGGCGACCGCCCTCCAGAGCGCGGCGCTCGGGCCCGGCTGGTTCAGCGTGTAGAAGTGCAGGCCCGGCGCGCCGCCCTCGACGAGCCGGCGGGACAGCGTCGCGACCACGTCGTGACCGAACGCGCGCAGCGAGGCGAGGTCGTCGCCGTACGCCGCGAGCCGCAGCCGTATCCAGCGCGGGATCTCGGCCCCGCAGGCGTCGGAGAAGCGGGCGAGCTGCGTGTAGTTCGTGATCGGCATCACGCCCGGCACGATCGGCACGTCGACGCCGCGGGCGCGCGCCGCGTCCACGAAGCGGAAGTACGCGTCCGGGTTGTAGAAGTACTGCGTGATCGCGGTGTCGGCGCCGGCCGCGACCTTGATCCTGAACGCCTCCAGGTCCGCCTCGGGCGAGGCGGCCTGCGGATGCGTCTCGGGATATGCGGCGACCTCGATCCGGAACCAGTCGCCGGTGCGGGCGCGGACGAACTCGACGAGGTCGGACGCGTAGCGGAACTCGCCGGCGTCGACCATGCCCGAGGGCAGGTCCCCGCGCAGCGCGACCAGCCGCCGCACCCCGCGCGCGCGCCAGTGCTCGAGCAGCTCGGCAATGCCCTCGCGGGTCGCGCCGACGCACGACAGGTGAGGCGCGACGGCGAGGCCTTCGGCCGCGATCTCGTCGACGACGCCGAGTGTCTTGTCGCGGGTCGCGCCACCGGCACCGTAGGTGACGCTGAAGAACTCCGGCGAGAGCGCGGCGAGCTGGCGACGCGTGTCGCGCAGCTTGGCGAGCCCCTCGGGCGTGTTCGGGGGGAAGAACTCGAAGCTGACCGGGATCGTGTTCATGGGGATACCTTCGCGCTTCGCGCTGCGGTGCGAGCGTGCCTGGGGCGGCTCGGCGCTGCGCTCATGGTGACGGCCTGTGGCGGTCGGACGGGCGCGCGGGCGCGCTCGCGTGGAGGAAGGACTCTCGGTTGCCATCGCCGCCGGGCAGCGCGCTGTCGAAGCTGCGGTGCACCGTCCAGCCGAGCGCGCGGCACGCATCGGCGACCGACGCGACCGCACGTTCGCGGTCGGCCGGATCGGCGACGACGCCGCGCCGGTCGAGCGCCGCCGGGCCCGCCTCGAACTGGGGCTTGACCAGCAGCAGCACCGGCGCGTGCGGCGCGAGCAGCGCGTCGACGTTCGGCAGCACCTTCGCGAGCGAGATGAACGACAGGTCGGCGACCGCCATCGGGAAGCCCTCGGGAGGCAGGTCGGGCACGCGCTCGTGCAGCACCCCGGGCGTCGCGTCGCGCAGGTTCAGACGCTCCACGCAGGCCACGCGCGGATCGTCGCGCAGCCGCGGGTGCAGCTGGCCGTGGCCGACCTCGATGCCGACGACCCGCGCCGCGCCCGCCTGCAGCAGGCAGTCGGCGAAGCCGCCGGTCGACATCCCGAGGTCGAGCACGACGCGGCCGCGCGGATCGACGCCCGACTCGCGCAGCGCGTGCTCGAGCTTGGCGCCGGCCCGCGACACGAAGCGGGTCTCGTCCGAGGACGCGACCCGCAGCGTGTCGAACGGCCCGACCGTCTGGGAGGGCCGTTCGACGCGGGTGTCCGGCGCGATCGAGACCGCGCCGTCGGCGATCAGGCGCTGCGCGGCGCTGCGCGACGCGGCCAGCCCGCGGGCGACCAGCTCGACGTCGGCGCGTGCCACCGCATCAGTAGCGGTAGGTGTCCGGCTTGTACGGGCCGTCGACCTTCACGCCGATGTAGGAGGCCTGCTCGCCCGACAGCTCGGTCAGCATCGCCCCCAGCTTCTTGAGGTGCAGGCGCGCGACCTTCTCGTCGAGGTGCTTGGGCAGCACGTAGACCTTGCCCGACTCGTAGGCGTCCGGATGCGTCCACAGCTCGATCTGGGCGATCGTCTGGTTGGCGAACGAGGAGGACATCACGAACGACGGGTGGCCGGTGCCGCAGCCGAGGTTCACCAGGCGGCCTTCGGCCAGCAGGATGATCCGCTTGCCGTCCTTGAAGATCACGTGGTCGACCTGGGGCTTGATGGTCTCCCAGGTGCAGTGCTCCTTCAGGCCCGCGACGTCGATCTCGTTGTCGAAGTGACCGATGTTGCAGACGATGGCCTGGTCCTTCATGGCCGCCATGTGCGTGTAGGTGATCACGTCCTTGTTGCCGGTCGCGGTGACGAAGATGTCGGCCTTGTCGGCTGCGTACTCCATCGTGACGACGCGGAAGCCTTCCATCGTGGCCTGCAGCGCGCAGATCGGGTCGCACTCGGTGACCCAGACCTGGGCCGACAGCGCGCGCAGCGCCTGCGCGCTGCCCTTGCCCACGTCGCCGAAGCCGGCGACCACGGCGACCTTGCCCGCGATCATCACGTCGGTGGCGCGCTTGATGCCGTCGACCAGCGACTCGCGGCAGCCGTAGAGGTTGTCGAACTTGCTCTTGGTGACCGAGTAGTTGACGTTGATCGCGCGGAACGCGAGATCGCCGCGGGCGGCCATCTGGTAGAGACGGTGCACGCCGGTGGTGGTCTCCTCGGTCACGCCGACGACCGCCTTCAGGTTGCGCTCGTAGAAGCCCGCGTCCTTGGCCAGCTGCCGGCGGATCGCGTTGAACAGGCAGACCTCTTCCTCGCTGCCCGGCTTGTCGAGCACCGAGATGTCCTTGGCGGCCCGGGTGCCGATGTGCAGCAGCATCGTGGCGTCGCCGCCGTCGTCCAGGATCATGTTCGACGGCTGGCCGTCGGCCCACTCGAAGATCCGGTGGGTGTAGTCCCAGTACTCGTCGAGGTTCTCGCCCTTGTGCGCGAACACCGGGATGCCGGCGGCGGCGATGGCGGCGGCGGCGTGGTCCTGGGTCGAGAAGATGTTGCACGACGCCCAGCGCACCTTGGCGCCCAGCGCGGCCAGCGTCTCGATCAGCACCGCGGTCTGGATCGTCATGTGCAGCGAGCCGGTGATGCGCGCGCCCTTGAGCGGCTGCTTCGCGGCGTACTCCTCGCGGATCGCCATCAGACCGGGCATCTCGGTCTCGGCGATCCGGATCTCCTTGCGGCCCCATTCGGCGAGGCCCATGTCGGCGACCTTGTAGTCGGTGAATTCGGCGGGTTTCAGGACGGCACTCATTCGTTTCGCTCCATGTGATTGACGCGGGCGTCCGGCGGCGCCGGAAAAAACAAAACGCCCGCAAGGTCCGGGGACCATGCGAGCGCGGTTGTCATCGCCGAGCCTGGCCCATGTCGGGTCGCAGCGCTCCTCGGCAGCCCCGATTATACGGGCGGGCCGCGGCGATCCGAAAGCGCCGCCGAGCGGGGCGTGGGGTCGTTCCCCGTGACGGATGTCACGGCACCGACGTGCGGTCGTTCGCCCGCAGGGCATCGTCCCGGGGCCCATCCCCGGTGAGCACCCGGGTGCCGCGCGCGGTGCCGCTGCCTAGCATGGTGTCCACCCGCCGGCGCCTCGCCGGCCCCTCGTGGACGACCCGACGATGAACCTGCCCGCCGCCCTGCGCACCGACGCTCCCCGGACTGCCGTGCTCGCGCCCGCCGCCGCCGTGCCGGCCGCGACCTCGCGCTACGCCACCCGCTACCTCGAGCGGGCGTCGCTGCAGGCGCGGCTGCACGCGAAGCCGGCCGCGCACGCCTCCACGCTCATCGACACCGCGTCCGTGATGGCCGCGCTCGCGCCGGTGCTGGTGCCGGACGCGTCCGACCGGTTCGCCGAGTCGGCCGGGGTCGGTGCCGCGGTGCGCCGGATGCTGACCCCGCTGTCGGGCGGCCGGATGCTCGCGGTCGACGTGGTGCCGGCGACCGTCGCGTTCGACGGCGCCGAGCTCGCGCGGGTGCTGCAGGAGCTGGTCGACAACGCGCGGCGACACGCCCCGGTCGGCTCGACGGTGCGGGTGCGCGGTGCGACGGGCGCGAACGGCTACCAGCTGTCGGTGACCAACACCGGCGATCCGCTGCCGAGGTGGGTGCTCGCGGCGCTGCGGCCGGAGCGCGGCGGCGCGACCACGACCGACCCGAGCGGGCTCGCGCTCGGCCTGTCGATCGCCTCGATGCTCTCGGCGGCGAACGGCGCCCGGCTCGAGGTGCTGCGCGGCGCGGGCCGGCCGAACACGCTGCGGGTCATCGTCCCGCAGCGCTGACGGCTCAGGCCGTCGACGCCACGCGCGTCGCCGGCGCGCTCGCGCGGGCGGTCCGCATCGCCGCGCGTTCCGGGTCGAAGCGCGCGACGAGCGCCGCGGCGAGCGCGGCCGGCTCGATCCGGCGGTCGATCCACGTGTCGATGCCGACCTCTGCGCATCGCCCGATGCGCCGCGCGTCGGCTGGATCGGCGAGCGCGACGATCGGCAGCCCGGACCAGCGCGCGTCGAGTGCCCGGATCGCGACCGCGACGCCGAGCCCGTCGGGCTCGCGCATCGGGAGGTCGAGGATCACCGCGTCGACCCGGTATGCGCACAGCGAGGCCATCGCCGCGCGGCCGCCGTCGGCGCACTCGACCGCGAGCCCGAGCCGGAACGCGACCGAGCGGGCGGCGCGCTGCACGGCCACGTCCTCGGCGACCACGAGGACGGACAGGCCGAAGAGGGACGGGAGGGGCGAGCGGGCGAGTTCCACCGGTACGATTATCGGTACGCTCAACCGCGATGATGCGGCCTTCGGGCCGGCCAATTCGCCCGATCGGCGGCCGAGGCGCCGCGGTAGTATCGCCGCATGTCTGCCGACCCCACAGACCCCCGCCGCGGCGTGCTCGTCGCCGACGACCAACTGCTGGTGCGGGCGGGCGTGCGCAGCCTGCTCGAGGGGTCGCACCGCTACCGCCTGCTCGGCGAGGCGACCGACGTGGCCGACTGCCTCGCGAAGGTCGCTGCGCTGCGCCCGCAGGTGGTGCTGCTCGACATCATGCTGCCCGACATGTCCGGCATCGACGCCGTGGCCCGCATCCGCGCCACCGCCCCTGCGGTGCGGATCGTATTCCTGTCCTCGCAGGACTCGCGCGAGTTCGTGATGAGCGCGCTGCAGACCGGCGCCGACGGCTTCCTCTCCAAGGACTTCGTGCTGTCGGAGATGGAGCTCGCGCTCGACGCGGTGATCGCCGGCAACCGCTACCTGAGTCCGCGGATCTCGCACGTGCTGGTCGAGGCGATGAACGCGCCGCCGGCCGGCGAGGCTGCCCAGACGGGCCTCACGGGGCGCCAGCTCGAGGTGCTGTGCGCGATCGCGCGCGGGCTGTCGAACAAGGAGATCGCCCGCGAGCTCGCGATCAGCCCGAAGACGGTGGAGTTCCACCGCGGCGCGCTGATGCAGCGGCTCGACATGCACGACGTCGCGAGCCTCACGCGGTACGCGGTGCAGGCGGGGCTCGTCTAGGAAGCGCAACGCCCGCACTTCCGTGGGGAAGGGCGGGCGTTCGGGCCGGGCGACGGGGGCCGGGCCCCCGCGGGGATCAGACCCCTGCGTCGGCCTTCAGCGCGGCGGCCTTGTCGGTCCGCTCCCAGCTGAACTCCGGCTCCTCGCGGCCGAAGTGGCCGTAGGCGGCGGTCTTCTGGTACATCGGGCGCAGCAGGTCGAGCATCTGGATGATGCCCTTCGGCCGCAGGTCGAAGTGCTTCTGCACCAGCTCGGCGAGCCGCTCGTCCGACACCTTGCCGGTGCCTTCGGTCGTCACCATCACCGAGGTCGGCTTCGCGATGCCGATCGCGTAGCTGATCTGCACCAGGCACTTCTTCGCGAGGCCCGCCGCGACGATGTTCTTCGCGACGTAGCGCGCCGCGTAGGCCGCCGAGCGGTCGACCTTCGACGGATCCTTGCCCGAGAACGCGCCACCGCCGTGCGGGGCCGCGCCGCCGTAGGTGTCGACGATGATCTTGCGGCCGGTCAGGCCGCAGTCGCCCTGCGGGCCGCCGATGACGAAGCGGCCGGTCGGGTTGATCAGGTAGCGGATCTCGCCCTTGATCAGCTCCTTCGGCAGCACCGGCTTGACGATCTCCTCGATCACCGCCTCGGTCAGCTTGCCGTGCTCGATGTCCGGCGCGTGCTGCGTGGACAGCACGACGGTGTCGATCGAGTGCGGCTTGCCGTCGAGGTAGCGCAGCGTGACCTGCGACTTCGCGTCCGGGCGCAGCCAGGGCAGGCGGCCGTCGCGGCGCAGGTCGGACTGGCGCTCGACGAGGCGGTGCGCGTAGTAGATCGCCGCGGGCATCAGCACCGGGGTCTCGTCGCACGCGTAGCCGAACATCAGGCCCTGGTCGCCGGCGCCCTGGTCGAGGTCGATGCCCCGGCCCTCGTCGACGCCCTGCGCGATGTCCTGGCTCTGCTTGTCGTAGGCGACCAGGACCGCGCAGCCCTTGTAGTCGATGCCGTACTCGGTGTTGTCGTAGCCGATGCGCTTGATCGTGTCGCGGGCGACGTCGATGTAGTCGACGTGCGCGCCGGTGGTGATCTCGCCGGCGAGCACCACCAGGCCGGTGTTGACGAGGGTCTCGGCCGCGACGCGCGAATACTTGTCCTGCGCGAAGATCGCGTCGAGGATCGCGTCGGAGATCTGGTCGGCGACCTTGTCCGGATGGCCTTCCGAGACCGATTCCGAGGTGAAGAGGAAATCCTTTGCCAAGATGCGTTCTCCTAGAGTGGGCGGCGGACATCCCGGTCCGCGGATCGCGGCTGCGATCCGTCTGCCCGGGTCGGCGTAGCCGACTTCGGAGAAGCGGCGACGCTTTAGCAGTACTTCTAGGCCGCCCTGCAAGTTGTCCCATTAACTCGGCGGCGCGGGCATTATAGCGACCCGTCCGGGTCCGTCCCGGGTGATACCCGTCCCGCAGCCGTCCTTTCCGCACACCCGTCCGATGCTCGTCCAGCTCGCCCGCCTGGTCGCCCGCCTGCCGCTGAGCTGGTCGCAGGGGGTCGGGGCGGCGTTCGGCCGCCTCGCGCTGGCGCTGTCGGGCGGCTTCCGGCGCAAGTCGGCCGACAACCTCGCGCAGGCCGGCCTGCTCGACGATGCGCGGCTGCGCCGGACGGCCGCGCACGTCGGCCGCGCGGCGGGGGAGACGCCGTTCGTCTGGTTCGGCGCGCACGAGCGCGTCGAGGCCCGGATCGTGGTCGAGGGCCAGGACGTGCTCGACCGCGCGCGCTCGGGCGGCCGGGGCGTGATGCTGCTGACGCCGCACCTCGGGTGCTTCGAGGCGGCCGCCCGCGCGGTCGCCCGCAGCGGCCCGATCACCGTGCTCTACAAGCCGCCGCGGCTGCCCGCGGTGCGCAGGCTGGTCGAGACCGGGCGCGCCTCGCCCGGCGTGCGGCCGGTGCCGGCGAGCGCCTCGGGCGTGCGCGGTCTGCTGCGCGCGCTCAAGCGCGGCGAGGCGATCGGCGTGCTGCCCGACCAGGTGCCGAGCGACGGCGACGGCGTCTGGGCGCCTTTCTTCGGGCGGCCCGCGTACACGATGACGCTGCCGCAGCGCCTCGCGCGGCTGACCGGAGCGACGGTGCTGCTCGCCTGCGGCGAGCGGCTGCCGGCGGGGGCGGGCTGGCGCGTGCGCTTCGAGGCGTTCGACGGCGAGCCGACGCCCGAGGCGCTCAACCGCGCGATGGAGTCGATGATCCGCGCGATTCCCGACCAGTACTTCTGGGGCTACAACCGCTACAAGACGCCGCCCCGCGCCACCCCCGCCGACGGCGGCGCCGCCGACGGCGCCGGGGCCGAGGGTTGAGCGACGCACCGGACGGCGCCGACGCGGCCGGGCCCGTGCGCGGCCACTGGGCCTCGCGCGCCGGGCTCGCCGCGCTGCGCGCGGTCTCGCGGCTGCCGCTGCGGCCGCTGCGCGCATTGGGCGGCGTGCTCGGCACGCTTGCCTGGTGGCTCGCCCGGCCGCGGCGCCACGTGACGCTGGTCAACCTGCGCCTGTGCTTCCCCACGATGCCGGAGCGCGAGCGCCGCCGCCTCGGCCACGCGCACTTCCGCTGGTTCATGCGCAGCATCCTCGAGCGATTCGTCGTCTGGTCCGGGCCCGAGGCACGGGTTCGCGCGATGGTGCGCATCGAGAACGAGGCGCTGGTGCGCGAGCACCTCGGCCGGCCGCTGATCATCCTCGCGCCGCACTTCGTGGGGCTCGACGCCTGCGGCATGCGGCTCGCGATGATCTCGGGCTTCGTGACGATGTACCAGCCGCAGAAGAACCCGGTGCTCGAGGCGGCGATGCGCGCGGGCCGCGAGCGCTTCGGCGGCGCGGTCGTGCTGTCGCGCAGGCAGGGCGTGCGCGCGGCGGTGCGGCTGGTGCGCGGCGGGCTGCCGTTCTACTACCTGCCCGACATGGACCTCGGCGCGCGTGACGCGGTGTTCGTGCCGTTCTTCGGCGTGCCCGCGGCCACGGTCACCGCGACCTCGCGGCTGGTGCAGCTGACCGGCGCGACGGTGCTGCCCTTCGTCTCGCGGATGACGCCCGACGGCTACGTCGGCACGTTCTTCCCGCCGTGGCCGGTCGTGCCGGGCGAGAGCGACGAGGCCGCGGCGCGCCGGCTCAACGCGTTCATCGAGGACCGCGTGCGCGAGTGCCCGGAGCAGTACCTGTGGTCGCACAAGCGCTTCAAGACGCGGCCGCCGGGCGAGCCGGGACCCTACGGCGATTGAGCGATAATCGGCCGATGCGGCTGAAGTTCACCAAGATGCAGGGCGCGGGCAACGACTTCGTCGTGCTCGACGGCGTGCGCCAGCGCGTCGCGCTCGCGCCGTCGCAGTGGCGCGCGCTCGCCGACCGGCACTTCGGCGTCGGCGCCGACCAGCTGCTGCTCGTCGAGCCGGGCGACGGCCCGGACGTCGACTTCGTCTACCGCATCTTCAACGCCGACGGCGGCGAGGTCGAGCAGTGCGGCAACGGGGCACGCTGCTTCGTGCGCTTCGTGCTCGACCAGGGCCTCACCGCGAAGCGCGCGATCCGCGTTCGCACGATGGCCGGCGTCATCGAGCCGCGGATGGAGGACGACGGCCGCGTGACCGTCGACATGGGCGAGCCGGTGCTCGATCCCGGCCGCGTGCCCTTCGACGCTTCGGGCCTCGAGGGCCGCCGCGAGGGCGAGGACACGCTGTGGCCGCTCGTGTTGCCCGGCGGCACGCGCTGGGTGTCGGTCGTCTCGATGGGCAACCCGCACGCGGTCCAGCTGGTCGACGATGTCGACACCGCACCGGTCGCCGTCGAGGGCCCGCTCGTCGAGGCGCACCCGCGCTTCCCGCGCCGCGTGAACGCCGGCTTCCTTCAGGTGCTGTCGCCGGAACGCGTGCGCCTGCGCGTCTTCGAGCGCGGCGCCGGCGAGACGCTCGCCTGCGGCAGCGGCGCCTGCGCGGCGGTCGTCGCCGGCATCCGCCGCGGCCGGCTCGCGCCGCGCGTCGACGTCTCGACCCGGGGCGGCGTGCTCACCATCGACTGGCGCGGCGGTCCGGTGCGCATGACCGGCCCGGCGACGTCCGTCTTCACCGGCGAGATCGACCTCGACGCCGCGTTCCCTCCCGACCTGCCCGCAGCCGCCTGACGCGGCGCGCCTCCACCCGGAATCCTTCGCATGACGAGTCCCGCCAGCGCCGAACAGGTCGCCCAGTACCTGCGCGACAACCCCGGCTTCTTCGAGGCGAACGCCGAGCTGCTCGCGTCGATCACGGTGCCGCATCCGCACGGCGGGCGCGCGGTCTCGCTGGTCGAGCGCCAGGTCGACCTGCTGCGCGACAAGAACAAGGCGCTCGAGATGCGGCTCGCCGAGCTGCTGCGGATCGGACAGGAGAACGACGCGATCGCCTCGAAGCTGCAGCACTGGACCCGCGAGCTGCTGCGCACCCGCGACGTGCAGGCGCTGCCCGAGCGGGTCGTCGCCGGCATGGCCGACGACTTCTCGGTGCCGCACGTGGCGCTGCGGCTCTGGGGCGTGGACGCGGCGCACGCGTCGCTGCCGGCGGCCGCCGAGGTCGAGCCCGAGGTCCGCACGCTCGCCGACAGCGTGCGCCAGCCGTACTGCGGCCCGAACGCCGACTTCAAGGCGGCGACCTGGCTGCCGGGCGGCGGCGCGCAGACCCGCTCGATCGCGCTGCTCGCGATGCGCGTCGGCGCGGCGCCCGGGGCCTTCGGGCTGCTGGTGCTCGGCTCGCCCGACCCGGCGCGGTTCCAGACCGGCATGGGCACCGCGTTCCTCGAGCGGATCGCCGAGATCGCGAGCGCCGCGCTGTCGCGGCTGCTCGCCGACTGAGCGGCCCGCGCCGACCGCCCCCGGGGCGCGCGATGGCCACCGCCGAGCGCACCGACGCCGCGATCGACGGCTACCTGCTGCGCCTGCGCACCGAGCGCGGCTGCTCGCCGCGCACGCTCGACGGCTACGGGCGCGAGCTCGCGACGCTCGCCCGCCATGCCGACGGCCGCGCGTGGCCGGCGATCGACGAGGGCGACGTGCGGCGCTGGGTCGCGCAGGCCGCGCGCGACGGCCTGTCGCCGACCTCGATCGCGCGCCGCCTGTCCGCCTGGCGCGGCTTCTTCGACTGGCTCGCCGCGCGCGGGGAGCTGCACGCGAACCCGGCGCGCGGCGTGCGCGCGCCGCGCCGCCCGAAGCGGCTGCCCAAGGCGCTGCCGCCCGATCTCGCGCTGCGCTTCGTCGACGGCGGCGACGACGCGCCGGCGGATCCGTCCGACCCGTCCGACCCGGATGCGCTCGCCTTCGAGCGGCTGCGCGACCAGGCGATCGTCGAGCTGCTCTATTCGAGCGGGCTGCGGCTGTCCGAGCTGACCGGGCTGGATGCGCGCTACGTCGAGGCCGGCGCGTACCGCTCGGCCGGTTGGCTGGCGCGCGACGAGGCCGAGGTGCAGGTGCTCGGCAAGGGCGGCAAGCGGCGCACGGTGCCGGTCGGCGGCCCGGCGCTCGCGGCGCTCGACGCGTGGCTCGCCGCGCGTACGCGCTGGCTCGCGCTGCATCCCGACGCCGACCCGCACGCGCTGTTCCTCGCGCGGCGCGGCGGCCGGCTGTCGAACCGCTCGGTGCAGCGGCTGGTGCGCCGGCTCGCGCTCGAGCGCGGCGTGCCGGCCGACGTGCATCCGCACGTGCTGCGCCACTCGTTCGCGAGCCACCTGCTGCAGTCGAGCGGCGACCTGCGCGCGGTGCAGGAGCTGCTCGGCCACGCGAGCATCGCGACCACCCAGGTCTACACCTCGCTCGACTTCCAGCGGCTCGCCTCGGTGTACGACGCCGCCCATCCCCGCGCCCGGCGCCGAACGGAGCCCTGATGTCACGTACCGAGCCGGCACTGGTGCTCAAGCCGGGCAAGGAGAAATCGCTGCTGCGCCGGCATCCGTGGATCTACGCGACCGCGGTCGCGCAGGTGGCGGGGCGCCCCGAGCCCGGCGACACGGTCCGCGTGCTCGGCGCCGACGGGCGCTTCCTCGCGCGCGCCGCGTACAGCCCCGCGTCGGCGATCCGCGCGCGCGCCTGGACCTTCGACGAGGCCGAGCCGGTCGACGCGGCGCTGATCGCGTCGCGCGTCGCCGCGGCCGTCGCCCGCCGCGACGGGCTGCGCGGCGAGTCGGACGCGCTGCGCCTGGTGTTCGGCGAGGCCGACGCGCTGCCCGGTTGCGTCGTCGACCGCTACGCCGACCAGCTGGTCGTGCAGTGCCTCGCGGCGGGCGTCGAGCGCTGGCGCGACGCGATCGTCGACGCGCTGGTCGCGGCGACCGGCTGCACGGCCGTGTACGAGCGCTCGGACGCGGCCGCGCGCGAGCGCGAGGGCCTCGCGCCGCGCGAGGGCCCGCTGCGCGGCGAGGCGCCCGCGCCGGTGTCGATCGTCGAGCACGGCGTGCGTTACCGCGTCGACGTCGTCGCCGGCCACAAGACCGGCTTCTACATCGACCAGCGCGACAACCGCGCGCTGGTGGCCCGCTGGGCCGCGGGCCGGCGCGTGCTCAACTGCTTCTGCTACACCGGCGGCTTCACCCTCGCCGCGCGCCACGGCGGCGCGACCGAGGCGACCTCGATCGACTCCTCCGCCGAGGCGCTCGCGCTCGCCGCCGCGAACGAGCGCGAGAACGGTTTCGCCGAGCCGTCGACCTGGCTGCAGGCGAACGTGTTCGACGCGCTGAAGTCGATGCTCGCCGAGGGCCGGACGTACGACCTGATCGTGCTCGACCCGCCGAAGTTCGCGCCGTCCGCGCAGCACGTCGACCGCGCGGCGCGCGCCTACAAGGAGATCAACCTGAAGGCGCTGCGGCTGCTCGCGCCGGGCGGACTGCTCTTCACTTTCTCGTGCTCGGGCGCGATCACGGTCGACCTGTTCCAGAAGATCGTCGCCGGCGCGGTGTTCGACGCCCGGGTCGACGCGCAGATGCTGCGCCGGCTCGAGGCCGGGCTCGACCATCCGATGTCGATGACCCATCCGGAGGGCGAGTACCTGAAGGGCCTGATGCTGCGTCGGATGTAGAATCGCCGTCCTGCGACGCGGAGGGCACGGTGGCCTCGATCCTCGAACAGGCTCGCGAGCGGGTGCGGGCGACCGGCGCCCGGGTCACCGGCGCGCGGGTCAAGGTGCTGGCGGTGCTGATGCAGGCCGACGAGGCACTGACGCACACCGACGTGCAGCGCCGGCTCGAACAGGGCGACGCCCACGAGCTGCTCGACCGCGTGACGCTCTACCGCGTGCTCGAGTGGCTCGTCGAGGCGGGTCTCGCGCACCGCGTGTCCGGTCCCGACCGCGTCTGGCGCTTCTCGGCGCACGGCGACGGCGACGGCCACGGCGCACACGAGGGCCACGGGCCGCAGCACGGCCACTTCAAGTGCCGCCGCTGCGAGCGGATGTTCTGCATGAAGGCGTCGACCCGGCTCGCGCGGACCGTGCGCGGCATGCTGCCCGACGGGTTCGCCGGCGACGAGGTCGAGCTGACCGTGCTCGGCCTGTGCGCGGACTGCACCGGCACCGCGACGGCCGGGCCGGCGCACGCGCACGCGCACGCGCACGACGCGCACCGCTGACCCGATGGACGCGACGCCCGCCGTGCCGGTTCCGGTCACGGTGCTGACCGGCTTCCTCGGCAGCGGCAAGACCACGCTGCTGAACGGGCTGCTCCGCCAGCCGGGGCTGTCGGACACGGCCGTGCTGATCAACGAGTTCGGCGAGGTCGGGCTCGACCACCTGCTGGTCGACCGGCTCGACGAGCGGACCGTGCTGCTCGCCTCGGGCTGCGTGTGCTGCACGATCCGCACCGACCTCGCGAGCGCGCTCGCCTCGCTGCTGCTGCGGCGCGACCGCGGCGAGCTGCCGCCGTTCTCGCGGGTGCTGGTCGAGACGACCGGCCTGGCCGATCCCGCGCCGATCCTGCACACCTTCGCGGCCGAGCCGATGCTCGCGTGGCGCTGCCGGCTGCAGGGGGTGGTGACCACCGTCGACGCCGTGCATGGCGCGGCGCAGCTCTCGAGGCACTTCGAGTCGGTCAAGCAGGCGGCGATGGCCGACCTGATCGTCGTCACCAAGGCCGACCTCGCGGACGCCGACGCGATCGCGCGCCTCGGGCGCAAGCTCGACCGCCTGAACCCGGGCGCCGAGCGCGTCGAGGCGGTCGGCGGTCGGCTGGATGCGGCGAAGGTGCTCGGGCTGGGGCTGTATGATCCGTCGTCCCGGAGCGCCGACGTGCGCCGGTGGCTGCGCGACGAGGCGCTGCGACCGGCCCCGGCGGACGCCGCGGGCGAGGGCGGGGACGCGGAGAGCGTGCGAGGGGTCGATGCGTCGCGCCACGGCCCGTCGATCCACGCGTTCGCGCTCACCTTCGACGAGCCGATGGATCCCGACGGGCTGGAGCAGGCGATGGCGATGCTGACCTCGGTGGCGGGCGACGCGATGCTGCGCGTGAAGGGCGTGGTCGACGTCGCCGGCGAGGGCGCGGTCGCGTTGCACGCGGTCCAGCACCAGACGTATCCGCCGGTGCGCCTGCCGCGCTGGCCGGCGCACTGGGACGGCGGCGGCGAGGCGCCGGGCTCGCGGCGCAGCCGCATCGTCTTCATCGTCCGCCCGCCGCTCACGCGCGACTACGTCGCCTCGGCGTTCGCGCACTTCACTTCAGCGCCGGTCGGCTGACCGGCACCGACAGCAGGACAGAGCCATGGCACAACCGCAGGTCCCCGTCACCATCCTCACCGGCTTCCTCGGCAGCGGCAAGACGACGCTGCTCAATCGCATCCTCACCGAGCAGCACGGCCACCGCATCGCGGTGATCGAGAACGAGTTCGGCGAGGAGGGCGTCGACAACGACCTGCTGCTGCAGAGCCGGGACGAGCAGATCGTCGAGATGAACAACGGCTGCATCTGCTGCACCGTGCGCGGCGACCTGGTGCGCATCCTCGGCGACCTGCGCGAGCGGCGCGAGTCGGGCGAGTCGAAGTTCGACCGCGTGATCATCGAGACCACCGGCCTCGCCGACCCGGGGCCGGTCGCGCAGACCTTCTTCATCGACGACGAGATCGCCGAGTACTACCTGCTCGACGCGGTGATCACCGTCGTGGACGCCAAGCACGGCGGGCAGACGCTCGACGAGCACAAGGAGGCGGCCGAGCAGGTGGGCTTCGCCGACCGCATCCTGATGTCGAAGGTCGACCTGGTCTCGGAGTCCGAGCGCGACGCGCTCGCGGGCCGGCTCAAGCGCATCAACCCGCGCGCGCCGATCAAGCCGGTGCACTTCGGCGACGTGCCGGTCGGCGAGGTGCTCGACATCCGCGGCTTCAACCTGAACGCGGTGCTGGAGATCGCGCCCGACTTCCTCACCAGCGACGAGCACGAGCACGACGAGGCGGTCACCTCGTTCGTCTTCAAGTCCGACACGCCCTTCGACGCCACCAAGCTGGAGGACTTCCTCGGCGGTCTGGTGCAAGTTTACGGCCCGGACATGTTGCGGTATAAAGGCGTCCTTTTCGTGAAGGGCTCCGATCGCCAGATGGTGTTCCAGGGGGTCCACATGATGATGGGCGCCGACCTCGGGCGCCGCTGGCAGCCTGGCGAGAAGCCGTCGAGCAAGATGGTGTTCATCGGACGGAAACTTCCGAAGGACATGTTCATCCAGGGTCTGAAACAATGTCTGGCCTGACGGCGCGAGCGGCGCCGTACACGCGCCTCACCTAGGACAAGAACATGGCAGCGACCAAGACACCCAAGCTGTTGACCGAGGCCGAGCTGCTCGCGATGCCGGAATCGGCCTACATGAACGAGGCGCAGCTCGGGTTCTTCCGGGCCCGCCTGCAGCAGATGGAGCGCGACCTCCTCGCGAACGCGGGCGAGACGACCGAACACCTGCGCGAGACGGTGATCGTCCCCGATCCGGCCGACCGGGCCACGATCGAGGAGGAGCACGCGCTCGAGCTGCGCACCCGCGACCGCGAGCGCAAGCTGCTGAAGAAGATCCACCAGTCGCTCTCGCGGATCGACTCCGGCGAGTACGGCTGGTGCGAGGAGACCGGCGACGCGATCGGCGTGCCGCGCCTGCTCGCGCGGCCGACCGCCACGCTCTCGCTCGAGGCCCAGCAGCGGCGCGAGCTGCGCCAGAAGCTCTACGGCGACTGACCGCGCGGTGAGCCCGCGCGCGTCCGCGACCGGCTGCCGCCGCGTCGCCCCGAAGGCGGGACGTCCCGCCTTCGTCGTTTTCCGGGGTGCCCGGTGAGCACCGTGCAAGCGGTCGCGCGCGGCGTCCTCGTCGACGCGCTGCGCGTCGAGCGCGGCGGGCGCACGGTGCTCGAGATCGCGTCGCTCGAGGTCGAGGCGGGCGCGCAGCGCGCGATCGTCGGGCCCTCGGGCTGCGGCAAGACCACGCTGCTGTCGGTGCTCGCGGGGCTGCTGCCGGTGCGCGAAGGGCGGGTGACGGTCGGCGACGCGGACCTCGCCGACCTCGCGCGGCAGGGGCCGCGCGCGCTCGATCGCTTCCGTGCGCGGCGCGTGGGGCTCGTGCCGCAGCAGCCGCTGCTGCTCGGCGTGCTCGACGTGCTCGACAACCTGCTCGCCGCGCAGCACTTCTCGGGCGTGCCGGTCGATCGCGCCGCCGCGCGCGCGCTGCTCGCGCGGCTCGAGCTCGGTGCGCTCGAGCGCCGCCGGCCGCGCGAGCTGTCGCGCGGGCAGCAGCAGCGTGTCGCGCTCGCGCGCGCGCTGGTGAATCGGCCCGCGCTGATCCTCGCCGACGAGCCGACCGCGAACCTCGACGACGACAACGCCGCGCAGGCGCTGGGGCTGCTCGCCGAGCGCGCGCGCGAGGCGGGCGCGACGCTGCTGATCGCGACCCACGACGCGCGGGTGCGCGAGCGCTTCGAGGTCGCGCTCGCGCTGCCTGCGCGCATGTCGAACGACCGGGGCGACGGGGCGGTGCGATGAACACCGCGCGGCTGCTCTGGGCGTACCTGCGTGCGCGGCCGCTGACCACGCTGCTGACGGTGCTGCTGGTCGCGCTCGGCATGGCGACGGTGGTGATCGTCACGCTCGTGACGAACCAGGCCGAAGCACGGCTCTCGCGCGACGCGGCCGGCGTCGACCTCGTCGTCGGCGCGAAGGGCTCGCCGCTGCAGCTGGTGCTGGCCGGCGTCTACCACCTCGACGTGCCGCCGGGCAACGTGCCGCTCGCCGCGCTCGCCGAGCTGCGCGCGAACCGGCTGGTCGCCCGTGCGATCCCGCTGTCGCTCGGCGACAGCTTCCGCGGCTTCCGGATCGTCGGCACCGAGCGCGAGTACCTCGAGCTGCACGGTGCGAGCCTCGCGCGCGGCCGCGCGTTCGAGGCGCCGATGCAGGCGGTGATCGGCGCGCGCGTCGCGGCCGACGCGGGGCTCGACGTCGGCGCGCGCTTCGTCGGCTCGCACGGGCTCGCGCCGGGCGGCCCCGAGCACGGCGACGATCCGTACGAGGTGGTGGGCGTGCTCGCGCCGACCGGCGGCGTCGTCGACCGGCTGATCCTGACGCCGCTCGAGTCGGTCTGGCTCTCGCACGAGGGCGAGCCCGCCGACGAGGAGGAGCGCCGCATCCTCGAGACGGACCGCGAGATCACGCTCGCGCTGGTGCGCTACGCGTCGCCGATCGCGGCCGCGACGCTGCCGCGCGCGATCAACGCGTCGGAGCGGCTGCAGGCGGCGTCGCCCGCGTTCGAGTCGGCGCGCCTGTTCCGCCTCGTCGGCGTCGGCGTCGAGGGGCTGCGCGCGTTCGGCGTGCTGCTGCTCGCGCTCGCGGCGCTGTCGGTGTTCGTCGCGCTGTTCCAGGCGCTGTCGGACCGCCGGCGCGAGCTCGCGCTGATGCGGCTGCTCGGCGCCTCGCCAGCGCGGCTCTTCGCGCTGCTGCTCGGCGAGGGGCTGCTGCTGACCGCGATCGGCGTGGTCGTCGGCCTCGCGATCGGGCACGGCGCGCTCGAGGCGGCCGGGCGGTGGCTCGAGGCGCGGGGGGAATGGACGCTGACCGGCGCGGACTTCGATAAGATCGAGTGGGCGTACGCGGCGGGTGCGCTCGCGCTCGGCGGCATCGCCGCGCTGGTGCCCGCGTGGCTCGCCGCGCGCACGCCGCTCGCGGCGGCGCTGTCCGACGGCTGAGGCGGCGGCGCGGCACGACCGCGCGCCTCGACGAGGAACTCCCGCGCCCACCGAACGCTGACCCGACCTCCGCACCGACCGCCGCACCGATCGACCCATCTCGACCGATGAACGCCTTCCGACCGAATCGCCGACGCCTCGCCGCGCTGACCGTCGCGGCCTGCCTGTGTGCCGCGACGCTCTTCGCCGCGCCGGGGCGCGTGCACGCGCAGGCGACGACGAAGCCCGCGCCGGCCGCCGCCCCGGCGGCGCCCGCGGCCCCCGCGACCCAGGACCCGCACCGCCGCGACGACATCGCGCGCCACCGCGCGATCGCGGCCGCGCACGAGACCGCCGCGCGCTGCCTGGAGGCCGGCGGCAAGGAGTCGACCTGCCACGACGCGCTGCGCAAGGCGTGCGAAGGCATCGCGGTGGGCCGATACTGCGGGATGAAGCACAGCCACTGACGGCGCGCCGCCGTCGGGCAGGAGATTCGACATGGATCCGATCGCACGTACGCACCGCACGCTTCCGACCGTGCCGTCCCGCGACGCCGGGTTCGGCATCGGCCGCGCCGCCGTCCTGTTCGCGGCGCTGTCGGCGGGCCTCGCCGGACCGTCGCCCGCCGTCGCGCAGAGTGCGCTGCCGCGCGCCGAGCCGGCGCTGCCGTCGCCGACGCCCGCCCAGTCCGGGGCTGCGCAGGCGGGCGCCGCGCCGGCGTCGAAGGGCGTGGTCACCGGCGGCAACCCGCCGCCGGCGTTCGGCGGCAGCGCGGGCGCGCAGCCGCTGGTCTCGCCGCCGCTGCCCGTCGTGCCGGGCACGGTGCCCTGGGACCTGCTGGCACAGGTGAAGACCGTGCGGGTCAAGGACCGCTTCCTGCCCGAGTTCCCCGCGTCGGTGCGCAAGCTCGACAAGCAGGAGGTCAAGCTCGTCGGCTTCATGATGCCGCTGCAGACCGGCGAGAAGCAGAGCCACTTCCTGCTGACCGTCACCTCGCAGACCTGCGCGTTCTGCATCCCTGCGGGCCCGGAGGGCATCGTCGAGGTGAAGGCGAAGACGCCGGTGAAGGTCACCTTCGACCCGATCGTCGTCGCCGGCCGGCTCGAGGTGCTGCGCGACGACCCGATGGGCGTCTACTACCGCCTCAGCGAAGGCGAGCCGGTCGCGATCCGCTGAGTCGCCGGGCCGGACGGGCGCGCGTTCGACGCGCGCCCGCGCTCACATCCGCAGGCGCAGCCCCGCCCAGACCGAGCGGCCGGGCATCGGCACCACGTCGCGGACGAACGAGGTCGCGAGGCGGATGTCCTCGTTGAGCAGGTTGCGACCCTGCACGAACAGCGTCGCGCGCCGGTCGGCGCCGAGCGACCAGCCGTACGAGACTTCCGCGTCGACCCGGGTGTAGCCCGGCGTCTCGGTCTCGAGCGGTGCGGTGCGCGTCTGCGCCGAGGCTCGCATCACCGAGACGAAGCCGGCCCACGGACCGGCCGCGTAGTCGGCGGCGAGGCCGATCCGCAGCGGCGGCGTGCGCGGCGCGGCGCCGAAGCCCTCGACCGTGCCGCGCACGCTGTCGGCGTTGCCGCGCAGCGTCCACGGCGAGGCGACCGGCTGCCAGGCGGCCTCGAGCTCGAAGCCGGTGAAGGTCGCCGGCGCCTGCCGGTAGGCGAGCCGCGCGAATTCGCCGGCGCTCGGGTCGGCGGCGGAGTTGGCGATCGCGTTGGTCTCGTCGACGCGGTCGGCGACGCCGTCGCCGTCGTCGTCGGTCGCGAAGCCGGCGACGTAGCTCGAGAAGCGCTGGCGGTACGCGCCGGCCTTCCAGCGCAGCGGCCCGGTCGCCTGCCGCAGCGCGATCTCGATGTTGCGCGAGCGCTCCTTGCCGAGCGCCGCGTCGCCGATCTCGAAGGTGCGCGTCGCCGCGTGCGGGCCGTTCGCGTAGAGCTCCTCGATCGCCGGCGCGCGCTGCGACGAGCCGGCGCTCACCGACAGCGCGATCGGCCCGAACACCGGCACGACGCCGCCGAGCGAGTACGAGGTCAGGTCGAAGCGGCGCTCCTCGAAGCCGCTCGCCGCGTCGGGCGTGCGGGTCGCGCGGCCCTGCCTGAAGCCGAACTCCAGCCGCCCGGGGCCGACCGCGCGCTCGCCGACCCAGAAGAGCGCGTTCTCGCGCTCGCGAGTCGACGGCACGTAGGCTTCCTCGCCGCTGACCGTGAGGTCGCGCTGCCGCGAGTGCAGCCCGAGCGCGCCGCGTACGCCGAGCACCGGCAGGTGCACCGCGTCGAGCCGTGTGTCGCGGCCCCGGCTGTCGAACGCGGTGCCGACCTCGCCGGACGCGCCCTCGATCTCGCGATGGCGGTAGCGGACGTCGGCGGTGCGCAGCCGCAGCGTCTCCAGGCCGGGCAGCGGCGCGTCGAGCTCGACCAGGCCCTCGGTGCGGCGGTTGCGCAGGTCGATGAAGACGCCGTCCTCCGACGGGATGCCGTAGCGCGAGTCGATGCCCGAGTGCGACACGCCGGCCGCGCCCCAGCGGTCGGTCCAGGACACCCCGCCCGACAGGCCCCGCGACTCGGCGAAACTGTTCGGCAGCCGGCCCGACGCGCTGGTCGGGTCGCCCCGGACCGCGGTGCCCGGGATCGCGTAGTCCTTCGCGTCGCGGTCGAACGCGCCGAGCGTCCAGTTCAGCGAGCCGCCGGCGGGCTTCGTCGGGGCGGCGCCGTCGGCGGCGCGGGTGCCCGGCTGCACGCCGCCCCGCAGCCGGACCGAGCCGAGCCGCTCGCGGCTCGCCGAGTCGAGGCCGAGCAGCGCGTCGCCGCGCAGGCCGGTCTGGGGCGAGGTGGGGATCCGGTCGGAGACCGAGTTGACCAGCCCGCCGATCGCGCCGCTGCCGTACAGCAGCGTCGCCGGCCCCCGCAGCACCTCGATCTGGCGCGCTTCGAGCGGGTCGACCGCGACCGCGTGGTCCGGGCTCAGCGCGGAGGCGTCCATCGTGTCGAGGCCGTTCTCCTTGATGCCGACGCGCGGGCCCGAGAAGCCGCGGATCACCGGCCGGCTCGCGGCGGTGCCGAAGCCGCTGGAGTGCACGCCGGGCAGCCGGTCGAGCGTCTCGCCGAGCGAGGCGCCGCGGCGCCGGTCGAGCTCCGCGCCGCGCAGCACCGACACCGGCTGCGACGACTGCAGCGGCGTGTCGCCCAGCGGCGTCGCCGTCACCGACACGTCCTGCAGCGGCTCCGCGTTCGCCGCCGCCCCGGCCACCGCGATCGCGGCGACGCCCCATCGAGTCCGCGCCATCGACTCCTCGTGCACGTCAGTTGAAGATGCAACATTGTCGCATGAGAAGCCGGCGACGTGCGGGGACGAGAGGCGTATCGAGGCCGATAGGCGGCGCGGATGTGGTCCCGGACGCAACGGGGGTGCGTGCTACACTGACCCGCAACCCATTGATTTCACGACGTGATATTTTCCCTGTTCGGCAAGAAGGGTGGTCGTGGGGCGGACCGCAAGCGGGCCGCCACCGAGCCGTCGGCGCGTTCCGGCCCTCCCTCCGGCGGGGCCGCGCGTTCGGCCGACCCGCGTGAGATCGCCCGGCTGACCGCCGCCAAGATCGACGAGATCGAGTCGGAGATGATCGCGTCGTCGCGACCGGCGGCCGCGCCGGTCGCCGCCGCCCGGGTCGATGCGTCCCAGGCCGGCCTCGCCGGCACCGTCTACGTGCCGTCCGGCGCCGCGGTCGCGACCGCGCCGGCCCGCCCGGCCGCGCCCGCCGCCGCGCCGGTCGCCGCGGCCCGCGCCGCGTCTCCCGCCGCGGCGAGCGCCGGTCCGCGCGGCGCTCGCGCCGAGCCGCCCGACACCTCGGTGATCCTCGGCGAGGCGAACGCCGACGGCCTGTCGATGGAGGTCGGCGGCTCGTCGCTGCCGCCCGCGTTCGAGGAGGCCGCCGTGCTGTATTCGAACGGCCAGTCGACCGCCGCCGCGACGATCCTGTGGCAGGCGATCAAGGAGAACACGCTCGCCGGCCACGCGAAGCAGGGCTGGGCGATGCTCTTCGACCTGTATCAGGCGATGGGCCGCAAGGAGGACTTCGAGAGCCTCGCGATCGACTACAGCGCCCGCTTCGAGACCTCCCCGCCGACCTGGGACGACGCGATCGCCCCGCCCGGCGAGGACGCCGCGCGCCCGGCCGCGGGCGGAGCGCCGTCGGCGGTGATGATGCCCGCCGCCCTCGACGCGCAGGCCGTCCGCCAGATCGAGCAGGTGCAGCGCCTCGCGCAGCGCAACCGCCCGGTGCTGGTCGACCTGACCGCGGTCCGCACGGTCGACGCGATCGGCGCCGACCTGCTGCTGCGCGTGCTGACCGCGTTCTCCGGCGCGCAGCGCGAGCTGCTGGTGCAGGGCGCCGACGCGCTCGTCCCGATCGTCGCCGGCACGATCGAGGCCGGCCGCCGCGATCCGTCCGAGGCGTGCTGGCTGCTGCAGCTCGAGCTGCTGCGCGTGCTCGACCGGCAGCAGGAGTTCGAGGACCTGTCGATCGACTACTGCGTGACCTACGAGGTGTCCCCGCCGCCGTGGGAGCCGATGCCCGCGTCGGTGCGCGTCGCCGCGCCCGGCGTCGGCGGCGCGTCCGCGCCCTCGGGGGCCGCGGACACCGGCTTCTCGGCCGGCGCCGACGCGTTCGTCGTCTCGGGCGAGCTGTCGGGCCGTGCGCAGGAAGCGCTCGCCGCGCTGCGCAGCTACGCGTCCGACCGCGCCGAGGTCGTCGTCGACTGCCGGCGGCTGCGGCGGCTCGACTTCGTCGCCGCCGGCGAGCTGCTGAACGAGGTGGTGTCGCTGCGCACCGGCGGCAAGTACCTGGTGTTTCGCGACCTGAACCACCTGGTCGCGGCGCTGCTGTCGGTGATGGGCATCCCCGACCTCGCCGAGATCAGGCTGCGCCGCCAGTAGGCGGCGGGCACGCCGCGGCCCCGCGCAGCGGCCCTCCCGCGGCCACGGAGGCCGCCGACGCCTCCGCCGCCCGGAGGGCGGCATCCTGAATCGCGCTACGATCGCCCGATGGAACAGTTCCACGGCACCACGATCGTCTCCGCCCGCCGCGGCGCGCAGGTCGCGCTCGGCGGCGACGGCCAGGTCACCCTCGGCAACATCGTCATCAAGTCGAGCGCCCGCAAGGTCCGCCGGCTGCACCACGACAAGGTGCTCGCCGGCTTCGCGGGCGGCACGGCCGACGCGTTCACGCTGTTCGAACGCTTCGAGTCCAAGCTGGACAAGCATTCCGGTCACCTGCTGCGCGCGGCCGTCGAGCTCGCCAAGGACTGGCGGACGGACCGGATGCTGCGCCGCCTGGAGGCGATGCTCGCGGTCGCCGACACTCAGCACTCGCTGGTGATCACCGGCAACGGGGACGTGCTCGAGCCCGAGTTCGGGCTGATCGCGATCGGCTCGGGCGGACCGTACGCCCAGGCCGCCGCGCGCGCGTTGCTCGACAACACCGAGCTGCCGGCCGAGCAGGTGGTCCGCAAGGCGCTCGCGATCGCCGGCGACCTGTGCATCTACACGAACCAGACGCACTCGGTCGAGACGCTGGGCTGACCGCCGGTCGCCCCACGGCCGTCGCGGCGGCCGCCGACACGATTCTCCGCTTGCTTTGTCCAGGCCGAGGTCTACACTGTCTACTTCGGATGTCCAAGACATCTGTTGTGCATCCCTGACACAACCTCGGCCTCCGATATCCCGCCCGCCTGGCCGGCGCCCGGGATCCCGCGCACCGTGAAGGATCCTGCGTTGAGTACCCGCGGTACAGGCGATCCCTCCCTCGGCACCCTGTCCGAGCTCGCGCCCGAACTGGCCGAGACCTTCGTCACGGTGGCGAGCGACATCGCGCTCGTCGTCGACCTGGACGGTACGATCCGCAGCGTGGCCGTCGGCGCCGACTCGCCGACGCCGACCGCCGCTTCCTGGGTCGGCCGGCCCTGGGTCGACACCGTCACCGCGTCGACGCGGCGCAAGATCGAGCGGCTGCTGCGCGAGGTCGCCGTGAACGGCGTGTCGCGCCGCTGCGAGGTCGACCACCTGCTGCCCTCGGGCGCCGGCGTGCCGGTCGCCTATTCGGCGGTGCGGCTCGGCACCACCGGGCCGGTGCTCGCGGCCGGGCGCGACCTGCGGGCGATCGCCGCGATCCAGCAGCGCTTCGTGCAGGCGCAGCAGCGGATGGAGCGCGACTACTGGAAGCGCCGCGAGGCCGAGTCGCGTTACCGCCGGCTGTTCCACGTCGCGACCGACGCCGTGCTCGTCGTCGACGGCGCGACGCTCAAGGTCGTCGAAGGCAACGTCGCCGCCGCGGAGCGGCTCGGCATCGCGCCCGATGCGCTCGCCGGCCGCGACGCGCTCGCCGCGTTCGACGGCGCCTCCCGCGCGGTGGTCGCGACGCTGTGCAGCGAGGCCCGCGCGAACGGCCGGTCGGCCGAGGTCCGCGCCTGGCTGCCCGAGCGGGTCGCCTCGGTCGACGTCGCGGCGACGCCGTTCCGCACCGGCGACGCCGACCTGCTGCTGCTGCGCCTGCGCACGATCGTGCAGGACGGCCCCGACGGCGACGACGGCACCTCGCGGCTCGTGGACTTCGTCGAGCGCACGCCCGACGGCGTCGCGATCACCGACACCGGCGGGCGCGTGCTGACCGTGAACGCCGCGTTCGCGGCGCTGTGCGGGCTGCCCGACGCCGCGTCGGCCGAGGGCCTGCCGATCGACACCTGGCTCGACGCCGGCCTGCGGACCGCGCAGCCGGGCGGCGCCTCGGTCCTGGACGAGGTCCGCCGCCAGGGCTTCGTGCAGCGCGTGCGCGCGCGGCTGCGCGCCGGCGACGGCACCGGCGTGCCGGTGGAGCTGTCGGCGACGATGCTCGCCGACCAGGAGGACGCCGCGTGCATCGGCTTCTCGCTGCGCCACGCCGACGCCGACGCCGACCTGCTGCCCGACTCGTGGGCGCTGCGTGCCCGCCGAGAGACGCGCGCGCTGCTCGCGCGCGTCGGCGAGCTGCCGCTGCCCGACCTGCTGCAGCAGGCCGCGGCGCTCGCCGAGCGCCACTTCGTCGCGCGTGCGCTCGAACTCGCCGACGGCAACCCCGACCGGGCCGCGCACCTGCTCGGCCTGGAACGCGGTGCGCTCGACGCGCGCCTCGATCCGAAGGGCCCCGAACGCGGGGCCGCGATCGGGTGACGGCGGGGCCTGCCTTCGGACAGGCGGATCTGACGAACTGCGAGCGCGAGCAGATCCACCTCGCGGGGTCGATCCAGTCGCACGGCGTCCTGCTCGTCCTCGCCACGCCCGACGGCCCCGTCGAGCAGGCGAGCGCGAACGCGGGCGCGCTGCTCGGCACGGGCGCGCAGGCGCTGCTCGGCCGGCCGCTCGCCGCGCTCGGTGGCACGCTCGCCGCGGGGCTCGCTGCGGCCGCCGCCGCGATCGACGATGCCGAGCCGGTGCCGCTGCGCGCGACCACCACGTCGGGCGGACGCGAACGCGCCTTCGACGGCGTCGCGCACCGTCTGCCCGGCGGGCCGCTGGTCGTCGAGCTCGAGCCGGCCGAGGCGGGGCGCGACGGCCGGCGCGGGTCGACCGTGCCGCCCGACGGCCGGCCGCTGGTCGAGCACGTCGCCGCGGCGGTGCGCGCGTTCGGCCTCGCGTCGAGCGTCGACGTGCTCGCCGACGCCGCGGCCTCGGCCTTCCGCGACATGACCGGCTACGACCGGGTGATGGTCTACCGCTTCGACCCCGACGGGCACGGCCAGATCGTCGCCGAGGCGCGCGACGCGCGGCTCGAGTCGCTGCTCGGCCACCGCTATCCGGCGACCGACATCCCGCAGCGTGCGCGCGAGCTCTATGTGCGCAACCGCGTCCGCGTGCTGGTCGACGTCGACGATCCGCAGGCGCCGCTGCTGCCGCGACGCCGCCCCGGCGGCGACGAGCTCGACATGTCGATGTGCGGGCTGCGCAGCATGTCGCCGCTGCACCTGCAGTACCTGCGCAACATGGGCGTCACCGCGACCCTGGTGGTGTCGCTGGTCCGCGAGGGGCGGCTCTGGGGGCTGGTGGCGGCGCACCACTATTCGCCGCGCCGGCTTCGACCCGCGGTCCGCGCAGCGTCCGACCTGCTCGCCGAGGTGTTCTCGACGCGCCTCGCCGCGATCGAGCAGTACGCGTTCGCGCAGGTCGCGCTGTCGGTGCGCCGGCTCGAGCAGCGGCTCGTCGAGGCGACCGCGACCGAGGGCGACTGGCGCCACGCGCTGCTGCGCACGCCGCGCACGCTGCTGCAGCCGCTCGCCGCGAGCGGCGCGGCGCTGTTCCACGACGGCGAGATCCTGACCTGCGGCGAGGTACCGTCGACGCCCGAGCTGCGCGCGCTCTGCCGATGGGTCGACGAGCGCGGCGGCGACGGCCCGTTCGCGTCGTCGTCGGTCGCGCGCGAGGCGCCGGGGCTCGCGTCGCTGACCCCGCTGGCGAGCGGCGTGCTCGCGGTGCGGCTGTCGAACGCCCGGCCCGACTGGCTGATGTGGTTCCGCCGCGAGCAGCTGACTTCGGCGACCTGGGCCGGCGACCCGTCCAAGCCGATGGTCGCGGACGACCCGCTCGAGCTCTCGCCGCGCCGCTCGTTCGCTGCGTGGACCGAGCTCGTGCGCGGCAGCGCGCAGCCCTGGGCGCCCGCCGAGATCGCGCTCGCGCGCTCGTTCTGCGGCGCGCTCGTGGACCTGATCGTGCAGGTGGACGCGGTGCGGCTGCTGATCGCCGAGCACCAGCTCGCGCAGGTCCGCACGACCGTCGGCGACTCGCGCGAGCCGGTGCTGGTCGCCGACGCGGACGGCCGCGTGACGCTGTGCAACCTCGCGGCGCGCGCGCTGATCGGCCCGCGCGCGGATGCGCTCGCGACGCTCGACGACGTCGCGGCGCTCTTCGTGTCGCCCGAGACCGCGGCCCGGCGGCTCGACGCGCTGCGCGCCGGCCAGGCCGCGTGGCGCGGCGAGCTCGCGCTCGCGCGCGAGTGCGCGCCGCCGCTGCCGGTCGCGCTGCGCGCCGAGGCGGTGCCGGGTCGCGACGGCGAGGTGCTCGGCGTGCTGCTGATCCTCGCCGACCTGACCGATGCGAAGCGCGCGGCCGCCGCGCGCCGCCACCTCGAGGCGACGCTCGACGACGCCGCGCGCAGCGCCGCCGGTCCCGACCTGATGCCGCGCGAGCCCGACCCGGTGATCGGCGCGATCCTGAACAACGCGAGCCTCGCCGCGATGGACATGGCCGACGGCGTCGGCGGACCGGCGATCGCGCCGATGCTCGAGGACCTCGAGGCCTCGGCGCGGCGCGCGACGCGGCTCTACCGGCGCGTGCGCGAAGCGGCCGGGGACGAGGCGTCGGGCGACTGAGCCTGCGGCCGGGCGGGCGCGCCCGGCGCGTCCTGCGCTGCGTGTGTCCCGGGCCGCGGGTCACCCGCCGCGATCTCTCCGGACGGCCCGCCTTCGGCCGAGATCTCCTCGAACAGCGCGACGTGCCGCACGAACGCGTCGAGCGCCTCCTCGACGACCGCGTCGGCCTCGACGGGCGGCAGCGGCAGCGCGTCGAGCGCGGCGCGCAGCGCGCCGGCGCGCGCGGCCACCGCGTCGCGCGGACCGAACGCGTAGAAGCGGGTCGCCGTGCCCGGCGCGAGCCCGTAGGCGCGCTCGACGATCGGCGCGAGCGCCTGCCCGCCCGCGAGGTCGCCGAGGTAGCGCACGTACGCGTGCGCGACCAGCCGCACCGGCTCGCCCGCGTCGAGCGTCTGAAGCCGCGCCACGTAGCCGAGCGCGGCCCGCGGCAGCGCGGCCCGCGCATCGACGAGGCCGGCCGCGCGCAGGGCTTCGAGGTCGTGCGCGAGCGCCTCGGTGCGGCGCAGCGCCGCCGCCTCGAGCGGCGCGATCGCGGGGTGCGCGGCGTGACGCGCGAGCGCGCCCTCGAGCGCCCCGTACAGCGCGTGCAGCGCCCGCGCGAGCCGCGCGTAGCGCGCGCCCTCGAGCGCGCCGCGCAGCAGCAGCGCCATCGCGCCGGCGCGCTCGGCGCGCACGTGCATCGACCGGGTCGCGACCCTCAGGCGCACCGACAGCGGCGCCGCCGGGCCGGGTGCGCTCAAGGGAGCCGCCGCGACGCCTCGTCGATCCGCGCGCCGAGCTCCGCGTAGCTGCGGGTGACGGGGAACTGGGGGAACTGCTCGGCGATCGAGGCCGGCGGGTGGATGAAGAAGCCGGCGTCGGCGGCCGCGAGCATCGCGGTGTCGTTGTACGAGTCGCCGGCCGCGATCACGGTGTAGTTCAGCGACTTCAGCGCCTCGACCGCGGCCTTCTTCGGGTTCGGCATCCGCAGCACGTGCCGCGTCACGAAGCCGCGCTCGTCGGTCTCGAGCCGGTGGCACAGCAGCGTCGGCCGACCGAGCTGGCGCATCAGCGGGTCGGCGAACTCGTAGAAGGTGTCGGACAGGATCAGCACCTGGAAGCGCGCACGCAGCCCGTCGAGGAACTCGCGCGCCCCCGCCATCGGGCCCATGCCCTCGATGACCGCCTGGATGTCGGCGAGCTTCAGGCCGTGCCGCTCGAGCAGGTCGATGCGGAAGCGCATCAGCTTGTCGTAGTCGGGCTCGTCGCGCGTGGTGCGTGCGAGCTCGGGGATGCCGGTGCGCTTGGAGAACTCGATCCAGATCTCGGGGACCAGCACGCCCTCGAGATCGAGGCAGACGACCTGCACCGCACTCTCCCGTCGTTGCGAACCGCCGCGTCGCGCGGCGAAGCTTGCATGGTAGCCGAGCCGGGTCGGGCGACCGCGCGGGCCGACCCGCGCCGCCCGCGGATCAGAACTTCACGGCGGGCGCGGTGCGCTCGGCGGCCGACGAGGTCGCCGCGAGCTGCTCGGCGCGCGGGAACCCGAACGCGCCGGCCACCAGGTTCGAGGGGAACTGCTCGACCTTGTCGTTGTAGCCGGTCACGTCGTCGTTGAACGCCTGCCGCGCGAACGAGATCCGGTTCTCGGTGCTGGTCAGCTCCTCGGAGAGCTGCGCCATCGTCGCGTCGGCCTTGAGCTCCGGGTAGGCCTCGACGACCGCCATCAGCCGCCCGAGCGCGCCGCCGAGCAGCGCCTCGGCGCCGGCGAGGCCCTGCATCGCGCGGGCGTCGCCCGGCGCGGCCGCGGCGACGTCGCGCGCGCCGACGGCCGCCGCACGCGCCTGGATCACCGACTCGAGCGTCTCGCGCTCGTGCTTCAGGTAGCCCTTCGCGGTCTCGACGAGGTTGGGGATCAGGTCGTGCCGGCGCTTGAGCTGCACGTCGATCTGCGCGAACGCGTTGCGCCAGCGGTTGCGCAGCGCGACCAGCCGGTTGTAGGTCATCCCCACCCAGGTGGCGACGGCGACCAGCAGCAGCGACAGGATCAGGCCCATCCGACGGTTCTCCCCGCGGCCGGCGCCCCGCGGCGCCCGGCATGGGGCCGATGGTAGCGGAACGGTCGCGCCCGGGGTCGCCGCGCGGCGCGGATCGCGGACCGCCGGTCGCGAGGCGCGCGCTCGACGGCCCGCGCGTTCCGGTGCACGCTCGCTCGCGATGCCCGACCCCACGCGCGACGCCGACCCCTCGCGCGCCGGTGCCGAGGACCCCGTCGAGCGCGAGCTGCCGCCGCTGTCGGCGGCCGAGCGCGAGAGCTTCCTCGATGCGATCGCGCGGCACCGGCGCGCGTCGTGGCGGGTGACGGCCGCGTGCGCGGCGTGCGTCGCGGTGCTCGCGCTCGTCGTCGCGCTGCTGATGGCGCCGCTCTGGTGGGTCGTGATCGGCCTGGCGTTCGACCTCGCGAACCTCGTCGTGCCGGCGCCGGACGTGCTCGGCACGCTGTTCGGCGCGATCGACGACGTCGTCGAGGGACGCACGGCGTCGCCCGCGCGGCTCGCGTCGCTGCTCGCGGTCGCGGCGGCGCCCGGCCTCGTCGCGATGGCGCTGGTGACCGTCGCACTCGCGCGGACGCTGCGCGGCTCGCCGCTGTTCGGCGCCGGTGCGCTGCGGGCGCGCGCGCTCGATCGCGCCGTGCCGGCAGAGCGTCGGCTCGGCAACGTCGTCGAGGAGATGGCGATCGCCGCCGGGCTGCCCGCACCGCGCGTGCTCGTCGCCGCCGGCGACGCGCCGGGCGCGGCCCTCTTCGGTCGCGGCGACGCGCACGCCACGATCTTCGTCACCGAGGGCCTGCTCGCGCGGCTCGACCGGCGTGCCATGCAGGGCGCGGCCGCGCACCTGATGGCTTCGTTCGCCGACGGCGATGCGCGGATCGGGCTGCGCGTGGCGATCGTGCTCGCGCTCTTCGGCCTGCCCGCGCGCGTCGGCTCGACGGTCTTCGAGCGCGGCGGCTGGCGCGTGCTGCCGCGGCTCGCGTGGGGCGCGCTGCGCCCGGGCACCGTCACCGCGGACCGGCTGATGC
>JBILTM010000323.1:0-3655 GCA_044371545.1 Burkholderiaceae bacterium
CATGGACCAGACCAACCCGCTGTCGGAGATCACGCACAAGCGTCGTGTCTCCGCGCTGGGCCCGGGCGGCCTGACCCGCGAGCGCGCCGGCTTCGAGGTGCGCGACGTGCACCCGACCCACTACGGTCGCGTCTGCCCGATCGAGACGCCCGAGGGCCCGAACATCGGCCTGATCAACTCGCTGTCGCTGTACGCCCAGCTGAACGAGTACGGCTTCCTCGAGACGCCGTACCGCAAGGTGGTCGACCAGAAGCTCGCCGACGACATCCACTACCTGTCGGCGATCGAGGAAGGCCGCTACGTGATCGCGCAGGCCAACGCCTCGGTCGACGCGAACGGCAAGCTCACCGACGAGCTGGTCTCGGTGCGGATCAACGGCGAGACGCTGCTGACCTCGCCCGACAAGGTCGAGTACATCGACGTCGCGCCGTCGCAGATCGTGTCGGTCGCCGCCTCGCTGATCCCGTTCCTCGAGCACGACGACGCGAACCGCGCGCTGATGGGCTCGAACATGCAGCGCCAGGCGGTGCCCTGCCTGCGGCCGGAGAAGCCGGTCGTCGGCACCGGCATCGAGCGGACCTGCGCGGTCGACTCGGGCACGGTCGTCACCGCGCTGCGCGGCGGCCAGGTCGACTACGTCGACGCGAACCGGGTCGTGATCCGGGTCAACGACGACGAGGCCCAGGCGGGCGAGGTCGGCGTCGACATCTACAACCTGATCAAGTACACGCGCTCGAACCAGAACACGAACATCAACCAGCGCCCGATCGTGAAGAAGGGCGACAAGGTCGCGCGCGGCGACGTGATCGCCGACGGCGCGTCGACCGACCTGGGCGAGCTCGCGCTCGGCCAGAACATGCTGGTCGCGTTCATGCCCTGGAACGGCTACAACTTCGAGGACTCGATCCTGATCTCGGAGAGGGTGGTCTCGGACGACCGCTACACCTCGATCCACATCGAGGAGCTGTCGGTGCTCGCCCGCGACACCAAGCTCGGGCCCGAGGAGATCACCCGCGACATCTCGAACCTGTCGGAGTCGCAGCTCGGCCGCCTCGACGAGTCGGGCATCGTCTACATCGGCGCCGAGGTGCAGGCCGGCGACACGCTGGTCGGCAAGGTCACGCCGAAGGGCGAGACCCAGCTGACCCCCGAGGAGAAGCTGCTGCGCGCGATCTTCGGCGAGAAGGCGTCGGACGTGAAGGACACCTCGCTGCGCGTGCCCTCGGGCATGAGCGGCACGGTGATCGACGTCCAGGTCTTCACCCGCGAGGGCATCGTGCGCGACAAGCGCGCGCAGTCGATCATCGACGACGAGCTCAAGCGCTACCGCCTCGACCTGAACGACCAGCTGCGGATCGTCGAGAACGACTCGTTCGAGCGCCTGAAGCGCCTGCTGGTCGGCAAGACCGCCAACGGCGGTCCGAAGAAGCTCGCCAAGGGCCAGGTCATCGACGCCGCCTACCTCGAGGACCTCGACCGCTGGCAGTGGTTCGAGATCCGGCTGGCCGACGAGCAGGCCGCGAGCCAGCTCGAGGGCGCCAAGGAGTCGATCGAGCAGAAGCGCCACAGCTTCGACCTCGCGTTCGAGGAGAAGCGCAAGAAGCTCACGCAGGGCGACGAGCTGCCCCCGGGCGTGCTGAAGATGGTCAAGGTGTACCTGGCCGTCAAGCGCCGCCTGCAGCCCGGCGACAAGATGGCGGGCCGCCACGGCAACAAGGGCGTGGTCTCGCGGATCGTGCCGGTCGAGGACATGCCCTACATGGCCGACGGCCGTCCGGTCGACATCGTGCTGAATCCGCTCGGCGTGCCGTCGCGGATGAACGTCGGCCAGATCCTCGAGACGCACCTGGGCTGGGCCGCCAAGGGCATCGGCCTGCGGATCGGCGAGATGCTGCAGCGCCACGCCGCCGGGGCCGAGCTGCGCAAGATGCTCGACAAGGTCTACAACCACCACGGGCAGAAGGCCGACATCGCGACGCTGACCGACGAGGAGGTCCGCGAGCTCGCGCAGAACCTTTCCAACGGCGTGCCGTTCGCGACGCCGGTGTTCGACGGCGCCTCCGAGACCGAGATCCGCGCGATGCTCGACATCGCGTTCCCGGACGAGGACCCGAACACCGGCAAGCTCGGCTTCAACGACCACAAGACCCAGCTGCGCCTGTACGACGGCCGCACCGGCGAGCAGTTCGACCGCCACGTGACCGTCGGCTACATGCACGTGCTGAAGCTGCACCACCTGGTCGACGACAAGATGCACGCGCGCTCGACCGGCCCGTACTCGCTCGTCACCCAGCAGCCGCTGGGCGGCAAGGCGCAGTTCGGCGGCCAGCGCTTCGGCGAGATGGAGGTGTGGGCGCTCGAGGCCTACGGCGCCTCCTACACGCTGCAGGAGATGCTGACGGTCAAGTCCGACGACGTGAACGGGCGGACGAAGGTCTACGAGAACCTGGTGAAGGGCGAGCACACGATCGACGCGGGCATGCCCGAGTCGTTCAACGTGCTGGTGAAGGAAATCCGGTCGCTTGGGATCGACATCGATCTCGAGCGCAACTGAGAGCGAGGAGCTGAGCGATGAAAGCACTGCTCGATCTGTTCAAGCAGGTCCAGGAAGAGGAACACTTCGACGCGATCAAGATCGGCATCGCGTCGCCGGAGAAGATCCGGTCCTGGTCCTACGGCGAGGTCAAGAAGCCGGAGACCATCAACTACCGCACCTTCAAGCCCGAGCGCGACGGCCTGTTCTGCGCGAAGATCTTCGGGCCGATCAAGGACTACGAGTGCCTGTGCGGCAAGTACAAGCGCCTGAAGCACCGCGGCGTGATCTGCGAGAAGTGCGGCGTCGAGGTGACGCTCGCCAAGGTCCGCCGCGAGCGGATGGGCCACATCGAGCTCGCCTCGCCGACCGCGCACATCTGGTTCCTGAAGTCGCTGCCGTCGCGCCTGGGCATGGTGCTCGACATGACGCTGCGCGACATCGAGCGCGTGCTGTACTTCGAGGCGTACGTCGTCATCGAGCCGGGCATGACGCCGTTGAAGCGCTGCCAGCTGCTGACCGAGGACGACTTCCTCGCGAAGACCGAGGAGTACGGCGACGAGTTCCGCGCCGAGATGGGCGCCGAGGGCGTGCGTGAGCTGCTGCGCTCGATCGACGTCGACCGCGAGATCAACCGGCTGCGCGACGAGCTGGCCGCCACCTCGTCCGAAGCCAAGATCAAGAAGATCGCCAAGCGCCTGAAGGTCCTCGAGGGCTTCCAGAAGTCGGGCATCAAGCCCGAGTGGATGGTGCTCGAAGTGCTGCCGGTGCTGCCGCCCGAGCTGCGCCCGCTGGTGCCGCTGGACGGCGGCCGCTTCGCGACCTCCGACCTGAACGACCTGTACCGCCGGGTGATCAACCGGAACAACCGCCTCAAGCGCCTGCTGGAGCTGAAGGCGCCGGAGATCATCGTCCGCAACGAGAAGCGGATGCTGCAGGAGTCGGTCGACTCGCTGCTCGACAACGGCCGCCGCGGCAAGGCGATGACCGGCGCGAACAAGCGCGCGCTGAAGTCGCTGGCCGACATGATCAAGGGCAAGGGCGGCCGCTTCCGCCAGAACCTGCTCGGCAAGCGCGTCGACTACTCGGGCCGCTCGGTCATCGTGGTCGGCCCGCAGCTGA
>JBILTM010000156.1:0-12638 GCA_044371545.1 Burkholderiaceae bacterium
GGGGTACTGCGCGCACAGGTCGCGGACGGCGTCGCGGATCTCGGTGTGGTCGGTGGCGGCGGGGGCGGTCATGGCAGGGTCCTTCTGGAAGCGGGGAGTGTAAATCGGCGGCGGCGGCGCATCCGCCACGAGGGGCGCGGTTGCGGACGCGCCGAGCGACTGATATCGTCGATCGATCGTCGATATCGAACGCCGGAAACCGGATGAACACGCGGACGCTCGTCTCGCTGCCCGACGACGACAAGCAGTGGCTCGACACCGAGGCGGCCGCCCGCGGGCGGCCGATGACCCACCTCGTGCAGGACGCGGTGGCGGAGTACCGCGTGCGGTCGAAGTCGCGCCGTGGCGAGACCCTGGACGAGCTGCTGTGCGCGACCGCCGGGCTGTTCGCACGGCGTGCGGTCCGCGCGGTCGACGGCGCGACGCAGCAGCGCGGCCTGCGCGCGGAGTGGGGCGACGCGACCGCGCCCGCGGCGCGCCGTGCGCGGCGCGATGCGTCGTGAGCGTGCTGCTCGACTCGGTGATCCTCATCGACCACCTGAACGGCGTCGACGCCGCCACGTCGTTCCTGCGCGCACAGGGCGCCGCGGCGGCCGTCTCCTCGATCACCCGCGCGGAGGTGCTCGCCGAGTGCGGTGCGCTCGAGGCGCCGCGCGTGGCCGCGCTGCTCGACCGCTTCCGGTTCCTGCCGATGGACGCACCGGTCGCGGACGAGGCCGCGCGCATCCGGCGCGACACCGGCCTGAAGCTGCCCGACGCGATCCAGGCGGCATTCGCGCTGCGCCACGACCTGCGGCTCGCCACCCGCAACCTCAAGGACTTCCGGCCAGCGCGCTTCCCGTTCGTGTTCGCGCCCTACACGGTCCGCTGAGGCGCGCCGGGCCGGCCTCGCGGGGGCGCCGCGATCAGCTCGCGACCCCGCCGAACGCCGGGCGCGGCCGCACCGGCGGGGTCGCGGTGGCGAAGGCGATCGCACCGGTCGCGGCGATCAGCGCGAGCAGCGTGTAGCCGAGCCGGTAGTCGCCGGTCAGGTCGGCCAGCCCGCCGGCGATCATCGGCCCGCCGACCTGCCCGACCGCGATGACCGCGGCCGACAGGCCCATGATCATGCCGATCGATCGCCGCCCGAAGTAGTCGGCGCGGATCGCCTGCATGAACGGCCCGCGCAGCCCCCAGGCGACGCCATGCAGCAGCGCGAACGCGCCGAGCATCGCCGGGCCGGTGGCGTAGGTCAGCGAGAGCAGCCCCATCGCGTGCATCAGCATGCAGGCCGCCGCGATCATCCGCTTGTTCCAGCGATCGCCGACCGACATGCCGAGCAGCACGCCGCCGACCTGCGCGACGGTCATCAGCGTGATCACCAGCGAGGCCTGCGCGACCGAGTAGCCGAGCGACTCCTTCATGTGCGTGATCGCGTGCACGTTGACCGCGGTGACCACCAGCAGCGCGAAGCCGTGGCCGATCGACAGCAGCCAGAACGCGCGGGTGCGCAGCGCCTCGCGAGCGGTGAACTCGGGCGGCTCCGCGGCGATGGCGGCGCCGGATGCGACGGTCGCGGCCGGCGGCAGGCCGTCGACGGTCTGGCCGATGTCCGCCGGGCTGCGCAGGAACACCCGCGACAGCGGCCAGCCGAGCGCGATCGCGAGCACGCCCGAGCCGATCGCGGTCGCACGCCAGCCGAACAGCACCATCGAGGACGCGACCACCGGCACGAACACCCCACCGAGCGCGAGCCCGAGCCCGACGGTCGACAACGCCCGCGCGCGCTTGCGCTCGAACCAGTGGATGATCGCCACGTTGAGCGGGAAGTAGCCGCACAGGCTGGTGCCGAGCGCGATCACGATCACCGCCGCATAGAACTGCGGCAGGGTCTGGATGCAGCCGAGCGCGATCAGGCCGGCGCCGAAGATCCACACGCCCCAGCGGATCATCCGCGGCGCGCCGAGCCGGTCGATCAGCCAGCCGAGCACCGGGCCGATGATCGCAGTCTCGACCGACTGCAGCGCCGCGGCGCCCGACAGCGAGGTCTTGCTCCAGCCCTTCTCGGTCGAGAGCACCGCGACGTAGGCGCCGAACGCCTGCTGCATCAGCCCCGCCTGCAGGAACTGCAGCGCGCTGCCTGCGGCGACCATCCGCCACCCGTGGAACTCGAACAGTCTGGCCATGCGACGCACATTGTCGCCCGTGGCGTCCGGGCGCGGGGGCGCGCCGTTCCGCATCCGGGAACATGGGCCCCCGTTTCGCGGAACGCGTCGCGCGATCGGGTCAGAGCACCGCTTCGACCAGGTACGGTCCCTTCGACGCGAATCCGCGCGCGAGCTCGCGCGCGAGCTGCCCGAGGTCCGTGGCTCGGCCGGCCTCGACGCCCATGCCGCGCGCCATCGACACCCAGTCGATCGTCGGACGGTCGAGGCTCAGCATGTCGGTCGCGCGCGGCCCGGGCGTGCCCGCGCCGACCCCCGCATACTCGCCCTGCAGGATCCGGTAGGCGCGGTTCGCGAAGACCAGCACGGTGACGTCGAGGCCCTCGCGCGCCATCGTCCACAGCGACTGCACGGTGTACATCGCGCTGCCGTCGCCCTCCAGGGCGAGCACCTTGCGCTCCGGCGCGGCGATCGCGGCGCCGATCGCGGTCGGCAACCCGAAGCCGATCGCGCCGCCGCAGCCGGTCAGCCAGTCGTGCGGCGCGGCACCCGCGGTGAACGCACCGAACGCGCGACCGCTGGAGACCGACTCGTCGACGACGATCGCGTGCTCGGGGATCGCGGCGGCCACGACGCGGCCGATGCCCTCGAGCGTCATCGGGCCGTCGGGCGCGGCGATCACCCCGCGCGAGGCGACGCCCGACGGCGCGCGGCCGCGCGCGCCGGTCGCGCCCGCGAGCGCGTCGAGCGCCGCGGCGAGGTCCTGGTTCGCGTCGGCGAGCTCGATGAAACGCACGCCCGGCGCGGCCTGCCGACCGCGCTTGCCCGGGTACGCGAAGAACGACACCGGTTCGCGGGCGCCGAGCAGCACGATCGTGCGGTACGGCGCGAGCGCGGCGATCGCGGCGTCGGGCACGTAGGGCACGCGGTTCGCGACGACCCGACCCGCGCCGCGTGCGGTGCGCGCGACCGCGAACTCGGTCATCAGCGCGCAGCCGGTGGCCGCGGCGATCCGTCCCGCGGCCTCGAGCCCGGCCTCGTGGCAGGCCTCGCCGCCGAGGAGCAGCAGCGCGGCGGCGCCGCCCTCGCGCAGCGCGGCGGCCGCCGCCTCGACCGCGGCCGCGTCGACCGGCGCCGGTGCGAGGCGCGGTGCGCGCGGGCCGCGCGGTGCGTCCGCCGGCACCTCGGTCCACGCGCAGTCGGCCGGCAGCACCAGCGTCGCGATGCGGCCCGGCGGCGTCGCGGCGGCCTGCACCGCGCCGCGCGTGGCGGCCTCGACGCCGCCCGCCGAGCCGATGGTATGCACCCAGTGCGACATCGGCCGCGCGATGCCCTCGATGTCGGAGGTGAGCGGCGCGTCGAGCGCGACGTGCGCGGTCGCGTGCTCGCCGACGACGTTGACGATGCCCGAGCGCGCCTTGCGCGCGTTGTGCAGGTTCGCGAGGCCGTTGGCGAGGCCCGGGCCGAGGTGCAGCAGCGTCGAGGCGGGCCGGCGCGCGATGCGCCAGTAGCCGTCGGCCGCGCCGGTGACCACGCCCTCGAAGAGGCCGAGCACGCAGCGCATGCCGGGCACGCGGTCGAGCGCCGCGACGAAGTGCATCTCGGACGTGCCGGGGTTGGTGAAGCAGACGTCCGTGCCCTCGTCGATCAGCGTGCGGACCAGGCTCTCTGCGCCGTTCATCTGGGGGATCTCCCTGTGGGTTCGATCGCGCGGCGGCGCCGTGGCCGCCGTGCGGACTCAGCTCGCGGCCAGCCCGGCGAGCGCCTGCCGCCAGACCTGCCAGGACCGGAACAGCACCATCTCCTTCCAGTCGTCGTGCGGCGGGTAGAAGTGGTCGCGCATCGCGGCCTTGATCGCGGGGGCGTCGGGTCCGAGCGGGTCGCCGTGCGCGTGCAGCCAATGCTCGTCGCGCAGCACCGCGATGCCGCGCGACTCGGGGTAGGTGCCGAACTCGAGCGCGACGAACGCGATGTCCGCGTGGGCGAGGCAGCGCTCGTAACCGAACTCGGTCAGGCCCCATTTCTCCTGCGACGACGAGGTGCCGAGCAGCGGCTCGGTCACGCTGTCGCCCCACCACGCGCGGGCGCGGCGCACGCGCTCGCCGCCCGGCGCGTGGTTGCAGATCGGCTCGCCGTAGCCGTAGGGGCCGAGGCCGGTGTGCATGTCGACGATCGCGACCGTGCGCGCGCGGGGCAGGTGCTCGAAGAGGATCGCCTCGCTGGTGCGGCGCGCCCAGGTGGGCCCCGAGCCGCCGTAGAACCAGCCGTCGGCGTGGGTGTACTGGCCGCTCGACGAGGCGACGCGCAGCGCGTGCGCACCGTGCTCGGCGGCGTACCCGGCGCAGGCCGCGTCGCCCGCGGCGCGCGCCTCGGACGAGCGCGAGGCAGGCACGAGGTGCGCGTGCAGCGCGGCGTAGCCCGGGTTCGCGGGCCGCGGCGCGTCGAAGTCGACCCAGTTGCGGTTCAGGTCGACGTTCTCCTCGGTCACGCGGCGCAGCCACGCCCAGCCGTGCGGATTGATGCCGTGGATCAGCAGCACGCCGGTGTCGGGCGGCAGGCCGAGCGCCGCGTCGCCGCGCAGCAGGCCGATCATCGGCCCCGAGCCGCAGAAGCCCTCGACGCCATGCGTGCCCGCGATCACCACCAGCACGCGCGACGCGTCGCGCGGGCCGAGCCACGCGGTGTCGGTGCACAGCGCCTCGCCGCCCGGCCCCTTCAGCGGATGCGGCCAGGCGCGGTGCGCGGCGCCGGCGCGGCGCGCGGCGTCGACGAACTTCGCGCGGGCCTCGGCCCAGTCGCGCGAGAACGCGCGCAGGTCGTACGTCGCGGCCATCGTCTCCTCCGTCGGAGGAACGATTCTATCGAAGGCCCGCCGCGGCCCCGGCGCGGGGCGCGCCGGAATGGACCGCGCGCGGCCTCGCTACAGCAGCGGCCCGAGCCGCTGCTCGCCCCGCTCGTAGACCACGTACGCGCGCCCGACCAGCAGCGGGTCGACCGTACCGATCGCCTCGGCCTCGCGGTTCGCGTAGGGGATCTTGTGCAGCACGTAGCGCATCGCGTTGACGCGCGCGCGCTTCTTGCAGTCGCTCTTGATCACCGTCCAGGGCGCGTCGGCGGTGTCGGTGTGGAAGAACATCGCCTCCTTCGCGCGGGTGTAGTCGTCCCACTTGTCGAGCGAGGCCATGTCGATCGGGGAGAGCTTCCACTGCTTGAGCGGGTGCGCCTCGCGCTCCCTGAACCGGCGGCGCTGCTCCTTGCGCGACACCGAGAACCAGAACTTGATCAGGTGGATGCCGCTCCTCACGAGGTGCCGCTCGAACTCCGGCGCCTGGCGCATGAACTCGTCGTACTCGGCATCGGAGCAGAAGCCCATCACCCGCTCGACACCCGCGCGGTTGTACCAGGAGCGATCCATCAGCACGATCTCGCCGCGCGTGGGCAGGTGCTTCACGTAGCGCTGGAAGTACCACTCGCCGCGCTCCTGCTCGGTCGGCTTCTCGAGCGCGACGACGCGCGCGCCCCGCGGGTTCAGGTGCTCCATGAAGCGCTTGATCGCCCCGCCCTTGCCCGCCGCGTCGCGGCCCTCGAACAGGATCACGATCCGCTGGCCGGTGTCCTTGGTCCACGCCTGCAGCTTCAGCAGCTCGACCTGCAGCCGGTACTTCTGCCGCTCGTAGTTCCGGCGCAGCATCAGCCGCTTGTACGGGTAGCCGCCGTCGCGCCAGTCGTCGGCGAGCTCCTCGTCGGGGTTCGGCGCCTGCGGTGCGACACCGGTCACGCCGTGGCGCAGGCGCTCGCGCAGCCTCGCGGCGTCGTCGGGCGATGCGCCGGCGAGCACCGCCTCGACCGCGCGGGCGAGGCCCTCGACGTTGTCGCGGGACGCGCGCTCGACGATGTCGTCGATCGCGGCGGCCTGCGCGAGTTGCGCGGCCGCGACCGCCTCGCCGATCGCGTGGCGCTCGAGGGCGACCGGCGCGAGGTCCGGCGCGATGTCGCCGTCCGCGGCGCGGCGCGGCGCGCGGGCGCGCGGCACGACGTTCGGGCGCGAGACCGGGCTCGCGGGACGGGGCGATTCGGCGCGACGGGCCATGGCGGACGGTCTCCTCGGGATCGACGGGCCGATCGTGGCAGTGCGCCGCGGATCGCCCCTGATCCGCGTCAAGGCCGCCGTGGATTCCCGGAAAAGCCCCCGTGACTCGACGGTCATTCATCGACCCGACAGTTCCCGTCGGCTATCTTTTCGTGACCGACGGGTTCTATTGTGGACTCTCGGGTCACAACGAGCGAGGAGCTTCCCGATGGACCGACCCCCCTTCACGTGGACCCGGACGCTGGCTGCGTCCGCGATCGCCGCGACGCTGGCCGCCTGCGGCGGCGGCGGCAACGACACCCCGAGCGCCGTGCTCGGCACCAGCGAGTCCGCAGCCGGCGCGACGACGCCGACCGCGACGACGCCGACCGCGACGACGCCGACCGCGACGACCCCGGCCGCGTCGACCCCGGCCGCTCCCAAGAGCATCGTCGAGACCGCGGCGAGCCTGCCGCAGTTCTCGAGCCTGGTCGCGGCAGTGCAGTTCGCGAGCCGCAACGGCGACCTCGTCCGCCTGCTGTCGGGCCCGGGCACCTTCACCGTGTTCGCGCCGACCAACGGCGCGTTCGACGCGCTGGCCCGCGAGCTGACCCGCAATCCGAACGCGACCGCCGCCGCGCTGCTGGTGCCCGGCAACGAGGCGCTGGTCCGCGCCGTGCTGGAGTACCACGTCCTCGGCGCGACTGTCCGCAAGGCCGACGTGCCGCTCGGCGCCGCGATCGACCCGGTGCTCGCCGGCACCGACACCTTCCGCATCGACGCGTCGGGCGACGCGCTGGTGATCACCGACGGGCGCTTCCGGACCGCGCGGATCGTCGCGACCGACGTCGCCGCGACCAACGGCGTGATCCACGTGATCGACAAGGTGATCCTGCCGAAGGCGGCGACCGCCGACCGCACGATCGCCGAGATCGCGCTGGGTAACGAGAACCTGTCGACGCTGGTGAAGGCCGTCCAGTTCGCGAGCAACGACGGCGACCTGCTCGCGCTGCTGTCGGGCCCGGGCACGCTGACGACGTTCGCGCCGACCAACGCGGCGTTCGACGCGCTGGCGCGCGAGCTGACCGGCAACGCCTCGGCGACCGGCGACGCGCTGCTGGTGCCGGCGAACCGGGCGCTGGTGCGCGCGGTGCTGCAGTACCACGTGCTGACCAGCGAGGTGTTCGCGGCCGCGATCCGTCCGGGGCGCGCGATCGAACCCGCGCTCGGCGGCAACGCCTTCTTCAAGGTCGAGGTGGAGAACGGCGCACCGGTGATCGTCGACGGCCGCGGCCGGCGCGCGAACATCGTCGCCACCGACATCGACGCGACCAACGGCGTGGTGCACCTGCTCGACCGCGTGATCCTGCCGGCGGACAAGTCGATCGTCGAGATCGCGGCGTCGCTGCCGCAGTTCTCGAGCCTGGTCGCGGCGGTGCAGTTCGCCAGCATCGACGGCGACCTCGTGCGCCTGCTGTCGGGCCCGGGCAGGTTCACCGTGTTCGCGCCGACCAACGCCGCGTTCGACGCGCTGGCCCGCGAACTGACGCACGACGCGAACGCGACCGCGGCCGCGCTCCTGGTGCCCGCGAACCGCGACCTGGTGCGCGCGGTGCTGCAGTACCACGTGCTCGGCGCTCGGGTGCTGCGCGCCGAGGTGCCGGCCGGCCAGCCGATCGACCCGGTGCTCGCGGGCAACGCGACGTTCACGGTCAACGCCCGCGGCAACGCGCTCGTCATCACCGACGCGCGCCACCGCGACGCGACGATCGCCGCGACCGACGTGTTCGCGACGAACGGCGTGGTGCACGTGCTCGACCGGGTGATCCTGCCGCCGGCGCAGTGAGCGCGCGCCGCCGGGAGGCGGCCGGATGCCCGGCCGCAGCCCCGGTGGATCGGCGATCGACTCGGAGGGGGTGCCGCGGGTTCGCGGCGCCCCCTGCGTCATTTCATCGCGAGCTTCTCGAGCAGCGCCTGCTGCGACACGATCTGGCGCGCGCCGCGCGGCCGCCGCCGCACGTAGCCCCCCTCGGCGTCCATCGTCCACGCCGAAGCGTTGTCGCGCAGGTGGACCGCGATGCCTTCGGCGAGCACGCGTGCCTTGAGCTTGCGGTCGCGCACCGGGAACGCGACCTCGACGCGGCGGAAGAAGTTGCGCCCCATCCAGTCGGCCGACGCGAGCCAGACCTCGTCGCGCCCGTCGGCGTGGAAGTGGTAGATGCGGCTGTGCTCGAGGAAGCGGCCGATCACAGAGCGCACGCGGATCGTCTCCGACAGGCCCGGCACGCCGGGTCGCAGCGCGCAGACCCCGCGCACGATCAGGTCGATCTTCACGCCCGCCTGGCTCGCCTGATAGAGCGCCTCGATGACGCCGGGCTCGAGCAGCGCGTTGACCTTGGCAGCGATGTACGCGCGCCGGCCGGCGCGTGCGGCGTCGGCCTCGCGCTTGATCGCGGCGAGCACGTGCGCCGCGAGCGTGAACGGCGCCTGCAGCAGGCAGCGCAGCTCGCGCGCGGCACCGGTGCCGGTCAGCCGGCGGAACACCTCGTGGACGTCGGCGCAGACCTCGGGGTCGGCGGTGAACATCCCGAAGTCCTCGTAGAGCCGCGCGGTGCGAGGGTGGTAGTTGCCGGTGCCGAGGTGCGCGTAGCGGCGCAGCACCCCGTCCTCGCGGCGCAGCAGCAGCGTGAGCTTCGCGTGGGTCTTGTGGCCGACGACGCCGTAGACGACGTGGGCGCCGACCTCCTCGAGCCGCGACGCCCAGTTGATGTTCGCCTCCTCGTCGAAGCGCGCCATCAGCTCGACGACGACGGTCACCTCCTTGCCCGCGCGGGCCGCGGCGACCAGGGCCTCCATGAGAGCGGAGTCGGCGCCGGTCCGGTAGATCGTCTGCTTGATCGCGACGACGCGCGGGTCGTCGGCTGCGCTGCGCAGGAAGTCCATCACCGGCGCGAACGACTCGTACGGGTGGTGAAGGAGCACGTCGTGCTTGCGGATCGCGGCGAACAGGTCGCCGCGGGCGAGCACCGCGGGCAGGCCCGGCTCGAACGGCGGGAACTTCAGGTCGGGCCGGTCGACCAGGTCGATCATCTGCTGCAGCCGGACCAGGTTCACCGGGCCGTCGACGCGGTAGCAGTCCTGCGGGCCGAGGTCGAACTCCTTGAGCAGGAGCTCCAGCACGCCCGCCGGGATCGCCGCCGACACCTCGAGCCGCACCTCGTCGCCGTAGTGGCGCTGGGTCAGCTCGCTGTGCAGCGCCTCGCGCAGGTCGGTGATCTCCTCCTCGTCGACGAAGAGCTCGCTGTTGCGCGTCACGCGGAACTGGTTGACCGAGCGCACCGACAGGCCCGGGAACAGCCGGTCGACGAAGCCGCCGACGACCGAGGTCAGCAGCGTGACCGCGTACGGCGCGCCCGCGACCTCCTGCGGCACTCGGATCACGCGCGGCAGCGCGCGCGGCGCCTGCACGATCGCGACGCCCGCCCGCCGGCCGAACGCATCGACGCCGTCGAGCTCGATGACGAAGTTCAGGCTCTTGTTCAGGATCCGCGGGAACGGATGCGCCGGGTCGAGCGCGATCGGCGTCAGCAGCGGCTCGATCTCCGACTCGAACACCGTCTCGGCCCACGCGCGCTGCGCGTCGTTCCACATCGAGCTCAGCAGGATCACGATGCCCTGGTGCGCGAGCGCGGGCATCAGCGTGCCGTTCAGCAGGCCGTACTGGCGCGCGATCAGCCGCCCCGCGCGTTCGGAGACCGCCGCCAGCTGCTCGGCGACCGACACGCCGTCGAGCTGCGCGGCCGGGTCGGCGCGCACCAGCTCCTTCAGCTCCGCGACGCGCACCTCGAAGAGCTCGTCGAGGTTGTTGCTGACGATCGTCAGGTACCGCAGCCGCTCGAGCAGGGGGATCGCCGGGTCGTCGGCGAGCGCGAGCACCCGTTCGTTGAACGCGAGGATGCCGAGCTCGCGGTTCAGCAGGCGCGGCGAGCCCGGTCGGTCGGCAGACGACATCACCAGGAGTGTGCCACCCGCGCGTGACAGTTCCTTGACGGCTTCCGGGCCCACTCGCGTTCGTCCTCCGTTCGGTCTCGGCGTCCCCGCATTCTGCGGCAGAATACCGGCATGCCGGACGCGCCCCTCCTCGCAGCCGTCGACCTCGGCTCGAACAGCTTCCGACTCGTCATCGGGCGCGTCGAGTCGACGCCGCTCGGCGACCAGATCCGCCCCGTCGACCAGATCAAGGAGACCGTGCGCCTCGCGGCCGGGCTCGGCGCGGGCAACACCCTGTCCGTGGCGGCCCAGGAACGGGCGGTCGAGGCGCTCCGGCGCTTCGGGGAGCGGCTGAGGACCTTCCCGCCCGAGCGCGTCCGGGCGGTCGCCACCAACACGTTCCGCGTCGCGTCCGACGCGCGGGCATTCCTGGAGCGGGCGCAGCGGGCGCTCGGCTTCGAGATCGAGGTGATCGCAGGGCGGGAGGAGGCCCGGCTGATCTACCTCGGCGCCGCACATGCGCTGCCCGTCGACGGCCGCCGCCGGCTGGTGGTCGACATCGGCGGCGGCTCGACCGAGTGCATCGTCGGCGCGGACTACGTCTCCGACCTGCTCGAGTCGGTGCCACTGGGCTGCGTGAGCCTCACCCGCCGCTTCTTCCCCGACGGCACGATCGACCGCGCGTCGTTCGATGCCGCGCGATGGGCCTGCCGGGAGGCGTTCGCGCCGATCGCCGCGAAGTACCGGGCGGCCGGCTGGCGCACCGCGATCGGCACCTCCGGCACCGCCAAGTCGCTCTGGCAGATCGCGCAGGCCGACCTCGGCGAGCCGTCGCTGTCGACGGGGGCCCTCGAGACGCTGGAGGCGATGCTGCTGAAGGCCGGCCACGCCGAGCGCCTTCGGCTCGCGGCCCTGAAGCCCGACCGCCGGCCGGTGCTGCCCGGCGGGCTCGCGATGATGAGCGCGGCCTTCGAGGAGCTCGGCATCGAGACCATGCAGTACTGCGACGGCGCGCTGCGCGAGGGCGTGCTGTACGACCTGCTCGGGCGCTCCAGCGGCGCGGACATGCGCGACGTGACCGTCGCCCGGATGACCCGCCGCCACGCGCTCGACGAGCGCCACGGCCAGGCGGTCGCGGCGCTCGCCGTCTCGCTGTACCGGGAGGCCGCGCGCGGCACCGCCGAGGAGGTGTCGCGCGGCTGCAGGCTGCTGCACTGGGCGGCGCAGCTGCGCGAGATCGGCGCCTCGATCGCCCACGACGACTTCCACAAGCACGGCGCCTACGTGCTGCAGCACTGCGACATGCCGGGCTTCTCCGAGGACGAGCAGGCGCGGCTCGCGGCGCTGGTGCTCGGCCAGACCGGCGGCCTCACGAAGATGCGCCCCCTGCTCGAGTCGGTCGACGACTGGCTGCGCGTGCTGTGCCTGCGGCTCGCGGTGGTGCTCCATCGGCGCCGCGACGGCCGGCCGCCGCCGTCGATCCGGCTGCGCGTGAAGTCCGGCACGGTCGTGCGGCTCGAGCTGCCGCAGGCCTGGGCCGCGGCCCACCCGCTCACCGACCATTCGCTGCAGCTCGAATGCGCCGAGTGGACGAAGGCGGGCGCGTGGACGCTCGACTACCGGACGGTCCCGGCCGCCCCGTCGGGCCGGGACGTCACCCCTCCCGCTGCAGCCGCTCGTACTTGAGCATCAGCTGCTCGCGCGTTTCGGGCCGCTCGGGGTCGGGCGGGATGCACTCGACCGGGCAGACCTGCTGGCACTGCGGCGCGTCGAAGTGGCCGACGCACTCGGTGCAGCGGGCCGGGTCGATCACGTAGATCTCCGGGCCCATCGAGATCGCGCCGTTCGGGCACTCGGGCTCGCAGACGTCGCAGTTGATGCACTGATCGGTGATGACCAGGGCCATCTTCGTTGTCCCCCGGGCCCTACGAGGACGCGGCGTCAGGGTGCAGCTTGCGCTCCAGCCGGGCCTGCACCGACGGCGACACGAACTTGCCGACGTCGCCGCCGTAGGTGGCGATCTCGCGCACCAGCGTGCCCGAGACGAACTGGAACTGGTCGGCCGGCGTCATGAAGATCGTCTCGACCTCGGGCATCAGGTGCCGGTTCATGCCGGCGAGCTGCGCCTCGTAGTCGAAGTCGGACACCGCGCGCACGCCGCGCACGACGACCCGCGCGCCGCGCCCGATCACGAAGTCGCGCAGCAGGCCGGAGAAGCCGGCGACCTCGACGTTGTCGTAGCGCGCGAGCACCTCGCGCATGATCTCGATGCGCTCCTCGAGCGTGAACAGCGTCTTGGCGCGACTGTCGGACACGCCGACGACGACGCGATCGAAGATGCCGGCGGCTCGCCGCACGATGTCCTCGTGCCCGCGGGTCATCGGGTCGAAGGTTCCGGGGTAGATGGCGATGGCCATCGTCAGGCTCCAGGGGGC
>JBILTM010000324.1:0-3623 GCA_044371545.1 Burkholderiaceae bacterium
AGCAGCGGCGGAAACGGCAGGGGCGGGCCCCCGTCGGCCGGGAGCGGCGGCGTGTCGGCCATGCGCCAGTGTGCACGCGCGTCGCGATCGTGGCCACCGCGCCGGCCGGGCGTCCGCGCGCACGGACCGGACGTCCGCCGCCGCTGCCGCGACGCCGGGCGCCGGGGCGAGGGACGCGCGATGTGCATCACGCGCCAGCTCCGGTCGTCCCTGCGCGCCGCATCGGCGGCGGTGCTGCTCGCCGCGCTCGCCGGCTGCGGCACCTGGACGCACCCCACCAAGCCCGAGTCGGCGTTCCCCGCGGACCGCATGGGCTGCGAGCAGTGGGCGGTCGGCCTGTACCCGGTGGCCCTCGTGCAGCGGCAGGTCACGCCTGCGCGCCAGGAGCCGCCGAAGACGAGCTGCACGACCCGCGACGCGCACACCACCTGCACGACGACGCCCGGCGCGTGGGTCGGCCCGACCTTCGCGACCGAGGACGCGCACGCGTCGCGCCGCGAGAGCGCGATCGGCCAGTGCCTGCGCTCGGCGGGCTGGACCTGGAAGCTCGACTGATCCGTCCGACGGGTCCGCGCGTTGCCGCGGGCCGCGCGCTGCGCTAGCCTCCACGCGAGCCCCATTCCGACGGAGGCGCCGATGGGCGCGACCGAACCGATCGACCCCGCCGCTCTGCACGCAGCGTCCGCGCCGGCCGACGACGACGCGAGCTTCGACGCATCGCGCGACGCGATCGCGCACGCCGCCGCGTGGCTGCCGGGCGGCGTGTCGAGCAGCTTCCGGCTCGGCATGGCGCCGCACCCGCTGGTGTTCGAGCGCGCCTCGGGCGCGTGCCTGCACGACGTCGACGGCAACCGCCTGGTCGACTACTACCTCGGCATGGGCCCGATCCTGCTCGGCCACGACGCGCCCGAGGTGGTGAGCGCGGTCGCGGCGCAGCTCGGGCAAGGGATCCTGTACGGCGGACAGTCGCGCATCGAGGCGCGCGCGGCCGAGCTGCTGTGCGCGATGGTGCCGTGCGCCGAGCGGGTCCGCTGGGCCGGCTCGGGTACCGAGGTCGTGCAGCTCGCGCTGCGCGTCGCGCGCGCGGCGACCGGCCGCGCGGTCGTGCTGAAGTTCGAGGGGCACTACCACGGCTGGCTGGACAGCGTCGCGGTGTCGACCTCGCCCGCGCCCGACGCGGCGGGCCCCGCCGACGCGCCGCGCCGCGTGCACGGCTCGCTCGGGCAGGACGAGGCCGCCACGGTGCACACCGAGGTGCTCGGCTGGAACGACCTCGGCGCGCTCGAGCGCCGGCTCGCCGGGGGCGACGTCGCCGCGGTGCTGATGGAGCCCGCGATGTGCAACGCCGGCGCGATCGCGCCGGCGCCCGGCTACCTCGAGGGCGTGCGCGCGGCCTGCACGCGGCACGGCACGGTGCTGGTGTTCGACGAGGTGATCACCGGCTTTCGCGTCGCGCCCGGCGGCGCGCAGCAGCTCTACGGCGTGACGCCCGACCTCGCGACCTTCGCGAAGGCGATCGCGAGCGGCTTCCCGGTCGCGGCGCTCGCGGGGCGCGCCGACCTGCTCGAACGCTGCGCGGGCGGCGGCGTGCTGCACGGCGGCACCTACAACGCGCACCCGGTCACGATGGCGGCGACGGTCGCGACGCTCGAGGCGATCGCCGACGGCTCGGTCCACCGCACGATCGCCGCACACGGCGAGCGGCTGATGGCGGGCATCGACGCGCGGCTGCGCGCGGCCGGGATCCCGGCGGTGGTGACCGGCTTCCCGCAGGTGTTCCACGTCGCGTTCGGGCTGGACGCGCCGGCGCGCGACTGGCGCGGGCTGCAGCGCGCCGACCGGCCGCGCTACCTGCGCTTCGTGCGCGAGCTGCTCGCGCGCCGGGTGCGCGCGCTCGAGCGCGGCGCGTGGTTCCTCTCGCGCGCGCACGACGAGGCGATCGTCGACGAGACGCTGCGTGCGGTCGAGGTGGCGGCGGAGCGGGTCGCGCGCTCGGGCTGAGCCGTCCGCGCCGCGCGCTACCCCACCGCGGCCGACGCGTCCGGCGCGACCGCGACCGCCGATCCAGGCGCCGGCCAGCCGATGCAGTCCGGATGCGCGCGGAAGTTCCGCAGCCACCACGCCCAGTCCTCCGGCACCAGCGAGAACGGGTCGGGGTGCGCGAGCTCGCGCGCGGCCCACAGCGGCCAGTGCGGGTTCGACAGCGCGGGCCGGCCGAGCATCACCAGGTCGATCGCCTCCTCGCGGATCACCCGGTCCGCCACTGCGGGCAGCCCGAGGTTCCAGCTGGTCGCCACCGGCAGGCCGGTCTCGCGGCGCACGCGCGCCGCGCGTCCGACCATGAAGGCGAGGTCCGCGAACGGCTTGGGCGACATGTCGTCGGTATTGAAGCCGATGCTGACGTCGGCGAGGTCGAGCCCGCGCGCCTTCATCATCCCGACCGCGGCGATCGCGTCGTCGAGCGTCGTGCCCGCCGGATTCAGGTCGTCCGCGCCCAGCCGCATCGTGAGCGGCAGCCGCTCGGGCCAGACCTCGCGCACCGCGTCGATCGCGCCGAGGTGGAAGCGCACGCGGTTCTCGAGCGAGCCGCCATGGTCGTCGGTGCGCCGGTTGGCGAGCGGCGACAGGAAGCTCGCGCCGAGGTAGCCGTGCGCGAAGTGCAGCTCGAGCCACTCGAAGCCGGCGTCGAGCGCGCGGCGCGCGGCGTCGGCGTACGCACGGTGCAGCCCGGCGATCTCGTCGCGCGTCAGCGGATGCACCGGGTACGGCCGGACGCCGCCGTACGGGACGTCCGACGGCCCGCGCACCTGCCAGCCCTCGGGGTGCTCGGGCGGCAGCTGCACGCGGCCCTTCCACGGCGCGCACTCGCTGCCCTTTCGCCCGGTATGGCCGAGCTGGATCGCGGGCACCGCGCCCATGTCCTTCACCAGCCGCGTCATCCGCGCGAAGCCCTCGACCTGCGCGTCGTCCCACAGCCCCGCGCAGTGCACGCTGGTGCGCCCGTCCGGCGTGATCGCAACCTGCTCGGGGAACACCAGCCCGAAGCCGCCGGCCGCGCGCGAACCGCACAGCATCAGGTGGAAGTCCCCGACGCGTCCGTCGACGGCCCGGTGCTGCGTCATCGGCGACATCGCGATGCGGTTGCGCAGCGTGACGTCCTTGAGGGTGAACGGGCTGAAGAGATCGGGCATGGCGGCGGGGATCGTGACGGCGGGCGGCGGCCCCGCGATCTTCGCACCCCGGCCGGCGCGACCGTTCCGGACGGCCAAGCCGGGGCGCCCGCCCGCGGGCCCGGCGCGTGCCTGCCCGGTCGACTTGACCCCGATCAACACGCCCCGCGCGGGCCACGCCTACGATCGATCCGGTGGAAGCGACCCAGCCCGAAGCGCCCGGCCCCGCCGGCGCCGCGCCCGCGGACGCGCGCCGGCCGCTCTTCGTCGCGCGCGGGCTCGGCAAGGTCTACCGGACCGGCGAGATCGAGGTGGTCGCGCTGCATGACGTCGACCTCGACGTGCGTCGCGGCGAGTTCGTCGTGCTGCTCGGCCCGTCGGGCAGCGGCAAGTCGACGCTGCTGAACATCCTCGGCGGGCTCGACGCCCCGAGCTCGGGCGACGTGCGCTTCG
>JBILTM010000157.1:0-12523 GCA_044371545.1 Burkholderiaceae bacterium
CGAGCACCTCGAAGGCGTAGAGGCTCGCGTAGAGCAAGAGATCGAAGACCGACAACTCCGCCGGCTGCGCCTTCTGCGCTTCCAGCGCCGCGACCCGTTCGCGGTACGCCCCGGCAAACACGTCGAGCACCCGGCACAACTCGGCGACCGCTTCGCTCACGGACGCGGCCTGGTCCAGTTCGACTCGTCGGGGAGAGTGCAGGCTCAGCACGAGCCCGGAATGCCTTACCGCGCGGATCAATGCCTCGGGCGTCTCGCGCGCGACCCGCATCACCAATCCATCGGCAGTCACAGGCTCCTGTCCAAGGTATCGCGCCAACGCGAGCGACATCGCTTCGCCGACCCACGCGTCGGGCGGGCAGCCCTTCACAACCTCGCTGGCCCAGAAGAGGCTGTCGCGCTCCTTCCTCGTGAGCTTCTTCTTGCCGATGGGTAGCGGCTTTCCATCGAGGTAGGCGTCGGCCACCCGCTCGATGGCGATCGGCAGCGGGACGCCGTCGCCGATCAAGCGAGAGAAGAGGTCGTCGTAGTAGTTCGTCACCACCATGCCGTTGCGCGCATTCATGAAGCTGCAGAGCCAGACACCGAAGTGCCGCAACCTGATCGATCAGCACCTGTTCCGCCGCCTGCGCGGGAAGCATGGTCAACGCCAAGGCTCACTGAGCAGAAAGCATCGGCACTCTGCTGAATCTTCAGCCTATTGGCAATATTTGCTGAACAGCAAATCTACGAATCGTCGGAGGCCGACCTCGTCACCGGCCTCCGACCCGAGCCAGGAGACATGCTATGCGACGTCGAGGCACCCCTGTGAGCCGGGAGGCGCTGTACGAAGAGGTCTGGACCGATGCGGTGACAGTCGTCGCACCTCGTTATGGCCTATCGGACGTGGGCCTGGTCAAGATCTGCAAGAAGCTCGGCATTCCGGTGCCGCCGCGCGGCTACTGGGCGAAGGTCAAAGCTGGCCGCCCCACGCGCAAGGTGCCGCTGCCCGCCCTCCCCGCCGGCGCGCGCGATCTCTACGGGCCGATACCGCTGTCCGAACAGGAAGCGGCCATGCACGCGCGCGTCCGTGACGCCCTCCAGCAGACCCGCGACAGCCAGCCGAGCGTCAGCGTGCCGGACGAACTCGTCGACCCGCACCCGCTCATACGGGCGGCAGCGGCGCGCTTGAAGCAGCGCGACGGCTGGGATCACCCGGCGGGCGTGAGAAGCGCGCCGAAGGAAGTGCTCGACCTGCAGGTCACGAGGAATACGCTCGACCGCGCTCTGCTGCTGATGGACACGCTGCTCAAGTCGCTCGAGCCCAGCGGCTTCACGGCGCAGATAGACGAGGAGGAGGGGCAGACTCTGCTGGTCGGCGGCGGCACAACCCTGACGATCTCGATTGCCGAGCAGGTCACGCGAACCACCCACACGCCGACACGCGCGGAGGTGCGGGCGCGCGACCGGTACTACGACTCCTTTCGCGCGGGTGGCCGAGTCGAGTATCCGAACATCCCGCAGTTCGATTGGCACCCCTCCGGACGGTTGACGCTCACGGTGGTGGGCGCCTTCGCCCCAGCCGGCGCTTTCGGCAGGTCCGCGCCCATCGGCACGCCGTTCGCGTAGCCGGCCTCGGCGAGGTAACGCGTCCGCGCCCGGCATGACTTCGGTGAACAGTGTGACGGCGAAGAAGAGCCCGGACGGCACCACGACCATCCGTTTCGGCTGCGACCCGAAGGCGCCCAACTATCTCCGCATCGATTTCATTTCGGAACCCCTCTGCAACTTGGTCAGTTTGCTTTCAGTTCGACCTTGACCGTCCGGATAGTGCCGTTGAATTCGAACGGCCGCCGCCCGGCATAGGCCTCGGCGACCGGCGCCCCGAGGTCGATGCCCACGTCGAAGGTCTCGCTCGCGGTGAATGCCAGGGGAACGGTGCGCTTGAGGTCGGCCCGGCCGACCTCCTTGCCGTCGACGAGCAGGGTCGCCGTGCCCGCCTTGCCGGGGCCGGCGATGTCGGTGACGACCTCGATCTTGTGTCGGCCCGCGGCGATCGGTGCGGCGCTTCTCGCCTCGTACTGCTCGATGATCATCATGTTGTAGAGGTAGATGAGGTGGCCCTTGTCCATGTACAGGGTGACGCCGCCGCTCGAGCCGCCCAGCGCATAGAGCACGCCGCTGGCCCCTTCCTTCAACTCCACGTCAAGCTCGACCCGGTTGCTCGCGCGGCCCAGCCCCGGCGCCGTGAACTCCGGCATGCGTCGCGTGCTGGCGTTGAAGTTCCAGCTCGTGTAGGCGGTCTTGAGCACATCCTCCGGGTGTAGCCGGGTCCACATCGCTGCGCCAATCGGGAAGGCCCGGTTGTCCTGGGCCACCTTCAGGAACGCCGCCTTCAGCTCGGCAAGCTTCTCGGGGCGCGCCGCCGCGAGGTCGTTGGCCTGGGAGAAGTCCTCGTCGAGCTTGTGCAGTTCCCAGCGGTCGGTGGCGGAGTCCCACTTGGGCAGGGCCTGCGCGGAACCCACGGTGTCCCAGGGCTTCAGCGGCCCGAAGGTCGATGCGAACCAGCCGTCCTTGTAGAGGGCGCGGCTGCCGTTGTTGTCGAAGAACTGTTCGCGCTTGCGCGTGGGCGCGCTGGCGTTGGTGAACGTGTACGCGAGGCTGGTGCCGTCGATCTTGATCTGCCTTTCGCCGTTGACCACCTTAGGCGGCTTGATGCCAAGCAGTTCGTAGATCGTCGGTGCGATGTCGACCACGTGATGAAACTGCGCACGCAGCACCGGGTCGGGCTTGATGCGCTTTGGCCAGGAAATGACGAGCGGATTGCGCGTGCCGCCGAAGTGTGCGGCCACCAGCTTCGTGCTGCGAAACGGCGTGCTGCCGGCCCAGGCCCAGCCCGCGTGGTACATGTTGTCGGTCTTGGGCGTCCCCAGTGCCGCCAGGCCGCCGAGCTTGGCCAGCGCGGCCATTTGCTGCTCCACCGTATTCGGGATGCCATTCTGGGCGAGCAACTCGCTGACCGTGCCCTGGATGCCTTCGGCGCTGGAGCCGTTGTCGCCCCAAATGTAGATGATCAGCGTGTTGTCGCGCAGCCCGCGCTGTTCGAGGCCTTCGACGAGGCGGCCGACTTGCACGTCGGTGTGCTCGACGAAGCCGGCGAAGACTTCCATCAGGCGGCGCTGGAAGGCACGCTGGTTTTCCGGTACGTCGGCCCAGGCCTGCAGGCTGGGATCGCGCGGGGTCAGTTTCGTGCCCTTGGGGATGATGCCCATCTCGAGCTGGCGCTTGAACACGCGCTCGCGGTAGGCGTCCCAGCCGTCGTCGAACTTGCCCTTGTACTTGTCGGCCCACTCCGGCCAGATGTGATGCGGGCCGTGCGCCGCGCCGGGCGCCCAGTACATGAGGAAAGGTTTGTCGGGCGCGTAGGACTGGCGGTTGTCGAGCCAGGCCAGGGACTTGGCCACCATGTCCTCGGTGAGGTGGTACTTCGCGTCGTCGTGCGGCGGTTCGACGAACGCATGGTTCTCCACCAGCCGCGGCTCCCACTGCGAGGTCTCGCCGGCGAGGAAGCCGTAAAAGTAGTCGAAGCCGTAGCCGGTGGGCCAGCGGTCCTTGGGGCCCATCGCGGTGGTCTCGGTGGCCGGCGTGTTGTGCCACTTGCCGAAAGCCGAGGTCACATAGCCATAGTTGCGCAGCACCTCGGCGACCGTGGCGGCCGACTTCGGGATGATGCCGGTGTAGCCGTCGAACGCGACCGCACGCTCGGCGATGGTGCCGGAGCCCACGCGCGTGTGGTTGCGCCCGGTCAGCAGCGCTGCCCGCGTGGGCGAGCAGATCGCCGTCGTGTGGAAGGCGTTGTAGCGCAGGCCCTCGTTGGCGAGTCGGGACAGTGCCGGCGTGCGCACTTCGCCGCCGAAGGTCTCCGCGACACCGAAGCCCACGTCGTCGATCAGCACGATGAGGATGTTCGGTGCGTCCTTGGGCAGGCGCTGCGGCTGGGCCGGCCACTTCGGCGTGGAGTCCTGGAGCCGTGGCTTGGCCACGCCCGCCATCGGTGTGGGCGGGAAGGGCAGGACCGAGCCGTCAGTGGGCGTCGCTGCGGCCTTGGGCGACTGCGCCGAAGCGGCGCCGAAGCACGCCGTACCGGCTGCAAGCAGTGCTATTGCGGCAAACTTTTTCATCGCTATCTCCTTGATGCGGGCAGGCGAGTACCGCCTTCGCTCATGCCCGCGAGATTCACTTCTGCGGCAGGTACTTCACAACCAGCTTATCGAGCTTGCCGTCGAAGGCGAACGGCGCCCGGTCGAAGTACGCAGGCGACACCGGCGAATACGAGTCGCGCCCGACATCGAACGCGTCGTTGCCTGTCATGCTGTAGCCGGTCGTGCGCGGCACGCGGCCGCTGGCCACGGTCTGGCCGTTGACCCGCAGCGTCACGTCCGCCGGGCCGATGCGTTCGCCCGGCACGAACTTCGTTTCGACCTCGATGGTGGCCTTGCCCGCGGGCAGCGTCTCGCTGCTGGTGACGCGGGTGCGCTCGATCTCGTAGAGGTTGTATTCGTAGTTCAGCTTGCCGCCGTCGACCCACACCGCAATGCCGCCCGAGAAGCCGCCCAGCGCATACAGCACGCCCTTCGAATCCGGTTTCAGCTCGGCCTCGATCGTGACCACGCTCGAGCGCATCTGCAGCTTGGGCGCGTTCGCTTCGGGCAAGCCGACGATGCTGCGGTCGAAGTGGAATTCGGTGGTCGGGTTCTGTTTGGTGAACTCCGGGTGCAGGCCGATCCACAGACCGCCGCCGATCGGATACACCTTGTTGGCCCGGGCCTCGGCGTCGAAGGCGCGCTTCATCTCGGCGAGCTTTTGCGGGTTCTTCTGCGCCAGGTCGTTGGCCTGCGAGAAGTCGCTGCGCAGGTCGTAAAGCTCCCAGCGGTCCTGGTCGGGCGTCCATTTGAAGATCGCCGGGTCGATGCCCGGCACCCAGGGCAGCCGGGGCCCCATCGCCGAGGCCATCCAGCCGTCCTTGTAGATCGCGCGACTGCCCATGATCTCGAAGTACTGGGTCTTGCGCGTCTCGCTGGCCTTGGCGTCGCGGATGGCGCCGAGCATGCTCACGCCGTCCATGCGCATCTGTGGCACGCCGTCCACCACCTTGGGCGCCTTGATGCCGATGGCCTCGTAGAGGGTCGGCACGATGTCGATCACGTGATGGAACTGCGTGCGCGGCGCGGCGTCGGCCTTGACTGACTTGGGCCAGCCCAGCACCAGCGGCACCCGCGTGCCGCCGAAGTGCGAGGCGAGCAGCTTCGTGCCCTGGTAGGGCGTGCTGCCGGCCCAGGCCCAGCCCGCGTGGTAGTGGTTGTCGGTCTTGTGGCCGCCCAGGGCGTCCAGGCCGCCGAGTCCGTCGAGCACGCGGATGTGATCGGCCGTCTTCGTGGGGATGCCGGCCTGGGCCAGGAACTCGCTGATCGAGCCGTTCTGGCCTTCCGCGCTGGAGCCGTTGTCGCCCCACACGTAGAGCACGATCGTGTTGTCGCGGATGCCCAGGCGGTCGAGCTCGTCGATCAGCCGGCCGGCCTGTGTGTCGGTGTGCTCGAGATAGCCCGCGAACACCTCCATCAGGCGCAGCTGGAACGGCCGCTCATTGGCAGGGATGTCGGCCCATGCCGCCATCTTCGGGTGGCGCGGCGTGAGTTGTGCGTTGGACGGTGTCCACCCCAGCGCCTTCTGCCTCGCGAACACACGCTCGCGCATCGCGTCCCAGCCTTCGTCGAAGCGGCCCTTGTACTTGTCTGCCCACTCCTTGAAGATGTGGTGCGGTCCGTGCACCGCGCCCGGCGCCCAGTACATGAAGAAGGGCCGGTCGGGAGCGATCGCCTTCTGCTGGCGCATCCAGGTCACGGCCTTGTCGGTCATGTCCTCGGTGAAGTGGTACTTGTCGCGCTTTGGCGCTTCGATGCGGTTGAAGTTCTCGACGATCGCGGGCTCCCACTGCGAGGACTCGCCGGCGAGGAAACCGTAGAAGTAGTCGAAGCCGATCACGCGCCCGGTGGGCCAGCGCTCGAACGGCCCGGCTTGCGAGGTCTCGTTGTGCGGCGTGTTGTGCCACTTGCCGAAAGCCGAGGTCGCGTAGCCGTAGTAGCCCAGCACCTTGGCGATCGATGCCGCGCTCGTGGGCATGACGCCGTTGTAGCCATCCCAGTCATTCACCAGGCTCGCGATCTGCCCCTGCCCCAGGGCGTGATGGTTGCGGCCGGTCAGCAGCGCACCGCGGGTCGGCGAGCACATGGCGGTCGTGTGGAAGCGGTTGAAGGAGACGCCCTCGCGCGCCAGCCGGTCCAGCGTGGGGGTGCGCACGTCGCCGCCGAAGGTCGATGCGAGTGCCGGCCCGGCGTCATCGAGCAGGATGACCAGCACGTTGGGCGCGTCCTTGCGCAGGCGCTGCGGCGCGGGCCGCGGCGAGTAGGTGGACTCCTGCATCGTGCGCGCGGCATTGCTGCCCGACCCCGCGTCCGCAAACGGCAGCACCGAGCCGTCCTGCGACTGGCGCCCCTGACTGGCCGCGATCTGCGGTGCGCCAAGCGCCAGAGCGAGCACGATAACGGCGAGGGCCCGCAGGCCGAACGGTTTTCTGTACGAACTCATCGTGTGGTTCCTCAATCTGGATGTTGGGGGGCGCGGCTGCCGTGGCGGCGTCAGAACTTGTCGGCGGTCTGCTGCGTGGCACGGCCTTCCTCGGCAGTCGTGTAGCCGAATCGCGCCCACAGCTTGGCGCCCTCGAGCGCGAAGGCCTTCAGTCCGTCCGGGCCGATGCGGCCGAGCACCACCGGGGCGACGTTGGAGAACGCGGTCTCCTCCAGCGTGCCATTCGGCTCGGTGGTGCCGGGTTTGCGCTGAATGACGCCACCGTCCGGATCCTTGGTGTTGGCTTCGTAGCCCATCGCCTTCAGCATGGCGGAATTGGCGGTCGCCAGATGCGCGGACTGGTGGACGATGAGGATGGGAATGTCCTGCGAGACGGCATCCAGCTCTTCCTTGGTCGGGTGGCGCAGTTCCTTCAGCTGCGATTGGTCGTAGCCGAAGCCGATGATGACCTTCGCCTTCTCAATGGCAGCCGCGTTCTTCTGGGCCCAGTCGCGCAGCGTCTGCTGCAGCGAGGGGATGTCCCGCACCTGGCCGTCGGGCGCAGCGAATAAGTTGGCGGACAGCGCCTGCAGGCCGCCGATGAGGACGTGACCGTGGGCGTCAACGAAGCCTGGGACAAGGGTTCTGCCCTTCAGGTCCACGAGTTGGGTCGTCGGGCCCTTGAGCTTCATCACTTCACTGCGCTTGCCCACGGCGAGGATCTTGCCGTTGGCAACGGCCACCGCCTCGGCGCGCATGGCCTTGTCGTTCATCGTGAGGATGGGGCCTCCTGACCAGATGCTCTCGGCGGTCTGCTGGGCCGCAACCGGTGGCGCGATGGCGATGCTCGTCACCAGTGCGCCACCGATGCCGAGCACCTGCGCTGACCGTTGCCATGCGGCGCGGGCCGCCGATCCGCCTGGTAGGTGCTGCGCGAGGCGCAGCTTCGTGTGGTGTCCTTCGATCATCGCGTTGCTCCTAGGCACTTGTGCAAGGATTGCTGATCCGTGTTTCGGGGCCGCAGTTGTCGCTTATGGCCCGGCTCTGTGGTGGCGCTCTGCACCCAGGTGTCGGTGGTCGGTCCAACAGACTTGGGCATCGAGAGCTGAGGCGAATTCAGGACCTATCCGTCTTTTCGTGGGCGAGGCGGTTTGAACACCTGAAGCCGTTCAGGCCCGAGCTGCGGTGAAGCGCTCGCCGAACAGCACTGCGAACTGATTCATCGCGCCCTTCCAATCGTAGGTCGGCCGGATCAGTTTGCCCAGCACGTTGCGGATCGCCAGCCAGATCAGCTTGGTGGCCGCCTCGTCGGTCGGGAAGTGGCCTCGGGTCTTGATGATCTTTCTGAGCTGCATGTTCAGGCTCTCGATGGCGTTGGTCGTGTAGATCACCCGCCGAATGTCGGGCGGGAACACGTAGAACGGCACCACGTGCTCCCAGGCCCGGCGCCAGCTCGCCGCGATCGACGGGTACTTCTGCCCCCACGGCCCGGCGGCGAACGCCTCGAGCAGCTCGGCCGCCGCCTCGGCGCTGGGCGCGGTGTAGATCGGCCGCAGCGCCTGCGCCAACGGCTTGCGGTCCTTGTAGTTCGCGTAGTCGAGGCTGTTGCGGATCAGGTGCACGATGCAGGTCTGCACCGTCGTCTTCGGGAACACGGCCGAGATCGCGTCCGTCAACCCCTTCAAGCCGTCGACCACGGCGATCAGGATGTCGGTGAGACCCCGCGTCTTGAGCTCGTTGAACACCTTGAGCCAGAACTTGGCGCCCTCGGTCTGCTCGACCCACAGGCCCAGCACGTCGCGCGTGCCGTCGGGCAGGATGGCGAGTGCCAGGTACACGGCCTTGTTGCTGACCACGCCGTCGCCCCGGATCTTGACCCGCAGCGCATCGAAGAACACTACCGGGTACATCGGATCGAGCGGCCGGCTCTGCCAGGCCGTGGCCTCGGCCATCACCTCGTCGGTCACCGAGCTGATGAAGTCGGGCGAGACCTGGGTGCCGTAGTGCTCGGCGATGAAGGCCTGGATCTCGCGCACGCTCATGCCGCGGGCGTACATGGCGATGATCCGCTCGTCGAAGCCGCGGAACCTGCGCTCGTGCTTCGGGATCAGGATCGGCTCGAAGCTGCCGTCGCGGTCGCGCGGCACGTCGATGCGCACCGCGCCTCGGTCGGTCAGCACCGTCTTGCCGGAGCTGCCGTTGCGCTCGTTGGTCTGCTCGGGCGGCTTCGGACTGCCAGGCCGGTAGCCCAGGTGCGCGTTCATCTCGGCGCCCATGATCCGTTCGATCACGGCCTTGTTGAGCGCCAGCATCAGGTCCTGGGCTTGCTCGGGCGTCATCGGCCCCTTGACCAGCTCGTCCAGGACCCCGGCAGGCAGCTCAGGCAGCGGCCCTCGGGCCGCTGCCTGAGAGGCGACGGTCTGCTTCTTTCTCGGCATATCCATGTCCTTGATCCCTCATGGTATGCCTCGCACACAGAATTCCGGACAGGTCCAAAGCCTGCACCCGACCCGTTGCCGAGCTTCAAATGGCCTAGAAGCGGACAGGCGGAGCATCACTGAGACTAGCGAACGACCTCCCAACCGCTTTCTCTCCAGCGCAGAAGCACACTCGACAATCGATTGGGGGCCCTTGCCATCACGTCCATGACGAGCGCACGAAGCGCATCGATAGCCAGAGCCGAGTCCTCGCCGATATAGAGCACGGCATCGGTAGCGGGCACCGCAACAATCAGGGTGCCGCCCTGCGCTTGCGCCAATGGCGCCCAGGAGTCGACGAAGAGGAGACGGCTCGGATGAAATGAGTCGCCAACGAGCCGACCGATCTGTCCGCGCCCCGCAGCCTTGGCAACATCCATCAATGGTTTCAGTTCCCTTGCCAGGTTCGAGCGACCAAGCTCATACACCTCCTGCGCAGACAATCCGAGTTGCTCGTTGTCTTTTGGACCCAGCATGCGCAGGGCCCGAGGACTGTCCAGCACGGGCAAGGCAAAAAGCCCTCCAACGAACTGACGAGGCTGAATCTCCGCCCCTGAACCACCGACGCTTGACTGTGCCGCTTGCACATACTGCTCAGAGCGCAAGACAACCCGCACCGCTTCCCTTGTGGGTGGAGCTAAGCGCTCTCTGAGTACTTGGGCCGTTGCTTTCACGTAGCGGTCCACCTCAGGTTCACATTTGTCTGCATTGCGCTTGCAGAAGGCGAAAATGCGGTCGAGGTTCGCCTGGAGTTCACCAACTCTGATCGTCAAGGGGCTAGCCACCACGACCGGAGCATCGCCAACTTCCTTTCGCAGTAGTCCAGCAACCCGCTCGGTGAAGCCGGATTCGTCGCTGGGCGTGGTCTGCGCCTTGTCGGCGACGCGATCTGTGAAAGCACCCGGGTCGGTCGTGGACCAGTTCGCCGAGTCGAGCAACGGCCGAAATCGCTCGAACGCGATCTCCGCCTGTCCGTAGCCCTCGACCGTAATCAGGGCAACATCGGCGTGGGGAGAGACGAGGAAGAATTGGAGGTAGAAGTACTCCTTAAGCATTTGCCGCGACTGCGTTGCGGTCGAGTACAAGGTTGCGCCCGACGAAACCTGCTCCTTCGTCAGGGGCCGGATGACCTTCCCGTTGGCAGCGGCCAGACTTGGCAACTGGCTGGTGGCAAAGGCCCCGTGCTTCTCAACCGCCTCTGCGACGCTGGTTGCAGGCAAGTCCAGCCGGGGACTTGCGGAAGTCACGATGACCAGTTCGCCATTCGGGCCCACCCATCGTTGGGACTGGCCCGCTGGTTTGTACGAAAAGCCTTCCAGCCAGGCGATCGAAAACACCTTGCTCCCCGTGCCGACACGGATGTCAGCCGCGGAGACGGTTGTGCCCACCAGCAGCAGCAACGCAGCGACCAGGGCGCTACAGAGTTTCCACACGAATTCGCAGACCGCCCTATGCGCTGCGCGGCCGGTCCTGCATTGACAGGTGGTTGACCAAGCGAAAGGCAAAGCCGCTCTCCGAAAGGGACGCTGAGAAGTCAGCAACAGGTGGCGCCGGTGAGGGGTGTTGGGTCGGGCGCGCATTCGACGCGCTGAAGATTTCAACCCGTTTACGGCCTCCTGCCTAGGACCTGATTCGTCCGCTTTGTCGTAAAGACGCGCGCAGCCGCTCGAGGATGCGGTCGGCGAGCAGGTGCCCGACCAGCGTCGCGCACGCCTGCCCGATCCGCACCGCCTGCTCCTCGCACCAGCCGCGGTCGTGGGCGAGGAAGCGCGCGGCGTCCGGCGGCAGATGATCGCGCACGGTACGTCGCTCGCCTGTCAGCGGCATCTCAATAATCCTCACCTGGGGGTGCGGCGGAAAACTTGGACTTGTTAAGCGGCGATCCTCAGGTGTCTGCGATGTTCAGCCGGGCTCCGAGCGCCAAGCGAGATCTTGATGCGTGCCTCGTTGTACCAGCGGATGTAAGCATCCAAGGCGACGACGAACTCGTCGACGGTCGTAGTCATCCAATCACGAGAGTAGAACAGCTCGTTCTTTAAGCGGCCGAAGAAGCCCTCGCATGCCGCATTGTCGGGCGAGCATGCCTTGCGCGACATCGATCGAACAAGCTTCGCTTTTGCGATCCGCGATAGCCAGCCTGGCCAGCGGTAATGACCGCCACGATCCGAGTGAACCATTGGCTGTGCGCGTCCCGCCCCGACAGTTTCGATCGCGGCGTCCAGCATCGAGTTGACTAGGTCCGCGTCGGGCCGCGTGCCAATCGACCAGCTCACGACCATGCCATCGAAGCAGTCGATCATAGGAGAGAGATAGACCCGCCCGGCAGGGATCTGGAACTCCGTGATGTCGGTGAGCCACTTCTCGTTCGGCGTATCCGCGCTGAAGTTGCGGTTCAGCAGGTTGTCCGGTGCTGGACTGATCTCGCCCATGTAGGAGCCGTAGCGGCGACGTTTCCGAGCGACTGGGACGAGGCCTTCCTGCTTCATCAGACGCCGAACGACCTTTTCGGAGACGTTCATCGACTGTCTGCTCAGCGAGGCATGGATCCGGCGGTAGCCGTAGCAACGGTAGTTGCTCTCGAAGATCTCGGACATCGATCGACGGACCTCGGCGTACTTGTCGGCGACCGCAAGGCGCGCTCGATGATAGAAGTAGGAGCTGCGTGGCAAGCCGACTCCGCGGAGCAGCTCCGACAACGCATAGGTCGGCCGGAGGGCATCAACCAGCTGGGTCTTCTCCCGGTTCGTCAGGAGATGCTGGTCGATGCCCAGGTCCTTTTTTAGGAGTTCATTCGCCTTCTTCAGTAGGTCTTGCTCGATCTGCAGGCGCCGGATGTCTTGCCGAAGTGCCTCGAGTTGCCGCTCCAGTTCGACTCGTTCCGAGCTCTCCTGTTGGTCCTTGTGGCGATTCATGGGGGCGCTAATGTCGTGGCCGAGCAGCTGATTCTTCCACGTGTACAGCGCTTGCCGCGATACGCCCACTTGCTGAGCTACCGACTCGGCGCCCCCGGATCGCATGCACAGAGCGATGACGGCGGATCGCTTGACCTCCGGGGGCAACGGCCGAGTCCGTCCGACGACGCGCGTACGCGATGACGGGTCCCGTTCCCGGACCCAGAGCGAGAGCAGCGTCTTCGAGGGATAGCCCAACGCGTTGGCGGTCAAGGCAAGGCAGCGACCGTGCTCGAGGTAGTGATCGACAGCGAGCTTCTTCTGCGAGTCCGAGAACTTCGGCTGCCGCACGTAGCCCGCTGCCAGATCGGCACGTTGTACGAACTCCTTATGCCAGCTCTTGAGCGCGTTCTTCGTCGGGTATCCCAGCTGGCGAATGGTCAGGGCCGCCCTTCTCCCGAGCTTGATGTAAAGCCGCACCGCGCGGATTCGATCCTCGTACGAATACATGTCCTACCCCACAAGGTAGTCCAAGATTTCGTCCGCACCTCC
>JBILTM010000325.1:0-3613 GCA_044371545.1 Burkholderiaceae bacterium
GATGCGCTGCTGCGCACGATGCGACCGGACGGCGTGGTGGCGGCCTTCGGCAACGCCACCGGCAACGACCTCGCGACCTCGGTGCTGCCCTTCATCCTGCGCGGCGTGCGGCTGCTCGGCATCAACGCGAACAGCCCGATGCCGCTGCGGCGCCGGGTCTGGGCGCGGATCGGCTCCGACCTCAAGCCGCGGCACGCGATGTCGATCGGCACGACGATCGGGCTCGCCGACCTGCCTCGCGCGTTCGAGGCGCTGCTCGAAGGGCGGGGGCGCGGGCGCTTCGTGGTCGACCTGCGCGCGCGGGCACGCTGACGCGGGGACGGCGCCCGGTCGCGGCCTTGACCTTGCTCAAGGCACCGCGCGGCCGCGGCGCTAGAGTCGATCGCAGCGGCGGGCGTGCGCCGGGGGCGGTCGGCATCGCGCAGGTGCCGTCAGCGCGCTCCCGGCGGTGCGGGCCGCGCATTGGACGACGCCGCTGCGATGACCGACCCCGATCCGTTCCTGCGCGCCGGGCCGTGCCTGGTCACCGGCGGCTCCGGCTTCCTCGGCATCAACCTGGTGAGGCACCTGCTCGCGCGCGGCGTGGCCGTGCGCACCCTCGACATCGCGCCCTTCGATCACGAGGAGCGTGATCGCATCGACGCGCGGCTCGGGGACGTCCGCGACGCGGTCGCGGTCGAGCGCGCGCTCGACGGTATCCGGACCGTCGTGCATGCGGCGGCCGCGTTGCCGCTCGCCGAGGCGCGGGAGATCACGACGACCGCAGTCGACGGCACCCGGCTGCTGCTCGAGGGCGCGGCGCGGCACGGCGTCGAGCGGTTCGTGTTCATCTCGTCGACCGCGGTCTACGGCATCCCCGATCACCACCCGATCGTGGAGGGCGACGCCCTGCATGGTGTCGGTCCCTATGGCCGCTCGAAGATCGACGCGGAGCGGCTGTGCGAGGCCGCGCGCGCGCGCGGCGCCTGCGTGTCGGTGCTCCGGCCGAAGTCGTTCGTCGGCCCGGAGCGGCTCGGGGCGTTCGAGATCCTCTACGAATGGGCGTACGAGGGGCGCGCCTTCCCGGTGCTCGGCCGTGGCGACAATCCGTACCAGTTGCTCGACGTCGCCGACCTGTGCGACGTGATCGAGCGCTGCCTGACGCTCGAGGCCGTGCGCGTCGACGACACGTTCAACGTCGGGGCGCGCGAGATCGGCACGATGGCGCAGAACTGGCAGGCCGTGCTCGATCGCGCGGGCCACGGCCGGACGGTGCTGCGACTGCCGGCCGGGCCCGCCGTGCTGGCACTGCGGCTGCTGCGCGCGCTCGGCTGGTCGCCGCTCTACGAGTGGATCTACGAGACCGCAGGCCGAGACAGCGTGGTGTCGATCGACCGGCTGGCCGATCGCCTCGGGTGGGTGCCCCGCCGCTCGAACCGCGACGCGCTGGTCGCCAACTACGACTGGTACGTCGCGCACCGGGACGCGTTCCGGACGCGCACCGGCACCACGCACCGGGTGCCGTGGGACAAGGGCTTCCTGCGGTGGGCGAAATGGTTCTTCTGACACCGTCCGGCCGCGGCCGGCGAACGGCGCTCGCGCTGTGCGCCGCGCTCGCGGCCACGGCCGCCCCGGCGCGGCCTCCGGCGTCGATCGTCGAGCTGCAGCCGGCCCGCGCGGACGCGCGCGTGCCGGTCTCGGGCGCGGCCGGGCTCGTCGCCGCGCGATGGGTCGACCTGAACCCGGCGGCGCACGCGTGGTTCCTGCTCACGCTCGAGGCACCGAACGGGGCGGTCGCGTCTCGATGGCACCTGGAGAACGCCGATCCGTCCGGCCAGCGGGTCCGCCTCGAGCCGGGCGACGGCGGCGCCATCGCGATCGAGTGGGCCGACGGCGCACTGCGCTGCGCGCCCTGGTCGGGCGGCCGGGCGTCGGCGCTCGAGCGCGCGCGCACGTCGGGCCTCTCGTTCGCGCCGCTGTGCGACGGCCGGCTCTTCCTGCGCTACCCGGTGCGCGGGCATCGCAGCGCGCTGGAGGCGAGCACCGAGTTCCTGCGCGATCACGTTCCGGGCGGCGAGCGCGTGGTCGGCGCCGTCAAGAGCGAGGTCTTCCGCGATGCGTACGTCGAGCGCGGCCGCGTCGCGCCTGCGGATGCGGCCGCGCCGGGTGCGCTGCCGCCCGCGGCCGACGGCGCGCCCGCCCCGCTGCCGCTGCGCCCGGAGTACGCCGGCCGGTCGGTCATCGCCGACGGGCTCGGGATCGATGTGGTGCACGACGCGTCCGGCGCGCTGCCGCTCGGGCGCTGGCTGCCGGCCGCCGGCGCGCCCGGCGTGCACGTCGCGGTCGTGCTGCCGGCGGCGGTGCCCGATCCGCCCGAGGCCTCCGGGTGGCGACCGGATCCTGTCGAGGCGAAGGCGCTCGCATTCCTCGTCGCGTTCGACCTGTCGCGGCTCGAGCTCGGCTTCTCGCTCGGCACCGAACATCCCCGGCTCGGCTGGTCGGCCCGGGTGCCGCCGGCGATGCGCGACGCAGCGATGCCCGGACCCGACGGCATCGGCGACGCGGCCCCGCTCGTGCGCACCGGGATGGTGGCGCCGTCGCGGCGGGCGAGGGTCGTGGCGACCTTCACCGGCGGCTTCAAGCGCGAGCACGGCGCCTTCCGGTACGGCGTGCTCGCCGAGCGCAACGGCGGCAGTCACTACGGTTTCGTCGAGCAGGGCGTGGTGTTCAGCCGGCTCGTGGCCGGCCTGTCCACGCTCTTCGTGCTCGACGACGGCACGCTCGGCATGAAGACCTGGTCCGAGGCCGACGACGCGCTGCTGCCCCGCATCCGCGACGCACGGCAGAACGGCGTGCCCCTGGTCGAGACGCCCGACGGTGCGGCGCGGCCCTCGATCGGCGCGCTGGTCGGGCGCTGGGGGCCGGGCAACTGGTCCGGCTCGGCCGACGAGCAGCTGCGCTCGCTGCGCGCCGGCGCCTGCCTGATCGAGGCCGAGGGCCGTCGTCACCTCGTGTACGGGTGGTTCTCGAGCGCGGTGCCGGCGACGATGGCGCAGGTGTTCCGCTCGGCGGGCTGCCGGCACGCGATGCACCTCGACATGAACGCGCTCGAACACACCTATCTCGCCGTCTACGTCCGCGACGATGGGCGCCTTCGCATCAGGCACCTGGTGCGGGGCATGGCACAGCTGGACGTCCCGGGTCAGGACGGGCCGGTGCCGCGGTTCCTCGGATTCCCCGACGACCGTGACTTCTTCCACGTGCGACGCCGCGAGGCCGCCCGGTGAGGCGTGCGAGCGCACTCGCCGTGCTGGCGCTGGCCACGCTGTGCGCGGGCGCCGCCGCGGGCGCCTCGCCGACGCTCGCCGAGCGCAACGAGCGGATGCTCGGCGCGCTCGAGCGCGAGCACGGTCTGACGCAGGCGCAGACCGCGGCGGTGCGGGCGATCCTGCGTCGCTCGGGCTTCGCCGGGCAGGGCAATCCGGCGATCTCGGTCCATCCGAGCACACCCGAGCAGTGCCGGGCGCGGCGCGCCGCGCAGGCGCCGCCGCCCGAGGAAGCCGGCTTCGCCTCGATCTGCGGCGCGCCGCTGATGGCGCCGCTGTACGACCCGCGCATCGAGCGGCCCGAGGAT
>JBILTM010000014.1:0-40507 GCA_044371545.1 Burkholderiaceae bacterium
TGACGTTCCCGAAGGGCTGGCAGGTCGACAACGCGCGGCACGGGGCACCGCGGCCGCACCCGGCGAGGACGGTGTCGTGGTGCTCGGTGCGCTCGGCCGGAGCACTGCGGCCGACCTGCCGAAGCCGGATCGGCTAGCATCCGCCCGGTCGACGCCCGCCGCCCCACGATGCCCGCCCGCCCCGACCTCGTCCTCTTCGACCTCGACCACACGCTGCTCGACGGCGACAGCAACCAGCTGTGGCTCGGCTGGCTCGTCGAGCGCGGCTCGGTGCCCGCGACCCGGCTCGCGCAGCAGGCCGAGCACTACGCCCGCTACCAGGCCGGCACGCTCGACATCGACGCGTACCTCGCCTTCCACCTGTCGATGCTCGTCGAGCGCAGCCTCGCCGACTGGCGGCCGCTGCGCGACGCGTTCGTCGCCGAGCGCATCGCGCCGCGGATCGGCCCGGCTGCGCACGCCGCGGTCGAGCACCACCGTGCGCGCGGCGACACGCTCGCGGTGGTGACCGCGACCCACGACTTCCTCGCCGAAGGCATCGTCGCGCTGCTCGGCGCACCGCCGCTGGTGGCGACCCGCTGCGAGGTCGCCGACGGCCGCTTTACCGGCCGCGTCGACGGCGTCCCGTGTTTCTCGGCTGCGAAGCCCGGCTGCGTGCGCGACTGGCTCGCCGCCGCCGGCCGCCGCTGGGAGGACTTCGGCGCGGTCCGCTTCTACAGCGATTCCGCGAACGACCTGCCGCTGCTCGAGGCGGCGAGCCACCCGGTCGTCGTCGATCCGGACCCGCGGCTCGCTGCGATCGCCGCCGAACGCGGCTGGCCCCGTCGGTCGTGGGCTCGGAACGCGGCGGGCTGATTCCCGGCCCGATCGCGTAGCATCGCGGGCTCCACGGAGGAACGCGATGAAGCAGAACTGGATCGGCGGCGCCTGGGTCGACGGCGCAACGGTGAGCCGCAACATCAATCCCTCGGACCTGTCCGACCTGGTCGGCGAATATGCGCAGGCCGACGCCGAGCAGACGAGACAGGCGATCGCCGCCGCGCGCGACGCGTTCCCGAAGTGGGCGCTGTCGACGCCCCAGCAGCGCTTCGACGTGCTCGACGCGGTCGGCACCGAGATCCTCGCCCGCAAGGCCGAGCTCGGCGACCTGCTCGCGCGCGAGGAGGGCAAGACGCTGCCCGAGGCGATCGGCGAGGTCGGTCGCGCCGGGCAGATCTTCAAGTTCTTCGCCGGGGAGGCGCTGCGCATCCCCGGGGAGAAGCTCGCGTCGGTGCGCCCGGGCCTCGACGTCGAGCTCACCCGCGAGCCGATCGGCGTGGTCGGCATCATCGCGCCGTGGAACTTCCCGATCGCGATCCCCGCCTGGAAGATCGCGCCCGCGCTCGCCTACGGCAACTGCGTGGTGTTCAAGCCTGCCGACGCGGTGCCCGGCAGCGCGTGGGCGCTCGCCGAGATCCTGTCGCGCGGCGGCCTGCCGGCGGGCGTGTTCAACCTGACGATGGGCCGCGGCAGCTCGGTGGGCGCGGCGCTGCTCGCCGACCGGCGCGTCGACGCGATCAGCTTCACCGGCTCGGTCGCCACCGGGCGCAAGGTCGCGCAGGCGTGCATCGAGCGCATGGCGAAGTTCCAGCTCGAGATGGGCGGCAAGAACCCGCTCGTCGTGCTCGACGACGCCGACCTCGCGACCGCGGTGAACTGCGCGGTGCAGGGCGGCTTCTTCTCGACCGGCCAGCGCTGCACGGCGTCCTCGCGGATCATCGTCACCGAGGGCATCCACGACCGCTTCGTCGCCGCGACGGTGGAGGCGATGAAGAAGCTCGTCGTCGGCGACGCGCGCGAGAAGGGGGTCGACATCGGCCCGGTCGTCGACCAGGGCCAGCTCGACCAGGACCTCGAGTACATCGGTGCGGCGCAGAAGGAGGGCGGCACGCTCGCCTGGGGCGGCACGCTGCTCGAGAGGCCGAAGAAGGGCCACTACCTCGCGCCCGCGCTCTTCACGGGCACCACGAACGCGATGCGCATCAGCCGCGAGGAGGTGTTCGGGCCGGTGTGCAACGTGATCCGCGCGAAGGACTACGACGAGGCCCTCGCGATCGCGAACGACACCGAGTTCGGGTTGTCCTCGGGCCTGTGCACGACCTCGCTGAAGCACGCGTCGCACTTCAAGCGCCACGCGCAGGCGGGCATGGTGATGGTCAACGTGCCGACCGCGGGCGTCGACTACCACGTGCCGTTCGGCGGCCGCAAGGGCTCGTCGTACGGTCCGCGCGAGCAGGGGCGCTACGCGGCGGAATTCTTCACGACGGTGAAGACCGCCTACACGTTCCCGGGCTGAGTCCGGCCGCCGGCGGTCGCCGACCGCCGGTCCGTCCGGTCGCGCCCCGGCGCGGACCGGGCGGGGCAGGTCCACCGGGATCCGCCCCCGCGAACGCGCGTCCGTCGGCCCGCAGCCGTACGTTCGTCGCCTCGAGGCCACCCCCTCGCCCCGTTCGCGGTCCCCAGACCGCCTCTCGTCGCTGCGCGCTCGGTGCGCCCGGACGACATCGATAGGATCCGTTGGGTCGAAATCCATCCCGGACCTTATCGTGTCGAATGTCGCCCGGGGACGTGTTCCCGACCTCGGCGGCGGCGCCGCTCGCCGACGCGCCGTAGGGTTCACGCTGATCGAGCTGCTGACCGTGATCGCCGTGACGGCGATCCTCGCCGCCTCGGCCGTCCCGATGTTCGAGCGGATCATCGCCGACGCGCGCGTCGTCGAAGCCGGCAACACCTTCCGTTCCGCGCTCGAGCTCGCGCGTTCGGATGCCACGGTCCGGGCCGTGCGGGTCGGCGTGTGCCGCAGCGCGAACGCCAACGGCCCGGCGCCGAGCTGCAGCGGCGCGGCCGAGGGCACGTTCGGCGCCGGCGACTGGGCCGCCGGCTGGATGATCTACGCGAAGGCAGACGTCAACGCCGGTGACGACTTCGAGGCCGGCGACGTGCTGATCCGGCGACAGGGGCCGCTCGGCACCGTGAACGCCGGCGCGCGGGTGATGCTCTGGGCCCCCGGCCCCGGCACAATCGTCTTCAACTGGAACGGCGTGCGCACGGCCGGCCCGGTCGGCGCGTTCGCGATCGACCACGGCATGCCGGTCACGACGCGCCCCGGGGTGCTGCAGTCCGAGCGCGCGAGCTGCCTGGCGGTCAACGCGGCCGGCCGGCTCGGCAGCTCGAAGCCGGTCTCGGGAGCGTGCGAATGAGCCGGGGCCGACGGGGCGGCGCGCGCGCCGAGCGCGGCGTGAGCATGATCGAGGTGCTGGTGACGCTCGTCATCGTCGCCTTCGGCCTGCTCGGGCTCGCGGCGCTGCAGGCGAGGTCGCTGTCGGTGCAGGTCGACTCCGAGTCGCGCCGCGTCGCGACGACGCTGTTGACCCAGCTCTACGAGCGCGTGACCGCGAACCAGGAGGGCTACGGCCGGGCGCTCGAGACCCGCTATACCCGGACGATGAACCCCGGCGAGGTCGTGGCGGTGCCGGCCTGCGTGAACCCGAACGCGTGCGACGCGCAGAACGAGGTGCCCGAGATGCAGCTCGCGCTGTGGATGACCGAGGTGTCGCGTCAGCTGCCGGGCGCCGCGGTGTGGATGGGCGCGACCACCCCCGGCTCGGTGGAGGCGATGACGGTCTCCGTCGGTTGGCTCGAGCCGAACGCGACTGCCGTCGCGGCCGACGCGGCCTGCGACCGGATCGACGCGGTGCGCACCGACGCACGCTACCGCTGCATGACGGTCACCTTCTTCCCGGGATGACGAGGATGCGCACGCACACCGCCCGCCGTCCGGCGACCACCCAGTGGGGCCGTTCGCTCGTCGAGATGATGCTGTCCATCGCGATCGGCCTCGCGGTGACCGTCGGCGTGTCGACCGCGTTCGTCGCGTCGTCCCGCACCGCGCGCGTGGCCGGCGAGCTCGCCGGCATCGCCGACACCGGGCAGGTGGCGATGCAGCTGATCGGCAACGCGATCCGCCAGTCCGGCTACGGCGAGATCGTGGGCTCCGAGACGGCGATCGGTGGCGCGCAGGCGGCGGTTCAGCGATCGCAGACGCTGTTCGCCGACGGCGCGAGCCTCGTCGGCTGCAACGGCGCGCGCTTCGTCGACGACACCGAACGCAACCCGGTCTGCGGGCCCGCGGTCGATCCCAACTTCGACTCGCTGATGGTGCGGTTCCAGGGCGACGCGGTGATCCCGCCGGCCCAGGGCCGGATCGACGATTGCCTCGGCATCCTCCCTCCGGCCGAGGCGCTGCCGGTCGGGCACGTCGGCACCTCGGTGGTCGCGAACCGCCCGATGGTGCAGAACGTCTACTACGGCGCGGCCGGCTCGCTCTGGTGCCGCGGCAACGGGCGTGCGGCCGAGGCCCTGCCGTTCCCGGCGCCGCAGCAGCTGGTGGGCAACGTCGAGCAGTTCAAGGTGTTCTACGGCTTCGACGACGTGCGCTACTCGAGCCCCGCGGCGAACCCCGGCGCGACCGTCCGCAGCCTGCGCGACGCCGCGTTCCTGAACGCGCTGCCCGCCGAAACGCTGCCGTGGGACTTCGTCGTCTCGGCCCACGTCTGCATCGTGGTCCGGTCGGCACCCGACGCCGCGCGCGACCTGTCGAACTCGACCTCGTACCGCTATGCGCGGTGCCCGATGAACGCCGCCGAGGCCGCCGGCGCGCCGCCCGAGGAGACGGCGACCGACCGCGCGCTGCGGCGGACCTACACGCAGGTCTTCACCATACGCTCGCGCGCGACCGCGAATCCGCGGCAGTTCCTTCCCGATTGACGGTCCTCCGATGCGTCCTCCGACCCGAATGCTCAGATCGATGCCCTCCGCCCGTACACCGCGGCCCGCGCGACGCCAGCGCGGCTTCGTGCTCGCGGTCGCGATGGTGCTGCTGCTGTCGCTGACGCTGATCGTCGCCGCGCAGGTTCGCAGGGCCGGGTCCGGGCAGATGATCTCCGCGAACTCCAGCGACTACGTGCTCGCCGAGGCCGCCGCCCAGTCGGTGCTGCGGTTCTGCGAGGCGGCGGTCATGCAGTCGATCGGGACGGCCCAGAGCGTGCGGGTGACCACGCCGGGCGTGCGGGGCGTCGACACCGCCGCCTGGCGCTCGCACGCGAAGTGGACCGCGTCCGCGGTCGACTTCGGTGCCTCCGGCGTCGCGTTCCCCGGCGTCCAGTCGTACCAGTGCCTGTTCGAGGACGCGACCGCGGACCTCGTGCCCTCGATGCTGGCCAACGACGTCAACCGCGAATCCTCCGGGGCGAACACCGTGTGCGAGGTCGTCCCCGGCGTGAACCCCCGCCTGTGCAAGTACCGGGTGACCGCTCGCGTCGTGCTCGATCGCGGCCGGTGGCTGCACCTGCAGAGCGAACTTCGGTTCGCGATCTGATCCCCGGAGACGGTTCGATGACGATGAATACGACGACGAACGCACCGACCGAGCCGACCCCGCCCTCCCCGCGGCGGCACCGGGTCGTCCGGGCACTGATCAACCTGGTGTGCCTGACGCTCGCCTGGCCGGCCTACCCGCAGGTGTCCACGACGCTGGTCCAGTCGCCGCCGTTCACCGCGACCGAGCCCCCGGGCAACGTGTTCGTGATGCTCGACGACTCGGCGTCGATGGGCGGGCACACGCTGCCGGTGCCGAGCGGCATCACGATCAGCGCGGCCGGGCCGACGGTCGTGATCCAGGGCGACGGGGCGGACTCGACCGGCACGTGGGCGCTGCGCTCGTGGACGATCAACCGCGACAACGACTGGATCATGCGCTCACCCGCGCTGAATCCGCTCTGGTACAACCCCGCGGTCCTCTACAAGTCTTGGAACAAGGACGGCACGCTGCTGCCGAACGCGTCGATCGGGGGCAGCACGCCCGGCACGCACTGGGGCGCGTTCACCTCACGCGCGGACCCGGCGCAGCTCACCGAGCGCGACCCGCGGCAAGCGCCCAGTGGCTCGGGCTACGCATCGGTGACGGCCGGAGCCGGTCGCGGCCTGCTCGGCACCGATCCGGTCGACCCGACGTCGAACCTGCTCATGGGACGCCGCGTGAACCTCGCGTCGCCGTCGGTCGACTTCCGTTACTACAAGATGCCGTTCGATTTCGGGCCCACCAAGGTCGGCGCCACGACGCCGCCCGGGAACGGGCACGCGAGCATGGCGTGGACGACGCACAACGACACCACGTCCCCGCTCGACCTGTTCAGCCGGCCGCTGACGTCGACGACGGCGATCACCCAGAGCGGCTGCTTCAGCGGCACCGCGCAGTGCCAGTCCGGTACGCCGCCGGCGGCCCCGCTGCTGACGACGACCTGGCAGCGCACGAACTGCGCCGGCGTCGTCGAGACCTTCGCGAGCGATCCCGGACCGCTCACCTGCTACCGCGCGCGATGCGGCAGCGGCGCGTGGTCGGCCTGGTCGCCGTCGCCGGTCACGCTGTCCTGCGGCTTCCAGTGGACCGACTGCAGCGGCGTGCTCCGGACTTCCACGACGAATCCCGGGCCGATCGCCTGCGGCTGGCGCCGCCAGGATTGCGCGGGCGCCACCCAGACCTTCGGCGCCGACCCCGGTCCGCTCACCTGCTACCGCACCCGCGGCTGCGACGGCAGCGGCTGGTCGGCCTGGTCGGCGACCAATCCCGGCGTGCTGCCCGCGTGCTTCTCCCGCCAGAACTGCTCGGGCACGACGCAGTACTTCTCCGGGACCGACCCGGGCACGCTCTCGTGCTCGTGGAGCCGGCAGGACTGCTTCGGCACGACCCAGACCTTCGGGTCCGACCCCGGCCCGCTGTCCTGCTGGTGGCGGAACCGCTGCACCGGCGGCTTCGACATCTTCACGGCCGCGCCGAGCCCGTTCACCGTCGCCTGCCGCTACGACCGCCAGAACTGCACCGGCACGGTCGAGCAGTTCCCGCCGACCACAAACCCGGGCTCGCTCACCTGCTACCAGCGCCAGAACTGCGACGGCAGCACCACGGGTCCGACGCCGTCGCTGCTGTCATCGGTCACCTGCGTGACCGGCGGCGAGCTGCCGATCACCTTCAACCCGACCTCGTTCGTCCGCAATTCGACGCTGGTCCAGCAGACGGCGAACCCGTTCACCCGCACCGCGAGCGGCGGCGGCACGCGCAACTCGAACGCCTACACGCGCGTCGAGGCCACGATCCGCACGGGGAGCGCGCCGACGACGATCACGCCGATCGCGGTCACCCAGACGAACGCGACGACGACCAACAACCGGACCAGCACCACCGCGTCCTCGTGCCCGGTCGGCACTTCGTCGCTGAGCTGCACGGTCACGCCGTCCGCGAGCGTGCCCGACCCCGCGCTGCTGACCCCGGCGCGCTACTACGCGTACACCGGCAGCGGAAGCAAGGGCGACCCCGCGAACTACCGCGTGGTGCAGATCGACCGCACCCGTCCGGCCAGCTACCTGTTCCCGGTCGTCGACGCGGCCACCGGCCAGGCGGTCAGCGCGGCCGACTCGCAGCGCACCGACTGCGCGGCCAACGGCAAGACGCATTGCACGTGGGCCGAGGAAGCGCGCAACTTCGCGAACTGGTGGCTCTACTACCGCAACCGCCTGTTCGCGGCGCAGGCCGTCATGAGCGAGGCGATGGCGAGCATGACGGCGTCGTCGCAGCAGCAGCTGCGCCTCGCGTACGGCCGCATCAACTATTTCCCCGGTGCGATCAACCCGTGGCGCACGGTGCCGCTCGAGACGATCGCGAGCCTGCCCGCGGTCGACGGGTTCACGAACCCCGGCGGCCTCGTGCGCGGGGCCCGGCCGTTCGTCGCGGGCTCCGCGGCGCGCGCGGCGTTCTTCGACTGGCTGTTCAGCCTGTCGTGGGTCGGCGCGACGCCGAACCGCGAGGCGATCGACTCGATGGGCCGGTACTTCTCGTGGTCCGACAGCCGCGGTCCCTGGGGCGCGACGCCCGGTACCGCGGACTCGGCGCCGCAGCTCGCCTGCCGACGCAACTTCGCGTTCCTGACCACCGACGGCGAATGGACCAACGTGACCGCGGGCCAGCCGCTGCTGAGCCCCACCGGCCCGCTCGCGGGACCCGGCTCGCCCGAGGAGGCGGACAACGTGTCCGGCCCGCCGATCACCGGCGACGGCACCAATGCGGGCGCGACCTTCACCTACACGCCCGGGGGCTGGCCCGCGTTCACCGGCGGCGTCGGGCAGTCCGGCACGCTGACCGACGTCGCGACGTACTACTGGAACCGCGACCTGCGGCCCGACCTGCCGAACGTGATCCGGCCGATCACCGACTCCGCGCGTCCCAACCCGGCGTTCTGGCAGTCGATGAGCACGTACATCGTCGGCTACGGACTGTCGGCGTCGATGGACACCCCGGCGACGCGCACGGCGGTCACGAACGGCACGTCGGTCACCTGGCCGACGGTCGACCTCACGCCGACGACGATCAGCGGCGGCAACCGCGTCAACGACAGCCTGCGCGCCGCACTGGCGTCGCGTGGCGACTTCTACGCGGCCAGCGACACGGCCTCGCTGAAGAACGCCATCCTGAACGCGTTCCGCGAGATCGTCACGATGCGCGGTTCCGCCGGGGGCGTGGCGGTGACCGGCGCGGGCATCACCGGCGCGTCGCAGGCGTACTTCCCGAGCTACGTGACCGGCAAGTGGACCGGCTCGCTGCGCGCGTACGCGTCGACCGACCTCGAGGCGCTCGCCTCCGGGGGCAGCCCCGCGCCCGCCTGGAGCGCGACGGTGCCGTCGGTCGGGAGCCGCCTGATGCTGACCAGTACGGCGCGAAACAGCGCGACGACCTTCAACACGGCCAACCTGTCCGCCGCGCAGTCCACGTTGCTGACCGGCACCGACTACACGGCCTCCGAGATCGTCGCGTACGTGCGTGGCGACCAGAGCCTCGAGCTGCCCGCGTCCGGTCCCACGGCGGGCCGCAAGTTCCGGCGCCGCGAATCGCTGCTCGGCGACTTCGTCAACTCGACGCCGCTGTACGTGAAGGCGCCCGACTACGGCTACGCGGCGATGCCGGCGATCGGCAGCGCGTACGCGTCGTTCGTGTCGACCCGCCGCGCGGGTACCGCCGCGACGGTGTTCATCGGCGGCAATGCGGGCGCGTTCCACGCGTTCGACGCGACCACCGGCGTCGAGCGCTTCGCCTACGTGCCGCGCGGCGTCTACCCGAACCTGCCTCGACTCGCGGATCCCGGCTACGAGCACCTCTACTACGTCGACGGCCCGGTGACCGGCGGCGACTGGCACGACGGCAGCGCCTGGCGCTCGATCGTCGTCGGCACGACCGGCGCCGGGGGCGGGTCGATCTTCGCGATCGACGTGACCAACCCGGGGTCGGTGACGTCCTCGTCCGTGCGCTGGGACGTGACCAAGGCGGAAGACACCCACATCGGCAACGTGCTGACCCGGGGCGTGATCGGCCGGATCTCGAACGGCGCGGGCGGCTACCGCTGGGTCTACATCGCGGGCAACGGTTACGAGAGCGCCTCCAACCGCGCGGCGCTGCTGCTGATCGACATCGCGACCGGCGCGGTCGACTCAGTCCCGGTCGGGCCCGTCTGGACCGAGGCGGCCGGCCTCGGTGCGCGCAACGGCATGGGCGGCGTGACCGTCTCGTACGACGCGCAGCGCAACGTCAAGGAGGTCTACGCTGGCGACCGCCAGGGCAACGTCTGGCGCTTCGACCTCTCGAACGGCGTGCCGACCGGCGCGAAGGGCTTCGACGGCGGCAACACGCCGCTCTTCGTCGCGACCGACGGCAGCGGCAACCGCCGGCCGATCTCGGCGGCGCCCCGGCTCGCGCTGCACCCGCTGTCGGGCCTCTACCTGATCTTCGGGACCGGCAAGCTGCACGACGACGGCGACAGCTTCAGCACCGACACGCAGGCGATCTACGGGCTGTGGCTCAAGCCCGAACAGAACGCGACGATCACCAGCGGCCAGATCGCGACGATCCCGGTCACGACGACGGACGACGTACGGACCTTCTCGCTGAACTCGACCGACTGGGCGACGAAGCGCGGCTGGCAGATGCAGCTCACCGGCGGCGAGCGCGTGATCTCCGACGCGAGCGCGGACCTGGGGACGATGGTGGTCGCCAGCTTCAAGCCGGGTTCGGGCGGCGATCCGTGCGACGGCGGCGGTACCTCGTACCTGTACCGGATCGACTACGCGACCGGCGGGGTGGTGGGCGTCTCGTCCTCGGGCGTGGTCGGCGCGATCACGCCGCTGGTCGCGCTCCCGGGGCATTCGCGGACGCTCGAGTCGCCGAACCTGCGCAGCACCTTCGAGCGCCAGCCCGGCGAATCGCTCGGCGGCGCCGGACGTTCGAGCGCGCAGTGCCGGCTCTACAGCACGAGCATCCAGGGCCGTCCCAACGTGATCGCGCAGAACTGTCCGGGCCTCGCGCCGGTGCGGATGTGGCGCCAGTCGACCCGATGAACCGCATTCTGGAGCTCCGCATGCCCCGACGTCCCCGTCAACGCGGCTTCACGCTGATCGAGCTGGTGATCGGCATGGCCGTCGTCGCGATCCTCACCGCGATCGCGCTGCCGCAGTACGGCGAGTACGTGGCCCGCCAGCGCCGCACCGATGCGCGGACCTCGCTGACGATGTCGATGCAGTGGGTCGAGCGCTTCCGCGCCGAGAACCGCGGCGTGTACACCGGCGCGACGCTGCCCGCGGCGATGGCGGTGTCGCCGTCGACCGGCGCGCCGATGTACGACATCGTGCTGGCCAACGTGACCGCGGTCACCTGGCGGCTGGAGGCGAGGCCCCGCGCCGGCGGGCCGATGGCGACCGACGCGTGCGACGTGATCACGCTCGCGTCGGACGGCCAGCGCACGGCAGCGGGCCAGACCGCGGGCGTCGTCTTCGAGCGCTGCTGGGGACGCTGATCCCCGGGTCGCCGGCCGGGCGAGCCGGCAACTCGGACCCGCGCCGCGGGTCCGGCATGGTCCGATCGGATCCATCCGGTGCGTCGCGCGCCGCGAGGCATGTCACGCGCGCGGCCGAGCATCGTCGGTGTGTCGCCCGCGTCTCGCGTCGCCGCGCGAGCCGCGACGGCGCATGAGGTCTTCAGCGACCGGACGGCGATACCCTGGATGTACGCGTGCGCGTCGGCCCGCTCACGCGAGCACCCGCATCGAGGCGAGCCGCGCGAAATCGCGGTCGTGCGTGACCAGCGCGTCCGCACCGATCGCGAGCGCGCTGGCCGCCTGGATCGCGTCGGGCAGCTTCATCCTCGACGCGATCCGCAGCCGGGCTGCGGATTCGGCGATGTCGGCGGTCAGATCGACCACCTGCCAGGACTCGAGCGTCGTCCGGTAGCGGCGCACGAGCGCCTCGTCTCCGGCCGCGATCGGGCCCGCCAGCACCTCGGCGATCGTCACGGTCGTGACGGCCAGCGCGATCTCCGCGCGGGCATGCCGCTCGAAGATCGGGCGGAAGCGGTCGGCGAGCGTCGGATGGCCATCGAGGAGGTAGACGATCGGCGCGGTGTCGACGAGCAGCAGGGCGCCGTGCGGCACCTCCGCGCGGTCTACCGGCTCCATTCGTCGCGCTGCGCCGCGATCGAGGCGGGTCCGCCCGCCGCCCACAGGCCGCGCCCGCTGCCCGCGAGGGGCAGCAGGGATCTGGGCCGCGACCCGGCCAACCGGCCGACGGGCACGAGCGCGGCGACCGCACGGCCTCGCCGGCTGATGATCGTGCTGCGGCCCTGCTCGGCGTCGGAGATCAGCGCGGGAAGCTGGCTGCGGGCTTCCTCGGAACCCTTGTGCTGGAGGCGACTCATGCCAGAACTGTACGGTCCGTACGGTTCCGGGTCAAGCGGCCGGTGGACGGCCTGCGCCCGCTCGCTTCGGCCGGGGGCCGCTCAGAACTGCACGCCCCGCGTCAGCGCCCCGTCGATCACCAGGTTCGTGCCGGTGATGAAACTCGCCGCCGGGCTCGAGAGGAAGACGGCGCCGTTGGCCATCTCCTGCGGCGTGCCCATGCGGCCGGTGGGATTGAGCGCGAGCGCCTGCTTGTAGAGCTCGGGGTTGCCGTTCTTGATCTGCTCCCAGACGCCGCCGGGGAAGTAGGTGTTGCCCGGCGACACGGTGTTCGCGCGGATGCCCTTGCAGGCGAGCTGGAACGCGAGGCCCTGCACGTAGTGGATCAGCGCGGCCTTGAAGGTGCCGTAGGGGCCGGCGGCGAAGTCCACCTCGCGCCCGGACACCGACGAGATCGCGACGATCGAGGCGGCCTTGCTCTTCTCGAGCCACGGCATCGCGGCGTTGACCAGCCGCACCGTGCCCATCATGTCGACCTCGAACTCCTTCTGCCAGCTCGCCTCGTCCTGGCCGATCGCGAGCGCGCTCACGTTGGCGACCGCCACGTCGAGCCCGCCGAACGCGGCGGCGGCCGACTCGACCCAGGCCTTGAGCGCCGCGGCGTCGGCGACGTCCACGGCCGCGCCGTGCGCCTTCACGCCCCTCGTCTTCAGCGCGGCGACGGTCTGCTCGACCTCGCCGGCGTTGCGCGCGCAGATCGACACGTTCGCGCCCTCGGCGGCGAGCGTCTCGGCGATCGCGCGGCCGATGCCCTTGGTGCCGCCGGTGACGACGGCGTTCAGTCCCTTGAGTCCGAGATCCATGGTGTGTCCGCTCCGTTCAGCGCTTGAGGTAGGTCTTGTCGACGCCGGCGCCGACGGTGTACTTGGGGTCGACCACGTTGCCGAGCCGCACGCGGCCGCACTGGCTGAGCATCATGTACGCGTCCCAGCGGTCGTAGCCGTACTCGGCCTCCATCCACTTGACCAGCTCGGCGTAGGCGATGCGGGTCGCGTCCTCGAGCGGGCGCGTGCTGCCGATCGCCATGATCAGGAACTCGTTCTCGAGGCGCGGCCACTCGAGCGTCCAGCCCTTGATCAGGTCGACGCGGATCGTGGTGGTGCTCGGGTACTCGACCGCGGTGCCGCAGATCTCGCCGTCGCCCTGGCAGGCGTGCGCGTCGCCGATGAAGAGCCGCGCGCCTTCGGTGCGCACCGGCAGGTAGGTGATGCTGCCCGGCCCCATGTCGGGCAGGTCCATGTTGCCGCCGTGGTTGTCCGGCGTCAGCGAGTTGATCGAGTCGATCTCGGGCGAGGTCGACAGCGTGCCGATGTGCGGGCGGTAGGGGAGCGTCACGCGCTTGCTCCAGTAGACGCCCTGCTCGTCGACGTCGATCTTGCGCACCAGCTCCGGCAGCGGCTCGTTGAGCGTCGCGGTGAGCGAGGTGTTCGACAGCCCGCCGAAGAAGGGGATCAGCGCGCAGGTGCCGCGCGGGTTCGGGCCGCGCGGCTTCATGGTCTCGATGTGCACCGCGATCGCGTCGCCGGGCTCGGCGCCCTCGATCATGATCGGTCCGTTCTGCGGGTTCACGAAGGGCATCTTGAGCACCTTCGAGGGCAGGTCCTGCTCGGTCTTCACCGCGCCGCCGAACGCGTCGCGCGTCTCGACGACGATGCGGTCGCCCGGCTTCACGTGCAGCACCGGCTGCGAGTACGGGCCCATCGTGAAGTGGTAGGTGCCCTGCTTCGCCTCGGTCAGCTCGTGGGTCGTGCCGACGCGGCCGCCCGCGACGCCGCGGGTGTTCATGATCGAGGTGTCGAGCCAGCTCATCGCGTGCGTCCGATGGTTTCCGGGGAAAGCATCGAGAGTATGCGAGCGGCTGCGCCCCCTGCAAGCGGCGTGGATTCCGGACCCCGGGGCGCGGGCTGCGGATCGCGGGTTTGACCGGCCGGCCCCCGCTCGGTCACCATCCGTCGCTTCGCAGCGGACGACAGGGAGTCCCGGACATGGACGTGAAGGCGGCAGTCTCCTACGAGGCGGGCAAGCCCCTGGTCATCGAGACCGTGCAGCTCGAGGGGCCGAAGGCCTTCGAGGTGCTCGTCGAGATCAAGGCGAGCGGCGTGTGCCACACCGACGAGTTCACGCGTTCCGGGGCCGACCCCGAGGGGCTCTTCCCGGCGATCTTCGGGCACGAGGGCGCGGGCGTCGTCGTCGACGTGGGACCGGGCGTGACCAGCCTGAAGAAGGGCGACCACGTCATCCCGCTCTACACGCCCGAGTGCCGCCAGTGCAAGTCGTGCCTGTCGAGGAAGACGAACCTGTGCACCGCGATCCGCGCGACGCAGGGCAAGGGCGTGATGCCCGACGGCACCAGCCGCTTCTCGATCGGCGGGAAGAAGGTCCACCACTACATGGGCTGCAGCACGTTCGCCAACTACACCGTGCTGCCCGAGATCGCGCTCGCGAAGATCCGCGAGGACGCGCCCTTCGAGAAGGTCTGCTACATCGGCTGCGGCGTGACCACCGGCATCGGCGCGGTGATCAACACCGCGAAGGTCGAACCGGGCGCGAACGTCGTGGTGTTCGGCCTCGGCGGCATCGGCCTGAACGTGATCCAGGGCGCGCGGATGGTCGGCGCGAACATGATCGTCGGGGTCGACCTCAACAACGACCGCAAGGCGATCGCCGAGAAGTTCGGCATGACCCACTTCGTGAACCCGAAGGAGGTGGGCGGGGATCTCGTCGCGCACCTGGTCGAGCTGACCGGCGGCGGCGCCGACTACTCGTTCGAATGCATCGGCAACGTCGACGTGATGCGCCAGGCGCTCGAGTGCACGCACCGCGGCTGGGGCACGAGCATCATCATCGGCGTGGCCGGCGCGGGCCAGGAGATCAAGACGCGGCCGTTCCAGCTGGTCACCGGCCGCAACTGGCGCGGCACCGCGTTCGGCGGCGCGCGCGGGCGCACCGACGTGCCGCGGATCGTCGACTGGTACATGGACGGCAAGATCGACATCGACTCGCTGATCACCCACGTGATGCCGGTCGAGAAGATCAACGACGCGTTCGACTTGATGCACGCCGGCGAGTCGATCCGTTCGGTGGTGACCTTCTGATGACGCTGAAGAAGGTCTCCGAGGCGCGCTGCTTCGGCGGCGTGCAGCAGGTCTGGTCGCACGCGTCGGCCGCGACCGCGTGCACGATGCGCTTCGGGCTCTTCCTGCCGCCGCAGGCTGCGCACGGTCGCGTGCCGGCGATGTGGTGGCTGTCGGGGCTGACCTGCACCGAGGAGAACTTCGTCGTGAAGGCGGGCGCGCAGCGCGTGGCCGCCGAGCTCGGGATGGCGCTGGTCGCGCCGGACACCAGCCCGCGCGGCATCGAGCTGCCGGGCGATCGCGACAGCTGGGACTTCGGTCTCGGCGCGGGCTTCTACGTCGACGCGAGCCGCGAGCCGTGGTCGCGGCACTACCGGATGCGGTCCTACGTCGTCGACGAGCTGCGCGCGCTGGTCGAGGGCGAGTTCCCGGTGGACGCCGCGCGTACCGCGATGTCCGGCCATTCGATGGGGGGACACGGCGCGCTCACGATCGCGCTGTCGAACCCGGGCTGGATCCGCTCGGTGTCGGCGTTCGCGCCGATCGCCTCGCCGACGCGCTGCCCGTGGGGCGAGAAGGCGTTGTCGGGCTACCTCGGCGAGGACCGCGCCGCGTGGGCGGCGTACGACTCGACCGAGCTGCTGCGCACGCGCGGCTGGGCGGGGCCGCCGATCCTGGTCGACCAGGGCACGGCCGACCCGTTCCTCGCGGCCCAGCTCAAGCCGGAGCTGCTCGAGCAGGCCTGCGCCGACGCGAAGGTGCCGCTCGAGCTGCGCCGCCAGGACGGCTACGACCACGGCTACTTCTTCGTGTCGACGTTCGTCGAGGACCACCTGCGCCGGCATCGCGCGCAGCTCTGAGGCGACCCCGGCGTCGGGCCGGCACCCGCCTCGCGAGACGCGTCCTGTCTCGTTGACCTGGATCATGCCCTCGGACGTGCCGACCGGCATCCTGCGTCGATGCACCTCCATCGCGATCCGGGCGGCTCGCGCGCCGTCTCGCGGCTTCGCGCCCGGGCGCTCGCACGGCTTGCCGGCGTCGCGCTCGCGACATGCCTGCTGCAGGCCTGCAGCAGCGGCACCTCCGCACCGTCCGATCCAGTCACCGGCCTCGCCGCGGACCTGCCCGTGCTGCTGTCCACCGACAACGGTGCCCGCCTCTACTACGCGGCGCCCGCGTCCGCCGAGGTCGAGATCCGGCTCGATCGGCCGTCGGGCCCGCTCGTGGCGCGCCTGCCGGGCGGTCGCGGCCACGCGGCCACCGGCCCGTGGATCCGCGACGGCATGCGCTTGCACCTGCAGGACGTGACCGACGGGCGACCACTCGCGTCGCGGCACACGCTCGCGACCGCGGTGGCGACCGTCGACGCGGGCACGCCGGGCCGGCCCGGGACGGCCTTCGGCGCGACGCCCGGTGTGGTGCCCGACCCGCAGGACACCGGACGCGGCGCCACGACGCTCCACTGGAGCGCACCGGACGCGTCGGAGGTGCAGGTGCGCACGGGCGCGCCCGACGGCCCGCTGCTCGCGTCCGGCCCCGCGGTCGGATGGCTGCACACCGGTCCGACGATCGCCGACGGCACGCGGTTCTACCTGCAGGACGCGAGCGCCGACGACCCCGGCTCGGGCGCGGCGACGCTGGCCGTCGCGACGGTGGACCTGCAGCCCGCGCGGCAGCGCTACATCGCCTTCTGGACGCCCGACGAAGGCGTGCTGGTGCACAGCCGCGACTCGATGCACCGGCTGGGCGCGATCCCGCCGCAGGCGCTGCCCCCCGGCACGACCGCGCTGGACATGCAGCCGGGGCCCGACGGCGAGCGGCTCTACCTGCTGGGCTCGGACTTGCGCTACCACGTGCTCGATCCCGCGTCGGCAACGGTGACCGGCTCGTTCCCGGTCGGTTCCGGATCGCGCTCGTTCGGCGTGATGCGCGGGCCGACGGGGCGGCCGCTGCTGGTCGCCGCGCCGGACGCGCAGGGCGTCGTCACGATCGTCGACCCCGCGGACGGTACCCTTGTCGCGCGGCTCGCCTGCGACTGCAGGGACAGCGTCTCGGGCATCCTGATCGACCCGCTCCGGGGCGTGCCGCACTTCGTCTCGAAGGCGCCGAGCGACCCGCCGCTGCCGTTGCCGCCGCCGCAGATCCTGCCCAGCGGCCTGACGCTGCACTCGGTCACGTCCGACCTGCGGATGGGCACGCCCTTCCCGCTGCCGCTGCCCGACTGGGGACCGGGCGCGCGGTCCGAGCTGTCGGAGGCCCGCTTCGTGTTCCTGAACGCCGGCGCCTCGGGCACGGTCCTGGCCACCTGGTGGCGGTTCCCGATGGCATCACGCCCGCCGCCACGTCCGGCCGACGTCACCGCGCACGACATCGCGCTGCGGACCACGACGACGCTCGCTGCTTCGTTCAGGGTCGACGCGGCGACCGATCCCCGCGTCGCGGTGCCACAGCTCGCGTCGCCCGACGGGCTGCAGGTGTACGCGCAACCGCAGGCGACGATCAGGGACGCATACGGGTACGTGCATGGCGTGGCGCCGGACGGCCTGCTGCGTTTCGCCGCCGAACCGGGCGCGGCCCCACCGCGCTTCGCCCCGGCTGCCGAGTTGGCGCGGTCCGATGCGCGCACCGTGCTCACGCCGCCCCTCGCGCTCGACGAGCGGTTCGTCTTCTTCGGGCAGGTCGACATCGTCGGCTCGGGCGCGTCCGAGACCCCGACCCGGCCCACGGGACCGTTCTTCCTGCACCGCGCGGACCGGGCGACGCTCGCGCCCGTCGGGCCGCCGCGGCTTGTCGTGCACGCCACACCCGAATTCGCGGCGCGTACCCCGCTCACCGGGCTGTCGCTCGGCTCGTACGCCTGGTCGCCTCGCGAGGCGACGGGGCGCTAGTCCCGCGGGCCGTGCACCGGCGCCGCGGTGCGCTTCGGCGCCGCGAGAACCCGCCGGCGGCCCGGGGTGAACGTCCGATCGCTCGGGGGATGACCCGAGCTCGGAGCGCGCCGCCTAAGTCGTCTCGCCGATCGGGCCGATCCGCGGACCGGCGGCCGGTGCCGCGCCGGCGACCCGCGAGCGCGGCAGGCGCATCGTGAACGTCGCGCCGTGCCCGAGCCCTTCGCTCGCGGCCTCGAGCGTGCCGTCGACCTGGGTGAACAGACCGAACACCCGCTGCGGCATGCCGGCCTCGATGCCGACGCCGGTGTCGGACACCGCCACGACGACCGAACCGGTCTGCAGCGACGCGCGCAGCGTGATGCGGCCGTTCGGCGCGGTGTACGTGGCCGCGTTGTTGAGCAGGTTGCCCAGGACCTGCGACAGCCTTGCGCCGTCGGCGTACAGCCAGACCGGTTCGTCGGGCAGCTCGACGTCGAGCGCGTGCCCGCCCGCCTCGACGGCCGGGCGGCTCGCCTCGAGCGCGGCCTCGACGACCGCAGCCAGCGTCACCCGCTCGGAGCGCCGGGCGCCATGGCACGCCGGGTGCCGCACGCCTCGCGAGGCCGCTCGATGCGGGTCGACCGTCCCTGACGGATCCGCGCCGCGGCTCCATGGATCTCCCGCCCCTGCACTGTCCAACGATCCGCCGGTCGGCCCGGCGGCTGGGTCCTTGCAGGTGCCGCGGACCCGGTCGGCGCGGGCCGCGCCGCTCACGCGTAGCCGGCCGGCGTGGCCTTCCCGCCGAAGGCACGATACGAGAACACCGTGTAGCCGACGATCGTCGGCACGGTGATCGCGCAGCCGACGGCGATGACCGCGAGCGCCTCGGTCGCGCTCGCCGCCTTTCAGAAGAACGCCATCGTGCGGACCTCGATGCTCTCGCGCTGCATCGCGTCCGGCGGCGAGGTCGGGTCCTCGAACGCGCTGTGCCCCATGAAGCGCGCGCGGCCGTCGGTCTCGGAGTCGTAGGTCTTCAGCAGCAGCGCGCGGTCGGCCTCCATCAGCGGGAAGTAGACCCAGCGGTGCGTGGGCGAGTACCGCATCACGTAGATCTCGCCGGTGCGCTCGCGGTACTTGAGGTCCATCCGCAGCATGTCGTCCGGCGCGTGAGTCGTCGCGTCGCACATCGCGAGCGGCAGCTCCTCGACGCGGCTGTGCAGCGGCTTCCAGACGTTGTAGAACGCGACGCGGCGCGACAGCAGCTCGTCGGCCTCCTCGGGGAGGATGTCGCGCACGCGCTGCGGCCCGCTGTCCACGGTGTAGTCGCTGTGCACGAGCAGCACCGCGGGCCGCTTGATCGTGGTCTGCACCTTGAGGTCGGCGGGCAGGCGGCGGCGGATCGTGTGGTCGAAGACCACGACGCGCCGCGCGCCGGTGTGCGCCCTCACGAAGTCGACCACCTGCGGGTAGAAGCGCGCGTGCACCGACGGCTCGTCGTCGAACGCGTCGAAGCGTCCCTCGAACCGATGGATCTCGAAGCCCTCGCGGTCGGCCGAGAGCGACGCGGCGCGCGGCCAGCCGTCCTCGATGTCGACCTCGCGGCCGTCGGTGCCGGGCGGGTTGAGCTTCACCCCGGGGTCCGGCTCGTAGAAGTAGTAGTCGGGGGGCACGCCGTTGTCGACGGTGTACTGCATCGTCGCGCGGACGGTTCGGGGTGCGCTCATCGTTCGGGGTCCGGTGCGATGGGTTCAGTTCAGCGGCTTGGAGACGAAGCCTTCGTCGACGTTCGTGCGGCGCCAGCAGGCGAGCGGCTCGACGCGCTCGAGCATCCAGCGCTTGAGGTTCGGGTGGTCGGCGAGCGGCAGCTTCTGCCAGCCATGCAGGTGCATCGGCGAGGCGAGCGCGATGTCGGCGATCGTGGGCGCGGACGTGCCTGCGACCCAGTCGTGCTTCGCGAGCCGCGCGTCGAGGATGCCGGCGAGCTTGTGGAAGTTCTCGGCCTGCCCGGCGAGCACCTGCGCGTCGGCGGCCCCGCCGAGCAGCGGCTTGACGCAGTTCTCGACGAGGAACACGTAGCACGACGGGAACCAGCTCGACGACTCCCAGAGCAGCCAGCGGTTCACGTCGGCGCGCGTGCGCAGGTCGGTGGGATAGGCCGACGCGTTGCCGACCTTGTCAGCCGCGTACTGCAGGATCGCGTTCGACTCCCACAGCACGAAGTCGCCGTCCTTCATCGCGGGGATCGACGCGTTGGGATTCAGCGCGAGGTAGGCGTCCGACTTCTGCTCGCCCTTGAAGTAGTCGACGTGCTTGAGCTCGTACGGGGCGCCGACGAGCTGGAGCCCGGCGAGCACCTTGCGGCAGTTGACGGTGATCGGGTCGGCGTAGATCTGCATCGCGGGTCTCCTCAGGTGTGTTGGGACGGCGATCGGGCGCCGCCCGCGACGCAGTGTCGGCGACTTGACCGGGGAGGAGAAAGCCGGTCGAATGCGAACCGATCGTCCGCGAATCGAGAACGATGGTCATCACCACCGACATGCTCGGCGCGTTCGTGAAGGTCGCGCAGACGTTGAGCGTCAGCAGCGCCGCGGCCGAACTCGGCGTCGGCAAGGGGCTGGTCAGCAAGCGGATCGCGCAGCTCGAGACACTGGTCGGCGCGACGCTGTTCAGCCGCAGCACGCGGCGCGTGTCGCTGACCCCGGCCGGCGAGGCCTACCTCGACGGCGCGCGGCGGGCGCTCGCCGAGATGGCCGCCGCCCAGGAGCGGGTGCGCGACCTGCGGGCGCAGCTCACCGGCGACATCCGTCTGACCGCGCCGGTCTCCTGGGGGCAGCGGGTGCTGGCGGCGCGGCTGCCCGAGTTCCTGCGCGCGCATCCGGGCATCGGCATCGAGCTGCAGCTCGTCGACCGCGTGATGGACGTCGGTCGCGAGCGGATCGACGTCGCGCTGCGCTGGTCGAACGCCCCGCCGTCCGCCGGGCTCGCGTCGACACCAGTCGCGGAGGTGGGCTGGCTGCTCGCCGCCTCGCCCGCCTGGCTCGAGGCCGCGGGCTGGCCGCGCGAGCCCGAGGACCTCGCCGCGCACCCGGGGCTGTGCTACTGGCGCGAGAGCGCCGACGACCAGTGGCGACTCGCGCGCGCCGACGGCAGCGCGCGGCGGCAGGTGCGCGTGGCCGGCCGCTACCACGTCGACAACCCGGAGGCGGTCGCCGAGGCGGCGCTCGCCGGTCTCGGCGTCGCGATGCTGCCCGACTACCTGTGCACCGCCGCGCTGCGTGACGGGCGGCTGGTGCGCGTGCTGCCCGAGTGGACGCCGGTGACCAAGTTCGGCACGCGGATCACCGCGGTGGGCGCACCCGAGCGGATGGGGCTCGCCCGCGTGCGCGCGCTGCTGAGGTTCCTGCGGAACGGGACCGCCTCCTGAGCGGCGTGCCCGCCGGTGCGCCCGGCGCGGTGATAGGGTTCGGACGATGGACGCGCGCGCTTCGAACCTGCTCGTGGGCACCGCCTGCTACCTGCTCGCGAGCCTGCTCTGGGGCCTCAACATCCCGCTGACGGCGTCGCTCCTCAAGGTGTTCGACCCGCTGTGGCTGTCGCCGTACCGCTACCTGATCGCCTCGACGGTGCTCGGCGCGTGGGTGCTCGCCACGCTCGGTGCCGGCGCGCTGCGCTCGCCGATCCCGCTCGCCCGGGTCGCGCTGCTCAGCCTCGCGATCGCGGCATTCCTGCTCACGTTCAACCTCGGGCTGATGCTGACCCATCCGGTGACCGCTGCGGCGGTGATCGCCGGCTCCCCGGTCTACGTCGCCGTCGTGTCGCGGGTGATGACCGGCGCGCGGCTCGCGCCTGGCTTCGTCGGCGCGACGCTGCTGACGATCGTCGGCGCCGGCATCGCGATCGCCGGGCGCGCCGACGCGCGCGGGCCCAGCCTGTCCGGCGGCGAGCCGCTGCTGGTCGCCTCGATCGGCTTCTGGACGGTCTACTCGATCCTGTCGCAGCGCTGGTTCGCGCCGCAGGTGCCGCAGCTGCGGCGCACCTTCCTGACCTCGCTGTGCGCGATCCCGTGGCTGCTCGCGATCTGGACGTTCGCGCGCGCACTCGGCTGGGTCGGCGCGCCGTACCTCGCGCCCGCGGGGCGCGACCTCGTCTACCTGCTGGTGACCGCGGTCTTCTGCACCGCGCTCGCGGTCGTCGCCTGGAACGTCGGCGTCGCGCGGCTCGGCATCGCGGCCGGCGGGCTGTGGCAGAACGCGGTGCCGGTGTTCGCGGTGCTGATCTCGCTGCTGGTGTTCGGCGTCGTGCCGACCGGCGCGCAGGTGCTCGGCGGTGCGGTGGTGATGGCGGGCGTCGCTTGGATGCAGTGGCACACCGTGCGCGCCTCGCGCGCATCGGCGGGCGCGGCGGCCTGAGCAAGGCGCTCCCCGTGTCGTGGCGATCGGTGCGGGTGCAAGGACCCCGCGCCACGCGAGGCGCTCAGCGGCGCGCGCGCCAGGCCGTCGAGGCGGCCCCCGCCGCCGCGAGCGCGGCGCCGGCGAGCAGCGCGTGCGCCGCGCCGATCGCCTGGCCGACCCAGCCGAAGAAGAGGCTGCCGAGGGGCGTCGCGCCGATGAACATCGCGGTGTAGATCGCGAGCACGCGGCCGCGCTTGTCGTCGGGCACGCGCAGCTGGATCGTCATGTTCGTCGACACCGCCTGCGCGATCGTGCCGAGCCCGACCGCGACCATGCCGACGACCGACAGCGGCATCCATGTGCTCGATGCGAACGCGGCGAGCCCGGTCGCGGCGATCGTGTTGCCGGCGAGGGCGATCCGCGGCAGGTCGTCGCGGCCGCGGCGCGCGGCGAGCGACATCGCCGCGGTCATCGCGCCGAGCCCCGCGCTCGAGACGAACATCCCGACCCACTCGGGGTGCGCGCCGTGCAGCTCGGCGACCGCGGCCGGCATCAGGTGCACGTACGGGCCGACGCCGAAGCCCAGCAGGAAGACGCCCGCGAGCAGCCGCGCGATCGTCGGGTCGGCGAACGCGAAGCGCCAGCCCTCGAGGTACTGGCGCAGGAACGAGGCCTCCTTCGCGCGGACCGCGTGCGTCTCGTCGGTGCGGATCCGCGACAGCTGCAGCAGCGTCGCGCAGAGCGTCAGCGGGTGCAGCAGGAAGCACGCGGCCTCGCCGACCGCGCCGATCAGCAGGCCGCCGATCGCCGGGCCGACGAAGCGCGCGGTGTTGAGCGCGCTCGAGTGCAGTGCGACCGCGTTCGGCAGCGCCGCGCGGTCGGTGACCAGGTCGGACAGGAACGCGTGCCGGATCGGGATCTCGCAGGCGAACATCAGGCCGCGCAGCGCGGCGATCACGACGAGGATCGTCGGGGTCACGTGCCCGGTCCAGGTCAGTACCGCGAGGAGCAGACCGAGCAGCGCGACCGCCGACAGCAGGCCGATCAGCATCCGTCGCCGCGGGTAGCGGTCGGCGAAGAGCCCGGCGACCGGCGAGACCAGCATCGCCGGCGCGAGCTGCGCGAAGCCGACGACGCCGAGCAGCGCGACCGAGCCGGTGAGGCGGAACGCGAGCCACGCCATCGCGATGTTGTGGGCGAAGCCGCCCACCAGCGCGATCGCCTGGCCGGTGAAGTAGCGGCGGAACTCGCGGTGGGCGAGGGCGGGGAAGCGTCCGGGCATCGCGCTGATGATGCCCCGGCCGCGCGGGGCGCGTCCGTCCGCGCGCCCGCGCGTGGAACCCGGTCAGCCGATCGCGGCGCGCAGCCTCGCGGCCAGCGCGACCAGGGCGCGGTCCGTGCCGGCCGGCCCGAGCAGCGACACGCCGATCGGCGCGCCGCCGTCCGCGACGGGCCAGGGCAGGCTCACCTGCGGCAGCCCGGCGATCCCCGCGATGCAGGTGATCGCCTGCGTACGCGCGCGGATCGCGTCGACGGTCGATGCGTCGTCGTCGCGGCGCGGCGCGACCGACGCGGCCGACGGCAGCACGGCCACGCCGTCGTCGCCGAGCAGCGCGCGAACGCGGGCGCGGATCGTCGCGAGCACGGCGCGCGCGGCGGCCGCGTCGGCCGCGGGGATCCGGCGTGCCGCGTCCCAGCGGCCGGCGATCGCGTCGCCGAACCGAGGGTGGTGCCGCTCGATCCAGCCGCCGTGCACCGACCAGGCCTCGTGGCTGCTGACGGTCGCATAAGTGCGGCGCCAGTCGTCGAGCGACGCGTCGTCGGCGGTCGTGCGGACCGTCGCGGCCGGCGTGCCGAGCAGCGCGGCGAGGACCGACTGCGCGTGCGCGAGCGGCCCGGCGAACGCGGGCTCGGCGAGCGCCCGGGCGTCGTCCAGCCGCAGCACGCGTCGGGGCGTCCAGCCGGCCGCGTGCGGGTCGCGGTCGGTCTGGCCGAGCAGCACGTCGGCCACGCGGCCGAACACCGACGCATCGTCCGCCAGCCAGGTCGGCGTGTCGAACGACGGGCACAGCGGCACCAGCCCGTCGACGGACAGTCGACCGTGGGTCGGCCGCAGCCCCCACAGCCCGCAGTAGCTCGCCGGCACGCGCGTCGAGCCGCCGGTGTCGGTGCCGAGCGCGACGTCGACGAGGCCCGCGGCGACTGCGCTGGCCGAACCGCTCGACGAGCCGCCGCAGACGCGCTCCGGCGCGCGCGCGTTGACCGGCGTGCCGTAGTGCGCGTTGGCGCCGTGCAGGCTGAACGCCAGCTCGTCGGTCAGCACCTTGCCGACGAGGGTCGCGCCCGCCGCCGACATCGCGGCCACCAGCGGGGCGTCGGCCGTCGCGGGCGAGTGCGTCGCGAGCCAGGTCGGGTTGCCCGCGCCGGTGGGGTGCCCGACGACGTCGAACAGGTCCTTCGCCGCGAAGCGCAGGCCGGCGAGCGGCCCGGCCGCGGCCGCCGCGCGGACGAACCGGCCGTGCGGAACCCAGGCGCCGACGGTGTCGTCGATGGGGAAGGCCGCGTCTTCGCGAAGGTCGGGCGATGCGGACGGTGTCGGGGTCGGGGTCATGGTTCGGGGCTCGGAGGCGTCGCATATCGTAGCGGTCATCGCCTCCCGACGGAGCCGGACGACATGGGCCGCATCGACGACAGAATGCGGGCGCTCGGCATCGAGCTGCCGCCGCCGTGGACCCCGCGCGGCGAGTGCCCGCCGTTGCGCCGCGACGGCCACGTCGTCCGGCTCTCCGGCCAGGTCTGCGAGCGCGCGGGCATCGTGGTCTGCGAGGGACCGGTCGGCGACGGCGGCACGACGATCGAGGCGGCGCGCGAGGCGCCGCCGGAGCGCGGGACGTCGGCGCGACGAACGACGGCGCGCGAGGCGACGCCTGGCTAGGCGCGTCGCTTCGGACCCGGGCCGGCGCGCCTCGTCGGCATCGCATCCGACGAGGGCGTGGCCGCCGCCCGACCCGCCGTGACCTGCCGCGGCAGCGGCAGCGCCGTCTTGTAGCGCACCTGCTTCAGCGTGAAGCTCGAGCGGATCTTCTCGACGCCGGGGATCGGCGAGAGCCGCTCGAGGATGAAGCGCTCGAGCGCGCGGATGTCCGGCACGACGACGCGCAGCAGGTAGTCCGCGTCGCCGGTCATCAGGTAGGCCTCCATCACCTCGTCGTGCGCGGCGATCCGGCGCTCGAACTCGGCGAGGGTTGCGGTGTTCTGCTCTCGCAGCGAGATCGAGATGAACACCGACACGCCGAGCCCGAGCGCCTCGGGGTCGACCAGCGCGACGTAGCGCCGGATCGTGCCGGCGCGCTCGAGCGCGCGCACGCGGGCGAGGCAGGGCGAGGGCGAGAGGTTCACGCGCCGCGCGAGCTCGACGTTCGACAGCGAGCCGTCGCGCTGGAGTTCGGCGAGGATCGCGAGGTCGATCGCATCGAGCGGCATGAAATTCCGTAAGCGGTCTTCTTGGAAGCACGACATGCTGCCACGGCTCGATCCGGCCGCCAAGCGCGGCACCAATGACCGCCGCGGGCGGCATACGATGGCGGGTCCGCCCAGGAGACCCTCCCGATGAACGCGCCGCTGCGCCTCGACGCGCTCCACCCCACGCCCGATGCCGACGCGGCCGGCGCGCCCGCCGCGCCGCGCGACGACGATCCGACCGAGACCGCGGAATGGGTCGAGTCGCTCGCCGTGGTCGTCGAGCAGGCCGGCCCGGAGCGCGCGCGCTTCCTGCTCGACGCGCTGCAGCGGCACGCGGCACGTCGCGGCCTGCGCTGGCGGCCCGCGCTGTCCACGCCCTACGTGAACACCATTCCGGTCGCCGAGCAGCCGCCGTTCCCCGGCGACCTCGAGGCCGAGCGCGAGCTGTCGGCGCTGATGCGCTGGAACGCGCTCGCGATGGTGGTCCGCGCGAACAAGGCCTTCGGCGAGCTCGGCGGCCACATCGCGTCGTACGCGTCGGCGGCGGACCTCTTCGAGACCGGCTTCAACCACTTCTTCCGCGCGCGTCGCGACGGCTTCCTCGGCGACCTCGTCTACTTCCAGCCGCACTCGGCGCCCGGCGTCTACGCGCGTGCGTTCCTCGAGGGCCGGCTGCGCGCCGAGGACCTCGCGCACTACCGCCGCGAACTGGCCGCGCCCGCGGCCGGCGCACGCGGGCTGTCGAGCTACCCGCACCCGTGGCTGATGCCCGACTTCTGGCAGTTCCCGACCGGCTCGATGGGCATCGGGCCGATCAGCTCGATCTACCAGGCGCGCTTCATCCGCTACCTCGAGCACCGCGGCCTGGTCGCGCCGCGCGGCTTCGACGGTTCGCGCGAGCACGCAATGCAGCGCAAGGTGTGGGGCATCTTCGGCGACGGCGAGATGGACGAGCCCGAGTCGATGAGCGCGCTGACGCTCGCCGCCCGCGAGCGGCTCGACAACCTCGTGTTCGTCGTCAACTGCAACCTGCAGCGGCTCGACGGCCCGGTGCGCGGCAACGGCCGCATCGTCGACGAGCTCGAGGCGCTGTTCACCGGCGCCGGCTGGAACGTGATCAAGCTGGTCTGGGGCAGCGACTGGGACGGGCTGCTCGCGCGCGACGTGCACGGCGCGCTGATCGACGCGTTCGACGGCACCGTCGACGGGCAGTTCCAGACCCTCGCCGCGACCGACGGCAAGTTCAACCGCGAGCGCTTCTTCGGGCAGAACGAGGCACTGCGCGCGCTGTCGCAGGGCATGACCGACGAGCAGATCGACCGGCTCACGCGCGGCGGCCACGATCCGGTCAAGCTGTACGCGGCCTACCACGCGGCCGCGCGCCACGTCGGCCAGCCGACGGTGATCCTCGCGCACACCAAGAAGGGCTTCGGCATGGGCCGCGCCGGCCAGGGCCGGATGACGACGCACCAGCAGAAGAAGCTCGACCGCGACGCGCTGCTCGAGTTCCGCGACCGCTTCCGCCTGCCGATGACCGACGAGCAGACCGAGTCGCTCGAGTTCGTGAAGCCCGGCGACGACGCGCCGGCGATGCGCTACCTGCACGAGCGGCGCGCGGCGCTCGGCGGCGCGCTGCCCCGCCGCGACCCGTCGTGCGACGTGGTGCCGGTGCCCGCGCTCGGCATCTGGGCGGAGTTCGCGCTGAAGGCCGACGGCCGCGAGATGTCGACGACGATGGCCTTCGTGCGGATGCTCGGCGGCCTGCTGAAGGACCCGGCGCTCGGGCCCCGGATCGTGCCGATCGTCGCCGACGAGGCACGCACCTTCGGCATGGCGAACCTCTTCCGCCAGGTCGGCATCTGGTCCTCGGTCGGGCAGCGCTACGAGCCGGAGGACATCGGCTCGATGCTGTACTACCGCGAGGCGACCGACGGCCAGATCCTCGAGGAGGGCATCACCGAGGCCGGCGCGCTCGCGTCGTGGACCGCGGCGGCGACCTCGTACGCGGTGCACGGCCTCGCGATGATGCCGTTCTACATCTACTACTCGATGTTCGGCTTCCAGCGTGTCGGCGACCAGATCTGGGCCGCGGCCGACCAGCGCGCGCGCGGCTTCCTGATCGGCGCGACCGCGGGCCGCACGACGCTGGGCGGCGAGGGGCTGCAGCACCAGGACGGCAGCTCGCACCTGGTCGCCGCGACCGTACCGAACTGCCGCGCGTGGGATCCGGCGACCGCGGGCGAGCTCGCGGTGATCGTCGAGCACGGCATGCACGAGATGCTCGTCGAGCAGCGCGACGTCTTCCACTACGTGACCGTGGGCAACGAGAACCAGCCGCAGCCCTCGCTGCCGGAGGGCGTCGAGGCCGACCTGCTGCGCGGGCTGTACCTCGCGCGGCCGGCGCCGTCGACGCTGCCGGCGGACGCGCCGTGCGTCACGCTGATCGGCAGCGGCGCGCTGCTCGCCGAGGCGACGGCCGCGGCCGACCTGCTCGCGGCGGAGCACGGCGTCGCGGCCGAGGTGATGAGCGCGACCAGCTGGAGCGAGCTCGCGCGCGACGGCATGGCCTGCGAGCGGACCGCTCGTCTCGACGGCGCGGCGGCGGTGCCGCAGGTCGCGCGACTGCTCGGCGGCTCGGACGCGCCGGTGATCGCGGTCAGCGACTACGTGCGCACGGTGCCCGAGTCGATCCGCGCGTTCGTGCCGCGCGAGCGCGGCTACACGACGCTCGGCACCGATGGGTTCGGGCGCAGCGACACGCGCGCCGAGCTGCGCGCGTTCTTCGAGGTCGACGCGGCGTCGATCGCGCTCGCGGCGGTGCACGCGCTGCACGCGCAGGAGCGGGCGGACGACGCGTCTCTGGCGAAGGCGAGGGCACGGGTCGGGGGCGGCGAGGCGCCCTGGCGGCGGTGAGCGGGCGGATCCGGCCGCGCCCCGGCGCGCGCGCCGGAGCCCGGGCGGGCCGGTCGCATGACCTGCCTCGACGCGGGGTCTGTCGGGTTCGGGCATGATCCGGCTGCCTCACGGAGCCGTATCCCCATGTCCTCCTTCCTGTCGATGCTCGACCGCCGTCTCGAACGCCTCTTCGCGCTGCTCTCCAAGAGCACGCTGACCAAGCGGCGAGAACGCTGACGCGTTCGGTCCAGGCCTCCTGGCGTAGCGCAGGGCAACGTGGCACCCTGGCCACGGGCTACGCTCGATCCTTGTATCGGATCGAGTACAGCCGACAGGCGATCAAGGCATTGCGTCGTGCGCCCGCGCCGGTGTCGTCGGCGATCCGCGAGGCGCTGGTGCGACTCGCGTCCGATCCCGACGCGGCCCGCAACGTCCGGCGACTCGTCGGAGTCGGCGCGTACCGCTTGCGCGTCGGCGACTGGCGAGTCGTCTTCGACCTCGACCGTGATGCGCTGCTCGTGATCGTGATCCGGATCGCCACGCGCGCGGAGGTCCACCGTTGAGTGTCCAGTTCATGCTGCAGGGGCGTCGGAGGATGTTCGCCGTCGTGCCGATCGACGAGTACCGGCGACTGGTCGCGCAAGCCGCCCGTGCGTCGGACGTCGCCGAGGTCAGGCGGTTGCGCCGTGCGCGTCGCGCCGGGCAGGCGCAGACGGTGCCGGCCGCGGTGGTCGACCGCCTGCTGTCCGGCGAGGCGGCGCTCCGCGTGTGGCGGGAGCATCGCGGCCTGTCCGTGCGCGGGCTGGCCGAAGCGGCCGGCATCTCGGCGCCGTACGTGTCGCGGATCGAGGCCGGGCGGCGGCGCCGCACGGTGGCCGTCCTCGCGCGGCTGGCCGACGCGCTGAGGGTGGACCTGGACGATCTCGCCTGACGCCGCTCAGATGCTCAGGTCCAGCCGGTTGTAGTCCTTCATCGTCGCGCGCGCCGCGTCGTCCCAGCGGTACGACGGGCCTGCGTCCGCATGCGGCCGATAGACGAAGGGCGTCTCGTCCGGGTACTTCTGCCGCCGCGCGTCGATGCCGTAGCCGATCACGCGCGCGCGCTCGCGGATCCGCGCCTCGTCGAACACCGCGGGCGCGGTGTGGATGCCGCCGCCCTGCACGCCGAGCACCGACCGGCGGCGGTGAAAGCCGAGATTCAGCGTGATCCGCCAGTCGGGGCTGGTGTTCGCGAACGAGCCGTGCACCGCCTGCCGATTGGTGATCGCGACGTCGCCGGGCGCGCAGACGATCGGCACCGCTTCGGGCAGGCGTTCGGAGCCGGCTTTCGCGCACATCGCCTTGATGTCGACGCGCCGGAGCTTGTGCGACCCGGGCACGACCCACACGCCGTTCGCGGGCGTGCAGCCGTAGACCTGCCCCATGAAGTTGAAGCCGTGCGTACCCTCGTCCCAGTCGGGCGCGTCCCAGTGGGTGACGCCGTCGCGGTGCCACGCGACCGAGGCGCCGAGCCCGGGGGCCTTGATGAACAGCGCCTCGTTGAACGGCACGAAGTCGTCGCCGTTGACCGCCGCGGCGACCGCGAGCAGGCCCGGGTGGCCGTAGACGCGCAGGTGAGCCTCGGAGAACTGCAGCGAGCCGAGGATCAGGTAGACGATCTCGTCGGGCGCGTCGGCGGCGGCCTTCGGCTCGTGCATCTTCACCGGATGGCGGCCGTTCGCGAGCGTCGTGCCGCCGAACGGATCGGCGAGCGGCTTCGACCAGAACAGCGTCGGCGCCGCGTTGTCGACGCCGATCGCGGGCCGGCCCTTCGCGTCGAGCGTCGCGCCCCGGCGCGCGGGCAGCCGCTCGAGCACGTTCTCGCGGATGTCGCGCTCGATGTCGGCGAGCTCGTCCGGCGGCAGCACCCCTGTGAAGACGTAGAAGCCGCAGCGCCAGTAGGCGTCGAGGATGTCGGGGTGCACGCGGCCGTTCGTGTCGAAGCGGATCGGCCCGCGGTTGCCGAGTGCCATCGCACGGGCCTCGCCCTCGCGCAGGTAGTCGCGCATCGCGCGGGCCTGGTCGTCGTCGTCGCGCGATGCGTCGTGCGTCGGGGTCCGCGTCGTGTCCGAAGCGCGCGTCGAAGTGCCGGTCTCCATCGTCTCCTCCTTGTCCTCGTGGCGCGCGGTGATCAGTCGGGCAGCGGGATCCGCTCGGTCTCGCCGTCGATCCGCGGGAACGCGTCGTCGCGCCAGCGCGCCTTCGCGGCCTCGATGCGTCCGCGATCGCTCGACACGAAATTCCACCAGACGAAGCGCGGACCGTCGAGCGAATCGCCCCCGAAAACGGCGACGCGGGCCGCGGCCGAGGTGCGCATCAGCGCGGTCGCGCCCGGCTCGACGGTGGCGAGCCGCCCGGCGGGCACGGCGGTGCCGTCGAGCTCGACCGTGCCCTCGACGACGTAGAGCGCGCGCTCGACATGGTCGGCCGGCATCGCGAGCGACGCGCCCGCCTCGAGCGAGCCGACCGCATAGAGCGTCCGGCTCGCGACCGGCACGACCGAACGCAGCCCCCACGCGTCGCCGGCGACGATCGCGAGCCGCACGCCCGGCGCCTCGTGGACCGGTACCTCGCCGGATGGCACGTGCACGAACGAGGGCGCGGCCTCCTCGTGCGCGCGCGGCAGCCCGACCCAGACCTGCAGCCCGTGCGAGCGCGCGGGCCCGCCGCGCTTCGCGCCGGGCGCGCGCTCGGAGTGGACGATGCCGCGCCCCGCGACCATCCAGTTGACCTCGCCGGGCCGGATCGACTGCACGCTGCCGAGGCTGTCGCGATGCAGGATCTCGCCGTCGAACAGCCAGGTGACCGTGGCGAGCCCGATGTGCGGATGCGCCCGCACGTCGGCGTGCTCGGCACGCGCGAGCGTCACCGGGCCGAAGTGGTCGAAGAACACGAACGGGCCGACGGTGCGGCGCGTGGCCACCGGCAGCGCGCGGCGCACCGCGAATCCGGGGGACAGCTCGCGGTGCGCGGGCTCCAGGACGGTGACGGTCATCGGCGACTCCGGGCAGGCACGCGTCCGAGTCTACGCCGTGGCGAGGCGCTCCAGATGCCACGCCTCGTCGCCGAGCAGGTTCGCGAAGCCGACCAGCCGCCGCGCGAGGTGCGAGATCTCCACCTCGTCGGTCATGCCGATCGCGCCGTGCAGCTGGATGCCGTCCTCGCCGCATCGACGCGCCGCCGGCGACACGAAGGCCTTGGCGAGCGAGACGGCGCGGCGCCGCGCCGCCGGCTCGTCGTCGAGGCGGGCGACCGCGGCGTCGGCGATCGAGCGCGCCTGCTCGACGTCGACGTAGAGGTCGACCAGCCGGTGGCGCAGCACCTGGTTCGACGCGAGCGGGCGGCCGAACTGGCGACGCTGCTGCAGGTAGGCCCGCGTGGTGTCGAGCACCGCGCGCATCGTGCCGGCGGCCTCGACGCAGGCGAGCGCGGTCGCGTGGTCGATCGCGCGCTCGATCGCGGGCCACGCGTCGGCGTCGCCGCCGAGCCGGGCCGCCGCACCGACGCGCACGCCGTCGAGCCGCAGGTCGGCGGCCTGGCGGCCGTCGTAGGTCGGCAGCGCGCGGCGCCCGAGACCGGGCGCGTCGGGTGCGACCTCGAACACCGCGAGGCCGTGCGGGGCGCGGGTGGGTCCGTCGGTCCGCGCGACGACGAGCAGTGCGTCGGCCGCGCCGCCGCCGAGCACCAGGGTCTTGGTGCCGTCGAGGCGCCAGCCATCGCCGTCGCGCGTCGCGCGGGTCCCGACGTCGAACACGTCGTGCCGGCCCTGCGGCTCCCACGCGGCGAGCGCGGGCAGGCGCTCGCCGGCGGCCAAGCCCCGCAGCAGCGCGCCGCAGCGGTCGGCGGCGTCGCCCGCGGCGGGGTCGCGCAATGCGGCCAGCAGCGGCGCCGCGAGGCCCACGTGCGCGAGCCAGGGCTCGGGTGCGACCGCGCGGCCGAGCGCGTGCGCGACGACCGCCGCGTCGCCGGCCGTGCCGAGCCCGCCGCACGCCTCGGGCAGGCCGAGCGCCAGCCAGCCCATGTCGGCGAACGCGCCCCAGCGCGCGCGGGAGAAACCGTCCGGCCCGGCCGAGGCGGCGCGGCGCGCCTCGAACGTCAGGTCGCGCTCGACGTAGCGCGCCGCCGCGTCGCGCAGCATCGCGCGGGTCTCGTCGTCGCGGACGTCGGTGTCGGCGTCCATCGTCACAGCCCCAGCACCTGCTTGGCGAGCAGCTCGTGCTGGATCTCGCTGCTGCCGCCGGCGATCGTGTAGCCGCGCGTGACGAAGCGGCGCGACGAGGCGGCCGGCGCGTACGGATGACGCGCCCCGAGCGGCGGCGTCGCGGCATCGGGCAGCTCGTGCAGCGCGTCGCGGTCGAAGGGCAGCGTCTGCGGCCCGAGCGCGTCGACCGCGAGCGTCTCGATGTCCTGGATCAGCCGGCTGCCGACGAGCTTGAGCATGCCGGTCTCGGGCCCGAGCCGGCCGCCCGCCTCGGCCTGCAGCCGCATCCGCATCACGGTCGCGGCGAGTGTCTCCAGGCGTACGTCGAGCTCGGCGAAGCGGCGGCGGAACCACGGCCGCTCGGCGAGCGGCACGCCCGCCTCGCGCACCTCCGTGCCGATCGCGCGGACCTTGGCGAGGCGGCGCCGGTTCTCGGCGACCCGCGCGAGGTTCAGTCGCTCGAATTCGAGCAGCGACTTCGCGATCGTCCAGCCGCCGTGCTCGGCGCCGACGCGGTGCTCGAGCGGCACGCGCACGGCGTCGAGGAACACCTGGTTGAACAGGTGCCAGCCGTGCAGTCCGACGATCGGCCGCAGCGACACCCCGGGTGTCGCCATGTCGACCAGCAGGAAGCTGATGCCTTCCTGCGGCCGCGCCTGGGCATCGGAGCGCACCAAGCAGAAGATCCAGTTCGCGTGGTGCGCCGAGGACGTCCAGATCTTGCTGCCGTCCACGACGTAGTGCTCGCCGGCGTCATCGGTGCCGCGGACCGCACGCGTGCGCAGCGACGCGAGGTCGGAGCCCGCCTCGGGCTCGGAGTAGCCCTGGCACCAGACGTGCTCGAGCGACACCATCCGCGGCAGGAAGAAGCGCTTCTGCGCGTCGTCGCCGAAGCGGATCAGCACCGGGCCGATCATCTCGAAGGTGAGCCCGCCGTATTCGGGTGCGTGGCCGAGCACCAGCTCCTCCTGGAACGCCGCGCGGCGCGCCGGGCTCCAGCCGGTGCCGCCCCACTCGAGCGGCCAGTGCGGCACCAGCCAGCCGCGGTCGCGCAGCGCCGCCTCCCAGACGCGGACCTCGGCCTTCGACGGTTCGAGCCCGAGCCGCACCTTCTCACGCAGCGTGTCGGGGAGATGCCCGCGGACGAACGCGCGGACGTCGGCGCGGAACGCGTCGTAGGACGCGGGCCCGGCACTCACGGCCGCACCCCGCCGCGGAACGCGCGCCGCCCGATCGCCGCGCGGTGCACCTCGGATGCGCCGTCGTAGACGCGGAACGGCCGAAAGCGCTGCGCGATCAGCGCGAGCGGGTGGTCGGTGCACAGGCCGACCGCGCCGGCGAGCTGGCACGCGCGGTCGGCGACGCGGTTCAGCGCCTCGGAGACGAACACCTTCGCCATCGACGAGTGATGGCGGATCGACGCGCCCTCGTCGAGCCGGCGCGAGACGTCGGCGGTCATCAGCCGGCACGCGTACAGGTCGATGTGCGCGTCGGCGACCATCGCCTGCACCTGCTGGTGCTCGGCGAGCCGCGCACCGAACGACTCGCGCCGCGCGCACCAGTCCTGCGCGATCTCGATCGCCCGCGCCGCCAGGCCGATGCCGCGCATGCAGTGGAAGAGGCGCGCGCCCTCGAGCCTCAACTGCGCGTAGTCGAGGCCCCGGCCGGGCTCGCCGATCAGCGCGTCGGCGGGCACGCGGCAGCCCTCGAGCCGGATCTCGCCGTGGCCGCCCGGCACGAACGGATCGATCGCGGGCACGTCGCGCAGCAGCCGCCAGCCCGGGTTCGAGGTCTCGACGAGGAACCAGCTCGGCCCCTCGTCGGCGCGCGCGACCACGATCGCGAACGCCGCGCCGACCGCGCCCGAGGCGAACCACTTGTGCCCGTCGAGCACCCAGCCGTCGCCGTCGCGGTGCGCGGTCGTCGCGAGCATCGTCGGATCCGAGCCGACGCCCGGCGCCGGCTCGGTCATCGCGAACGCCGAGCGGATCTCGCCGGCCATCAGCGGCGCGAGCCAGCGCTCGCGCTGCGACGGTGCGGCGAGCCGCATCAGCGTGTCGATGTTCGGCTGGTCCGGCGCCTGGCAGCCGAGCGCGCCGGCGGCGATGAAGCCGCGGCCGAGTTCCTCGAACACGCGCGCGCAGTCCTGCCAGCACAGGCCGAGACCGCCCGCCTCGGGCGGCAGCTGCGGCGGCACGAGGCCGCGTCGGCGCGCCTCGGTGCGCAGCGTGCGCGTCGTCGCGTCGAGCCACGCGATGTCGTGCGCTCGGGACAGGTCCTCGGCGGGGATCGCGCACTCGTCGACGAACGCGCGCACTCGGGCGCACAGCGCATCGAGCTCGGCGGCGGGCAGCGGCGGGCGGGCGCGGGGCGGGGCGGTCTCGGTCATGTCGGGCTCCATCGGATCAGGTCCGCAGCCGGTCGAGGCCCGGCTGCGGGGCGGCGAACGACGCGAACCAGGCCTCGGGCGTCGTGCCGAGCCACGCGGCGCGGAGCGACGCCTTGAGCCTCGCGACGCCTTCGGCCGGGCACGCCGCGAGTTCGGTCGCGCGCTCGCGGCAGCGATCGACGACGCGGGCGTCCTCGACCACCTCGGTCGCCACGCCGAGCCGCAGCAGCTCCGCCGCCCCGACGCGATCGCCGGTCAGCGCGAGGCGGGCGGCCACCGACTCCGGGTGGCGCAGTCGCAGCCACGCGAGGTTGTTGGGGGCGGCCATGCCGAGGCGGATCTCGGCGACCTGCAGGAACGCGGTCTCGCCCGCGACCGCGAGGTCGCCGGCCAATGCGAGCGCCGCGCCGCCGTTGATCGCGAAGCGCTCGAGCGCGACCATGAGCACCGCGTCGAGCGAGGCGAGCGCGACGTGCACGCGCCGCCAGGTCGCCGGGAAGCCCGCGACCCAGTCGGGTGCGGGCGTCGCGCCGAACGCCTTCAGGTCGAGCCCCGAGCAGAACGCGCCGCCCGCACCGCGCAGCACGAGCGCGCGCAGTGTCGGATCGGCGCGCACCGCGTCGAGCGCATCGAGCATCCCGTGCGCGAGCGCGCCGTCGATCGCGTTGCGCCGGTCGGGCCGGTTCAGCACCAGCTCGGCCCAGCCCTCGTGCCGCTCGAGCAGCACGGCAGGCGACGTCTCCATCGTTCTCCTCCCGCGGGCGGCGCTCAGGCGCGCAGCGTCACCCGGTAGTCCATCATGTCGGCGCGGCAGTGCGTCTCGCTGTAGGCGATCGGCCGCTCGTCCCAGCCGGTGGTCGTGGTACGGATCGTCAGGATCGCGGCGCCCGCGGCGTAGTCGAGCCGTGCCGCGAGGCGCACATCGGCGAGGCCGGCCGACACGCGGACCTTCGTCGAGGCGCTGCGCAGCCCGAGGCCGACCTCGATCGCCGACGCGACGTCCTGCACGGCCAGGTCCTCGCGGGCGATGCGCTCGGCAACCTCCGGCGCGCACCAGGTGGTGCCGACGACGAAGGGCACGTCGTCCCGGTAGCGCAGCACGGTCACCGCGCCGACCGGCTCGCCGACCGGCAGGTCGAGTTCGCGCGCGACCGTGCGCGTCGCGCGCACCGTCCGCTGCGACAGCAGCCGGCCGCGCGCGCGGTGGCCGCGCCGCCGCATCGCCTCGAGCACGCCGACCAGCGGACCGCGACCCTCGCCGCGGCCGGGGCGGGTGACGTAGGAGCCCTTGCCGTTGACGGTCTGCACCAGCCCGTCGGACTGCAGTTCGGCGAGCGCCTGGCGGACCGTGATGCGGCTGACGCCGAAGCGCGTGATCAGCGCCGACTCCGAGGGCAGCCGGTCGCCCGGCACGAGGCCGCCGCCGAGGATCTCGGCACGCAGCGCGTCGCGGACCTGCGCGAACAGCGGCGCGGGCCCGCCCATCGGCGGCACGGCGGAACGGATGCTTGCGTCGTTCATCAGACCTGTCATGATAGGTCATGACAGGAGGAGGTCAAGTGGAAACGACCCGCGCCCCCGCCGACGCGCCGCCCGCCGCGCGGCCGGCCCCCCTCGAGACACCGGTGTGCGCGATGTTCGGACTCGCGCACCCGCTGTTCGCCTTCTCGCACTCGGTGCCGGTGGCCGCGGCGGTGTCGCGCTGCGGCGGCCTCGGCACCTACGGTGCCACGCGCCGCACGCCGCAGGAGATCCGCGACGAGCTCGCCCAACTGCGCGCGCTCGCGGGCGACGCGCCGATCGGCGTGAACCTGGTGCTGCCGCCGGGCATGCCCGAGGACGACGACCCCGGCGCGATCGAGCGCGAGCTGCCCGAGCGGCACAAGGCGTTCGTGCGCGGCCTGTACGACAAGTATTCCGTGCCGCCGCCGAAGCGTCGCGGCATGCGCACCCGCTTCCTGCGCTCGAACGAGGTGGCGCGTGCGCAGATGGACGCGGTGGTCGAGTCCGACGTCGAGCTGGTGGCCTGCGGCATCGGCGCGCCGGCCGACTTCGTCGAGCGCTGCAAGCGGCGCGGCAAGCGCATCGTCGCGCTGTGCGGCTCGCCGAAGCATGCGCGCCGCGCGATCGACGCAGGCGCCGACCTGCTGGTCGCGCAGGGCCACGACTCGGCCGCGCACACCGGGCCGATCGGCACGTTCTCGCTGGTGCCGCAGGTCGTCGAGGTGGCAGGCGGTGTTCCGGTGCTCGCCGCCGGCGGCGTGATGACCGGCCGGCACGTGGCCGCGGGCCTCGCGCTCGGCGCACAGGGCGCCTGGACCGGCAGCCTGTGGCTCGCCTGCGAGGAGTACGCGATCCATCCGATCCTGCTGCGCAAGCTGATCGCGGCCGGCAGCGACGACACCGTCGTCACCCGCTCGGAGAGCGGCAAGACGTTCCGGCAGCTGCGCTCGGCGTGGAGCGACGAGTGGGCCGCGCCCGAGGCGCCACGGCCGCTCGCGATGCCCTACCAGGACGTGCTGGTCGGCGACCTGCTCGGCGCGATCGACGACCACGAGATCGAGCCGCTGATGCACTACGCGGTGGGGCAGGGCGTCGCCTGGATCCGCGAGCGGCGCACGGTCGCGGCGCTGTACGCGACGCTGGTCGAGGAGACCCGCGCGGCGCTCGACGCGCTGCGCACGATCGGGGGGAGGGCGTGGTGAGCCGCGAACGACACACGGGCACGGGCGAGGCGGATCCGGGCGAGGCATGCCGCGGGCAGGCGGCGATGGGCACGCGTCGCGACGCGCGGCGCGCGCTGCTCCGCGCGGCGGCGTCGGGCATCGCACTGGCGGCCTGCGGCGCGCGCGCGCAGCAGGGCACGGCCGGCTGGCCGTCGAAGCCGGTCCGGATCGTCTCGCCCTATCCGGCGGGCGGCTCGAACGACCAGGTCGCCCGGGTGCTCGCGGCCAAGCTCGGCGAGCTGTGGAACCAGCGCGTCTACGTCGAGAACAGGCCCGGCGCGAACAACCGGATCGCGACGCAGGAGCTCGCCCGCGCGGCGCCCGACGGCTACCAGCTGATGCTCGCCGCCGCGCCCCACGGCGCGAACCCGGGGCTCTACGACCACAAGCTGCCCTACGACACGCTGAAGGACTTCGTGCACATCGTGCGCGCGACGGTCTCGCCGGTGGGCTTCTTCGTGCCGCAGGCCGCACCGTACCGCACGCTGAAGGAGCTCGCCGACGCGGCCCGCGCGCAGCCCGGCAAGCTCTTCGCGGGCTCGCCCGGCAACGGCAGCGGCCCGCACATGGTGATCGAGCTGTGGAACTGGAAGACCGGGGCGCGCTTCGAGCACCTGCCGATGAAGGGCGACGCGCCGCTTGCGGTCGAGACGGTCGCCGCTCGCGTCGACGTCGGGGTGACCGGGCTCGCGGTGATGAGGCCGCACCTCGAATCGGGTCGCGTGCGGCTGCTCGCGGTGTCGTCCGAGCGGCGCTTCCCGAGCGCACCCGACGTGCCGACGCTCGCCGAGGCCGGGTTTCCCGCGGTCGACGGCTTCGCGTGGTTCGGCCTCGTCGCGCCCGCGGGCCTGCCGGGCGAGCTCGCCGCGAGGATCGCCCGCGACGCGAGCGCGGTGCTCGCGCAGCCCGACGTGCGCGGGCCGCTCGAGGCGGCGGGCACCTTCGTGTCGGGCGGCACGCCCGAGCAGTTCGCGGCGTTCGTCGCCGCGGAAGTCGACAAGTGGAGCCAGGTCGCGCGTGCCACGGGCATGAAGCCGGACTGAGCCGATGACCGAGACCGCCCCCTACACCTCGCTGGACGCGCTGTTCTCGCCCCGATCGATCGCCATCGTCGGCGCCTCCGACACGCCGTCGCGGATCGGCGGCGTGCCGGTCGCGCTGCTCAGGCGCATGGGCTGGGCCGGCCGCATCCTGCCGATCAACCCGAAGTCGGCGACGGTGCAGGGCCTGCCGGCGTTCGCGTCGCTGCGCGCGGTCGGCGAGCCCATCGACCTCGCGGTGTTCGCGGTGCCGCAGTCGGCGATCGACGCGGCGATGGACGACGCGGCCGCGGCCGGCGTGCGCGCCGCGGTGGTCTTCACCGCGGGTTTCGCCGAGGTCGGTGGCGACGGCGTCGTGGCGCAGGAAAGGCTGTCGGCCCGCGCACGCGAGGCGGGCATCCGCGTCGTCGGGCCGAACTGCCTCGGCGTGATGAACTGCCGCGAGCGGATGTTCGCGACCTTCAGCCCGGCGCCGGGGATCGGTGTCGCGCGTGCGGGCTCGATCGGGCTGGTGAGCCAGAGCGGCGCGTTCGGCGCCTACGCGTATTCGCTCGCGCGCGACCGGGGCATCGGGCTGTCGGTCTGGGCGTCGACCGGCAACGAGGCGGACGTGCAGGTCGCCGACGTGATCGCCTGGATGGCGCGCGATGCGAACACCTCGGTGATCATGGCCTACCTCGAGGGCGTGCGCGACGGGGACCGGATGCGCCGGGCGCTCGCTGCCGCGCACGCGGCGCGCAAGCCGGTGGTCGTCGTCAAGGTCGGGCGCACGCCGCTCGGCGCGCAGGCGGCGGCGTCGCACACCGCGTCGCTCGCCGGCGACGACGCGGTCTACGACGCGCTGTTCCGCCAGTACGGCGTCTACCGTGCCCGCGACATCGAGGAGTTCTTCAACGTCGCGCACGGCGCCGCGGTCGCCGGGCTGCCGCGCAACGACCGGATCGCGCTGTTCACGCTGTCGGGCGGCGTCGGCGCGTTCATGGCCGACGAGGCCGCCGAGGTCGGCCTCGACGTCGCCGAGACCGCGCCCGGGGTGCAGGCGGAAATCCTGTCGTGGGTGCCGTTCGCGGCGCCGCGCAACCCGATCGACATCACCGGCCAGGTCACCCAGGACCCGACGCTGATCGAGCGCGCGACGCGCGCCGCGCTGCGGGGCGGCGACTATGGCGCGTGGCTCGGCTTCATGGCCGCGGCGGGTGCCGGCGACGCGCTCTGGCCGGTGTTCGAGTCGCTCGCCGAGGGGCTGCGGCGCGACCACCCGGGCACCCTGGTCGCGCTGTCGACGCTGTTCTCGGCGCAACGCCGCGACCGGCTCGCCGAGCTGGGGTGCCTGAGCTTCGCCGAACCCGCCGACGCAGTGCGCACGATCGGCGCGCTCGCGCGGATCGGCGCGGCGCTCGGGCGGCCGGTGCCGGCGACCCCGGGCGACGCGCCGCCGCCCGCGATGCGCCTCGCGCCCGGCGCGCTCGACGAACCGGCCTCGCTCGCGCTGCTCGCCGCGCACGGCGTGCCGACGGTCGACGCGCGCGTCGCGCACGACGCGGCCGAGGCCGC
>JBILTM010000326.1:0-3607 GCA_044371545.1 Burkholderiaceae bacterium
CCGCCGCGGCCGCGACGGCCCCTGCCCCGGTCCCGGCCGCCGAGCCGATCGACGCCAGCACGCTGCAGTCGGTCGTCGAGCAGGCCGGCCTGCAGTGGGTGCAGACCGCACCCGCCGCGCAGGAGGCGGAGCCCGAGCCGATCGTGCCGGTCGAGCGAGCGCCGCGCGTGCGCAAGCCGCGCGCGCAGGTGGCGATCGAGCCGCTGGTGCAGGTCGAGACCCAGGCGCCGCGCAACGAGGGCTGAGGCCGGATCCCCGCACCCGGGCGACCGGGTGCACGCGACGGGCCGCTGGTGCGGCCCGTCGTCGTTTCCGCCGCCGGCGACGGCTGCCGACCGGAACGCGCTTGCGCCGAATCGCCCGTGCCGCAATCTCCGGACCGGCGCGCGCTCGGGCCTCGTCGTCGCGATCGAGCGTGCTGCGCGCGCCTCCTGCGTACGCTCCGGTCACGCTCCGCGAGCCCCTGCCGGCCTCGTGCCCCGCAGCCGGCCGCGCGCCCCCCCGCTGCTAGAATCGACGCGAATCCTGCCCCCATGACCGAACGCGTCGTCATCCCGATCGCCGAGCACCGCTACGACGCGGCGCTGCCCCACGTGCCCGAGTCGGCCGATGCGCCGAGCGGGCGGCTCCTCGACGCGCGCGGCCGACGCCTGCACGACCTGCGGATCTCGGTCACCGACCGCTGCAACTTCCGCTGCACCTACTGCATGCCGAAGTCGGTGTTCGACACGGATTACGCGTTCCTGCCGCAGTCGTCGCTGCTGAGCTTCGAGGAGATCGTCCGCCTCGTGCGCGTGTTCGTCGCGCACGGCGTCGAGAAGGTCCGGCTGACCGGCGGCGAGCCGCTGCTGCGCAAGAACGTCGAGCGGCTCGTCGGAATGCTCGCCGAGCTGCGCACCGCTTCGGGCGCCCCGCTCGACCTCACGCTGACCACCAACGGCTCGCTGCTCGCGCGCAAGGCCCGTGCGCTGCGTGACGCCGGCCTGCGGCGCCTGACGGTCAGCCTCGACGCGCTCGATGACGCGACCTTCCGCGCGATGAACGACGTCGACTTCCCGGTCGCCGACGTGCTGGCCGGCATCGACGCCGCGGCGGCCACGGGCTTCGGGTCGGTCAAGGTCAACATGGTGGTCAAGCGCGGCGTCAACGACGACCAGGTCGTGCCGATGGCCGCGCACTTCCGCGGCAGCGGCCACATCGTGCGCTTCATCGAGTTCATGGACGTCGGCGCCTCCAACGGCTGGCGGCTCGACGACGTGCTGCCGAGCCGCGAGGTCGTCGCGCGGATCGACGCCGCGCACCCGCTCGAGCCGATCGACCCGAACTACCCCGGCGAGGTCGCGGAGCGCTGGCGCTACCGCGACGGCGCGGGCGAGATCGGCGTGATCTCGTCGGTGACGCAGCCGTTCTGCGGCGAGTGCTCGCGCGCCCGGCTGTCGACCGAGGGGCGGCTCTACACCTGCCTCTTCGCGAGCTCCGGCCACGACCTGCGCGGCCTGCTGCGCGGCGGCTTCGACGACGCCCAGCTCGCCGGCGCGGTGTCGCACCTGTGGGCGCGACGCGCGGACCGCTATTCCGAGATCCGCTCGGCCGAGACCGCGGGCCTGCGCAAGATCGAGATGAGCTACATCGGCGGCTGATCCGCCGCGCCCCCGATGCCGCGCCTCGAGCTGACCCGGAACGCCCGGCCGGTCACCAGCACCGTCGACGCGATCGACGAGACCGGCCGCGTGGTCGCGACGCCGATCGCGGGCGAGCACCCCCTCACGCTGTACCTCGACAGGCGCGAGCTGGTCACGCTGATGACGCTCGGGGCCGCGCCCGAGCACCTGGCGCTCGGCTGGCTGCGCAACCAGCGCCTCGTCGCCTCGCCCGACGAGCTCGCCGCGGTGCAGGTCGACTGGGACACCGGCTCGGTCGCGGTGACCTCGCGCTCTTTGCGCGACGAGGGTGTCGCGCTGTGGGACCGCGCCGAGCGCGGCGAGGCGCTCGACGAGCGCCTCGGGCGGCGCACCGTCACCACCGGCTGCGGCCAGGGCACGGTGTTCGGCGACCTGATGGACAGCCTCGACGCGATTCGCCTGCCCGCGGACGTGCGCGTCTCCGAGGCCGCGGTCTACGGCGTGATGGAGCAGGTCCGCCGGCACGAGTCGATCTACAAGGTCGCCGGCGCGGTGCACGGCTGCGCGCTGTGCACGAACCCCGCCGACGGTTCGCCTCCCCGGATCCTGAGCTTCGTCGAGGATGTCGGCCGCCACAACGCGGTCGACGCGATCGCCGGCTGGATGTGGGTCGAAGGCGTCGACGGTGCGGACAAGATCTTCTACACGACCGGCCGGCTGACCTCGGAGATGGTCATCAAGTGCGCGCAGATGGGCATCCCGGTGCTGCTGTCGCGATCGGGGCTGACCGGCATGGGCCACGACATCGCGCGTCGCATCGGCATCACGATGATCGGCCGCTGCCAGGGCCGGCACTACCTGCTCTTCACCGGCGCCGAGCGCTTCGTGCGCGCCGGGTCGGCCTCGTGAGGACGGCATGACCGGGCCGCCCGCCCGCGACGCCATCACCGGTATCGTGCTCGCCGGCGGCCTCGGGCGCCGGATGGGCGCAGACGGCGACGGCGACGACAAGGGCCTGCGACCGTTCCGCGGCCGCCCGATGGCGGCGCACGTGATCGAGCGGCTCGCGCCGCAGGTCGGCTCGCTCGCGATCAACGCCAACCGCAACGCCGACGCCTGGCACGCGTTCGGGGTGCCGGTGTTCGCCGACCGCATCGAGGGCTTCGCCGGACCGCTCGCCGGCCTGCATGCGGCAATGGCGCACGCGACCACGCCGTGGCTGGTCACCGCGCCCTGCGACTCGCCGTTCCTGCCGCACGACCTCGTCGAGCGGCTGGCCGACGGCCTCGCGCGCGCAGGCGCGCGGATCGCGGTCGCGCGCACCGGCGCGCAGCCGCACCCGGTGTTCGCCCTGGTCGACCGCAGCCTGCGCGAGCACCTCGAGGCGTTCCTCGCGACCGGGCGGCGACGCATCAATGCCTGGTACGCGCCGCTGCCGGTCGTCGAGGTGCCGTTCGAAGACGAGGCCGCGTTCCGCAACATCAACACCGCCGAGGAGCTCGCGCGCTGGGAGCGCGACGACGCCGTCGGCACCGCACGGGGCGTACCGCGATGACCGCACGCACCACGCTGGCCGAGATCGTCTCGTGCCTGTCCGACTTCGACCCGAAGGCCGTGCCGGTCGCGCGCGCCCGCGAGGCGATCGAGCGCTTCGTCGAGCCGATCGACTGCGTCGAGCGCGTCGCGATCCGCGCGGCGCTCGGGCGCGTGCTCGCGCGCGACGTGGTCTCGCCGATCGACGTGCCCGCGCACGACAACTCGGCGATGGACGGCTGGGCGGTCCGCTCGCAGGACCTCTCGGCCGACGCCGACACCCCGCTCGCGACGATCGGCACCGCCTACGCCGGCGTCGCGTTCGACGGCGCGGTCGGCCCCGGTCAGGCGGTGCGCGTGATGACCGGCGCGGTGATGCCGGAAGGGTGCGACACCGTGGTGATCCAGGAAGTGGTCCGCGTCGACGGCGACCGGATCGTCGTGCCCCGTGG